>DATKPS010000190.1:0-101622 GCA_035524015.1 Candidatus Sulfotelmatobacter sp.
CAGCGAAGTTCCCAATGCTCTTGCGGATATTCTTTCGCAACGTGGCTGGGATCAATATCACCTGCTGCTCGAGTTGTACTGGCAACCGTATCTCGATGGCAAAGTCAGCTTCGACGACGCCATCGCGCATCTGGTGTCCGCTGCCTGATCGCTGCGCGCCTTTGCCGCGCTCCTGCGCTATTTGTTGAAACCTTGGTGTTTTTGTTATGCTCCCGACGTTCTTCCAACCAAGGAACACTTCATGAAAAGAAAATCTCTGGTTCTGTCTCTGGGCATTTTTGCGGCTGGATGTTCGCTCACGGTGTTTGCCGCCGCTAACGACAAAAAAGAAGCGGCAAACTCCGATACACCCTCTTACGAACTAGCGCAGCCTCAGCAAGAAGATCTCGATTTGACCATGTACGCGCGCATTCGCGAAGAGGCTACGCGGCATTCCCACGTGATGGAATATGCCTCGGGTCTGATGGACGGCATTGGCCCCAGGCTGACCGGATCCGAAAATCTGAAGAAAGCCAATGAATGGACCAAGGAACAGTTCACGGCGATGGGTTGCGCCAACGCGCATCTGGAAGACTGGGGCGAGTTCGGGATGGGTTGGAAGCAGCTGAACACCTGGGTGCGCATGACCGCGCCGGACACGGCGGTGTTTATCGCCCAGGCCGCGCCATGGTCGCCGGCCACAAAAGGAGCGGTGAGCGGTTCGGCAGTTTGGGCGGACATCAAAGACGAAAAAGATTTCGACAAATATAAGGGCAAGCTGGCGGGCAAAGTGGTGCTGTACGGCGACATGCGCGAAGTGAAGCCCGTGGATAAGCCTCTGTCCGTGCGGGATGATGACGCCGATTTGAAGCGTATCGGTGAGTACCCCATACGCCTGAACGAAAACGGAAATTTCTTCCAGGAATATCTGAAGAAGCTGGAGTTTCGCGAAAAGGTTGGCAAATTCCTGGCTGCCGAACAAGCCTTGGCGGTGATTACGCCCAGCCGCGATGGACGCAATGGCGGCGGTTCCGGCGGCACCGTTTTTGACGATTCCGGCGCAGGCTTTGGCTGGATGATTTACCAAAAGGACCGCGCCAATCCTCTTCCCGTAGCGGTGACCGCAATCGAAAATTATGGACGGGTGTACCGGCTGCTGAAGGCCAACGTGCCGGTAACCCTCGAACTGAATATCGAAACGCAATTTACCGGCGATCACGAACACGGCTTTGATACTGTCGCCGAAATACCCGGCACCGATCCGAAACTAAAAGACGAACTGGTGATGGTCGGCGGCCATTTGGATTCCTGGGCCTCCGCCACGGGCGCGACCGATAACGGCGCGGGAACGGTCGTGGCCATCGAAGTGATGCGCATTCTGAATGCGCTGCACGTCAAACCCCGGCGCACCATTCGCGTCGGTCTATGGACCGGGGAAGAGCAGGGCGAATTCGGCTCGTACAATTACGTCAAGCAGCATTTCGGGTACATCCCGCGCTCCACCGCTGCGGATCAACTGGCCATCACCGAGTTCGACCGCGATCCCGCCGGCCCGATTCAGTTGAAACCCGACTATCAGAAGATCTCCGCGTACTTCAATTTGGACAATGGGGGTGGGAAAATTCGCGGCATCTATTTGCAGGGCAACGCCGCGGCGGGCCCGATCTTTGCCCAGTGGATCGCTCCGCTGAAAGATCTGGGCGTGGAGACCATCACCCTCCGCGATACCGGCGGAACCGATCATGAAGCCTTCGACGCTATCGGCATCCCGGGTTTCGAGTTCCTGCAGGATCCGTTGGACTACGGCTCACGCACGCATCACTCCAACATGGATACGTACGAACGGTTGCAGCCCGAGGATTTGGCGCAAGCCGCGTTGGTTGAAGCCATCTTCGTGTATAACGCCGCTATGCGCAACCGGATGCTGCCGCGCAAGCCTTTCCCCCATCCCGAGTTAGAAGAGGAACTGGCTAAGCCGTTGCCGGGGGTTATGCCAGGGGCTGCGGAAGCCAAGCCGTAAGCTGCGCGAGTAAAAACGAACGGCCCGGCTCAGGCCTTCGCAAGGCTCAGGGCAAAAAGCGGGCCCTCCAAAAGCGCAGAGGGCCAAAGGCTAAAGCCCGTTGTACAACGTGCCTGTTTTGCGGCAGTTGGCGGGTTTGTCCGCTACGCGGCACTGTGTTAGTCTTTGGGCTGCAAGGCTTAACCCGGCCGTGGTCCTACGCTCGACCTCTTTTGTTCCGTCCAGGTCGCACGAGAGGGTAATGTCGTCTCCATTGATGGAACGGCTCGGGCAAAGGATTGAACGTACCCATGGCTGCCAGAGAAGTCGCCTCCCACCCCGACCGGGAAGTTCGCGAGATCAAACTTGCGCATTCACCGGATTCCGACGACGCTTTCATGTTCTATGCGCTGGCCACGCACAAACTGTCCACTCCGGGCTACAAGTACACTCATATTCTTTCCGATATTCAGTCCCTGAACGAAGCCGCGCTGCAGGAAACTTACGACGTTACCGCAGTGAGCTTTGCGGCTTATCCGAGCTTGCGGGACAAATACATCCTGCTCGATTGCGGCGCCAGTTTCGGCGAAAACTACGGGCCGATCGTGGTGGCCACCCATTCC
Source organism: Candidatus Sulfotelmatobacter sp. (assembly GCA_035524015.1). Classification (GTDB taxonomy): domain Bacteria; phylum Acidobacteriota; class Terriglobia; order Acidiferrales; family UBA7541; genus Acidiferrum. The sequence continues at coordinate 2,602 of DATKPS010000190.1, forward strand.
ATGAAGCCGCAGGACATGAAGGGCAAACGCATCGGCGTTCCGGGCCTGAAGACCTCTGCGTATCTGACGCTGAAACTGTACCAGCCGGATTTCGAAGCGGTGGTGATGCCCTTCGACAAAATCATCGAAGCGGTGCGCAACGAAGTGGTGGAAGCGGGTTTGCTCATCCACGAAGGCCAGCTGTTTTTCCCGCAACTGGGATTGCATCGCGTGATTGATCTCGGGATCTGGTGGCATGAACTCACGGGAATGGCTCTGCCGCTGGGCGGCAATGCGGTGCGTCGCTCGCTTGGCCCGGAGTTGGGCCGGCAAATCGCCAAGACCATCCGTGACAGCGTCGCTTACGGCCTCGAGCATCGGGAAGAAGCGCTGAACTACGCCATGCAGTTTGCCCGGGATATGGACAGCGATCTCGCGGATAAATTTGTGGGGATGTACGTCAATAAGTGGACGTTAGGCTACGGGGAAAAAGGCAAGAAGGCGGTTCGCGAATTTATCGAGCGCGGCACTGCGGCGGGCCTGCTGCCTTCTCCGCCCGAGGTCGAATTCCTGGCCGAATAGTTGGAATGTCTACTAGCTCTTTGCTTCTTATTTCTTCACCACCGGCGTTAAGTACAAATCCTGATAATCGAAACTGAAATCGGCGAGTGGTGAGACCGCCACCATCGTGAAATGGTCCACTGAGCCATCAGGCTTTAACGCAAAGGTTACGAAAGCATCCTCCACTCCGCGATCGCGCCAGTGGGCCTTAAACGTGTCATATTGCCAGTGCCGCAAATCCGCCAGGCCATGCACGGTTCGCTCGAAATTCAGCAGCAATCCGCCATTTTCGGAGCGAATGGTCACCTGGCCGTACCAAGGGTCGGAATAATCGCCAGCATATTTCTCTAAGGGCAATGACGGTTTCGATTCCGCTGCGCGCGACTGCTCGGCCTTGCTCATCGTTTCATCCGCTTCTTTGCGTTGCTTATCTTCCACGGCCTGAAATCCGGCAATGTAGTCCTCGGTCGGGCCGCCCAGGTAAGAATCCAGAATGTGGTAAAGGACCGATTCAAACGCGACATCCTCTTCCGCGTTGGTCAGAATCACCACACCCAGATTCTCCTCGGGAACCAGCATCACACGCGTGACATATCCGGCCACTCCCCCGGAATGGCTCACCAATTTTCTTCCTTTGTAATCGCGCAAGGCCCAGCCCATCCCATATCCGGCGAAATGTGCTTGCAGGTTTTGCAGTTCTGGTGGCGCTTGCCGCACTGGCACAATCATTTGCTGCGCCCACATGTCTTGCGAGACTTTCTCGCTGAAGATGCGCGTGTCCGTTCCTGGAATTTTTCCGCGGTTGAGCTGCAATAGCACCCACTTGGACATGTCCGCTACTGAAGAATTGATGGCACCGGCCGGGCCGGCATTATCCAGATTCTCCAGCGCAATGGGTTGCAGCTTTCCGTCGATCTTCGAGTGCGGCGTGGCCCAGTTATCCCCTGGTTTGTAAGCCGTCGACGTCGTGTTGGTATTTCTCATTCCCAACGGCAGAAAAATCTTTTCGCGGAGATATTCGTCCCAACTCTTGCCGCTCACCTCAGCCACCACCTGTCCTGCGGTGACAAACATCACGTTGTTGTAGGCATACGTAGTGCGAAAACTGGTCTTCGGCTTCAGGTAGCGCAAGCGGTACACTACGTCATCGCGCGTAAAGGTGGTGTGCGGCCAGAACATCAAATCGCCTTCGCCCAATCCCAAGCCGCTGCGGTGACACAACAAATCGCGAATGCGCATCTCCTTCGAGACATACGGGTCGTACATCTCAAAGCCCTTCAGGCGCTCATAAACCGGGTCATCCCAGGAGATTTTCCCTTCATCCACCAGCGTCGCCAACGCCGCGGCGGTGAAGGCTTTGGTGTTCGAGCCGATCCCGAACAATGTGTTTTCGTCGACCGGTGTGCTTTCCCCCATTTTGCGCACGCCATACCCTTTCAACAGCACCGCATGGCCATCTTTCACGATGGCGACGGCCATGCCCGGCACTTCGAACGTGTGCATCGCTCGCGCCACGTACGCATCCAAATCCGCGGGCGGTCCTTGCTGCGCCTGTTGTGCCTGCAGGGACAGCGTTGCCAGCAGCAAAAGCACGAACCACGCGACAAACTGCACACGGATGCGCTTCATATTGGGCAGGAACTCCTTTTGCGATTTGCGAGAAGCTTACACCATCCTCGTAGCGATTGGACATCGCTTGCGAGGGCACTGCTTTCCAGCCTTGCTTGACGGGCTTGTACAGATCACTTACTGTTTTTTCTTGTCTATGCGAAAAAAAACTTTTTTGTGGATGGCCGTTTTGTGGGCCGCTGCAGCCTTTGTCTTCCCGGCCAACGCGCAAACCTACAATGAATATCGCGATCAGCCCAATATTCCGAAGGAGTGGCCTCGCGAACCGGTCCGCTCCGTACACGGGATGGTTGCTAGCGATGAACCGCTGGGCTCGGCCGCCGGCGTGGAGATTCTGAAGAAGGGCGGCAATGCCATCGACGCCGCGGTGGCTACGGCGTTTGCGCTTGCTGTCGTTGAACCCGCTGCGGGCAACATTGGTGGAGGCGGCTTCATGCTGGTCCGCCTAGCCAACGGCAAAACGAATTTCTTCGACTATCGCGAAATGGCCCCGGGCAAAGCCACTCGCGACATGTACATCAATCCCGACGGTACCCTCAATAAAGAGGCTTCCACCATCGGCTATCGCTCCATTGCGGTTCCAGGCACAGTCGCGGGACTGGCACTGGCCCTCAAGACTCACGGCACCATGAAGCTGGCCGAAGTGATGGCTCCCGCGATTCGTTACGCCGAGCAAGGCATTCCGGTCACCGAAAAACTCGCGCGCGAATTCCAAGAAGAGCGTCCGGACCTGCAGCGCTTCTCGATGAGCAACCACATTTTTTTGAACGAGGGCAAGATGTACAAGGTCGGCGACACTCTTCGTCAGCCGGAACTTGCCGCCACACTAAAACGCATCGCTAAAAACGGTCCAGACGAATTCTACAAAGGGCAAACCGCGCAAATGCTTGCCAGCGACATGGCCGGCCTGGGTGGGCTGATTACGCTCGAAGACCTGGCGCATTATCAGCCCAAAATTCGTGAAGCTCTTCAGGCCAACTACACCATCAACAGCGAACACTGGCGGGTGATCACTTCTCCGCCGCCCAGTTCCGGTGGCGTCGCCGTGATTGAGGCACTTAACATGCTGCAGGATGTGCCGCTGAAGGGTTGGGACGATCCACAAAGCGTGCACATGGTGGCCGAAGTGATGCGGCGGATGTTTGCCGATCGCGCTGCCTATCTTGCCGATCCCGACTATGCCAACGTGCCGGTCTCCGGATTAACCAGCACGTGTTACGCGAAGGATCTGGTCGCCACCATCAATCCGGTGCGCGCCACACCGAGCAGCGAAGTACACGCGGGCAATCCGCACGTCTGCGGTTCGGGTGTCAGCGCCAGCGTTCCGGCCAACACCATCATCAGTCTCGGCGAAGGTCCACACACTACGCACTTTTCTGTGGTGGACGCCGCGGGGAACGCCGTGGCCAGCACGTACACGCTCAACAATGGCTACGGTTCGCATGTTACTTCTTCGGCGGGCTTCGTTTTGAACGACGAGATGGACGATTTCACCACGCAGCCAGGTGTGCCGAACGCGCTCTTCGGCCTGATTCAATCGGAAGGCAACACCATCGCTCCTGGTAAGCGCCCGCTCAGCTCCATGACGCCGAGCATGGTCTTGCGCAACGGCCAGCTCAGCTTCGTGACTGGCTCGCCGGGCGGCCCGACGATTATTTCGGTTACGCTGCTCTCCATCATCAATTGGATGCGGCTCGGGATGGACGCCCAATCCGCGATCAACGCGCCCCGTTTTCACCATCAATGGTTGCCCGACAGTCTCTGGATGGAGAAGATCTTCTCGCCGGAAATGGAAGAGCAGATGAAAGAACGTGGGTATGAGGTCAAGCGCCGCGGCCACATCGGCCTGGTGAACGCCATCGGCATCGACCCCAAGACCAACGAACGCTGCGGCGCTGCCGATCCCCGGGACAACGGCTCCGCCATCGGCTACTGATGTGGTGCGGTGCGCCGTAGCCGAGCGTTGTTTGTACCGGATCGCGCCCTGTTAACTAATCCTTTTCAACCTTGCTCGTTTTTGACTAAGCGCGTTCGCGAACGGCTACACTCATAACTTATGCAAAGGATCCTTTCCACGTATTTATTGGTTTCGAAGAAACTCAACCGCGAGTTGCTCGCTCAGATTCACGGGGCCGGTTTCCAAGCCGTGGAAATCTTCGCGTCGCGCAGCCACTTCGATTACGCTTCCAAGCCCGAAGTGCAGGCCATCGCGCAGGCGCTCGCCGACCACAGTCTGCAACTCGCCTCGCTTCACGCGCCCACCAGCCGCGATCTAAATGTCAACCGCGAAGGCGGCAGCCCGCTGTCGGTGACGGAAATCGAACGGGTTCGCCGGGTCGAAGCCATGGATGAGCTGAAGCGGGTCATTGATGTGGCCGAAGACCTGCCTTTTTCCCGACTGATTCTGCACATGGGCGGTTCGCGGGAAACCGCCGATCCTCGCAAGCGCGACGCCGCGTTCAGCTCCTTGGAGCACCTGATTCTTCACGCCAAACATATCGGCGTGACCATCTGCGTGGAAAACACCACTAGTGAGATGGGCGCTCCCGCGTATCTGCGCTCGTTTGTGGACGAAACCCGGCTTACCGGTTTGCGCTTCAATTTCGATATTGGCCATGCGCACATGGCCGACGGCCCGGAAGAAGAACGCGTCGCCAAAAGCTTCGAGCCGCTGAAGGAACTAATCGCCAGCGCGCACATTCACGATAACCACGGGGACAAGGACGAGCATCTGCCGCCCTACGATGGCACCATCCAGTGGCCGGCGGCGGTGGCTCTTCTGAAGACCGCGCCTGCCGGGGCGGCTCTTCCTCTGACACTGGAACTCAAGGAAAAATCGGGGCACGACGCCCCCAGCGTGGTCGATCAGATCACTGCCGCCGCCAAGTCCCTGGACCGAGTGCAAGCCGAATTCGATTCCTGAGCAAAGCGCACAGAAGATAGACCGCCGCCTCGGAAGGCGGCCACTACACAACCGCAGGCACTTTCGGCGGGTGAGGGATTCGAAGAGGGGCGGTTTGCTTAGTTTGAAGCGGACTGGCGCGTTTCCAGGGCGCGCTTGATGTCCGGCGCTGCGCGCTCGATGATGGATTGTCCGGGGTCTTCCCCTTCGTACCGCTGCACTTCGTTGCCATCGCGATCGAGCAACACGTAGGTGGGCAATCCATTCACCTGATATTTCCGCAGTAGCGCGCTGTTGCCATCGAACCGCTGCGTCCAAGTCATTCCGTGATCCGCGACGAATCCGCGCCAGGTGGCCTCATCGTCATCTTCGCTCACGCTGACCACGACAAAGTCCTCGCTGGAATAAACGGACTGCAGCTGCTTGACCTTCGGAAGAACCATGCGGCAAGGCCCGCACCAGGATGCCCAGAAATCCAGCAGTACCACTTTGCCCTTCATCTGATCGACTGGCAGATCCTGAATGGAAGGGTTGGCCGCGGCACTTTCAGAAGTGTTTTTCTTTACGATGGGCGTGCTGCGGGGAAAATTGTCGTCGTCGTATTTCTTTGTGGGCTTAGCATTGGCAGCCGTGCCCTTGTTGGCGCGGGCGAGCCGGGCCGCCTCGGCCAGCGAAACAGAATCTTCGCTCTGCGGCGAAGCCTCTTGGGCGTTTGTCTGGGCAGCGGGATTGGCTGGCGCGCTCGCGGCGCTGGCGGGGGTAGCGTCTTGTTGCGGGGCGCTCTGCGCCAATGCGCGGTTCGTGAACATGAGCAAGAGCACGCCGCAAGTTAGAACGAGAAGAATAGCGGAACTGCTGCTCCTAGGTCGCAAGATTGCTCCTTTGCCTGCTACTTGGCGAATTCGGGCTTAAGGAAAGTGGAATCGTCGATCGGAGGATTGACCAACACTTGCGTGAGCCGGATGTTCATGACCACGCCCTTCTCCGAGCGCTTAATGCGGAAGGGAAACTTCAGCCCATTCACTTCGCGGTAGTCGTCCAGATCTATCTTCACGGTGTAAGGCCCGTCGGCGGTCGCCACCGTATCCACGGAACGCACGACCAGTCCGGTCTCCGCGTCGAAATAGAGACGGGACTGCAGCTTTTTGTCCATGGAAAATTCCAGGACGTAGGTGTTGTGCGTGCCGACCTTCTCGGTGCCAACCACCTTGCCGGTGGCGGCAACGGCTTGGAGCTTGGCGCGGTCCTGATACTCGGCCATTCTCAAACGGCTGGCCAGCGCCGCTCCGGTCAATGCCTGGTAGCCACCCAAGGATGTTTCGACACAAGCGTTTTGCCCATCGCATATTTCCCGGACGGTGACGCCATTGGGCAGCGTAATCTTGGAGAGCGATTTATTCGGCGACTTCTGTAAAATTTCGATCGCCAGGAACATGGAATTGTCCTCGGTCTGATAGACGCCCTTCATCTTTCGCGTGGTGGATTTGTTCCAAGCTGCCATGCCGCCGACGGCGTCATCGCTTTTGGCAAGCAATTCCTTTGGACTCGGAAGAGGCGCATCGGCTGGGCGCGCCGCGCTGAGGGCCGGCGACTCCGGCGGATCGGACAGCTGCGTCTGAACCTGCTGCGCTCGGAGCGCGCCGGAACAGATGCCCGACAGCATCAGACACAACAGGATGCTCGAGTAGTGTGTTTTCTTGTGCATGAAGACCTCGTTGTCGCCAGTATCCGCTCACCTCGGGTGGGCAAAGGTGAATCCTGCATCGCCGTGTTGAAAGGAGGACTGGCCGAATGCACAAGTGGATTGGGCATTTAGTCTCGGGATGGTTTGTATCCCCATTTAATTCGATTCAGCGCATACACCGCGATATTCGGTTCTTTGCTAAACTGGTGGGTTGACGGACGACCCTAGAAGCCCACTATGACCACAATCACGATTGAAAACGCAGGAAAATACGACGGCCAGGAAGTCACCATTCGTGGCTGGCTGTACAATATCCGCGAATCCGGCAAGTTGGTTTTCCCTATTTTTCGCGATGGCACCGGCATCATTCAGGGCGTCTGCTCCCTTAAGGAAAATCCCGAAGCTTTCGAAGCCTTGAAAGGCCTGACGCAGGAGTCCAGCGTGATCGTCAGCGGCAAAATTCGGGCCGAGCAGCGCGCTCCGGGCGGCTACGAAATCGGAGTCAGCCAAATTCAAATTGTCCAGAAGGTCGCCGAGGCCACGCCGTTCCCCATTCAATTGAAAGAGCACGGCGTCGACTTTCTGCTGGACCAGCGCCATTTGTGGATCCGCACGCCGCGCCAAGCGGCCATCCTGCGCATTCGCGCGGAAGCAATCCGCTCCGCCCGTGAGTTCATGGACTCTCAGGGCTACACACTCACAGACGCGCCGATGTTTACCCCGGCCGCCTGCGAGGGCACCTCCACGTTGTTCGAAGTGAATTACATCGATGACCAGAAGGCCTACCTGACCCAAAGCGGCCAACTGTACATAGAAGCTACGGCCATGGCGCTCGGCAAGGTTTACACCTTCGGCCCGACGTTTCGCGCCGAAAAATCGAAAACGCGCCGCCACCTGACCGAATTTTGGATGCTGGAACCAGAAGCTGCGTACGCCGAACTCGACGACATGATGACGCTCGGCGAAGGACTTGTGAGCGCCATCGTGCAAGGCGTAGCGAAAAACCGCTCGCGGGAACTGGAAACCCTGAAGCGCGACGCCAAAAAGCTTGAAAACATCAAGCCGCCCTTCCCGCGAATTACATACGAAGAGGCCATCGGCGTTTTGCAGAAGAATGGTAACCCGGCCAAATTCGGGGATGACTTCGGCGGCGACGAGGAGACGATAATCTCCAGCTGTTTCGATCGCCCGGTGATGGTTCATCACTACCCGGCGGCCATCAAGGCCTTTTATATGCAGCCGGATGCCCAGCGGCCGGACTTGGCTCTTTCCTTCGACATGCTGGCTCCAGAGGGTTATGGGGAAATCATCGGGGGCAGCCAGCGTATCCACGACTACGACCTTCTGGTCAAGCGACTGAAAGAACACAACTTACCAGTGGAATCCTTCCAATGGTACTTGGACCTGCGGCGCTATGGCAGCGTGCCCCATGCGGGCTTTGGTTTGGGCTTGGAGCGCACCGTGGCGTGGATCTGCGGCACCGAGCACATCCGCGAGGTCATCCCCTTTCCTCGCATGATTTATCGCGTGTATCCTTAATGCCGCGGGTAGGATTTTGGCCACAAACGTAGTCTCCTGCAAAAACGGCTCTTTTGACTTAAACATTTAGGAAGTCTGAAGTCGGTAGTCCGTGGTCTGGAGTTTCCTGTTGTCATCGGGTATTGCTTCTTACTCCGGACCGCTAATCGTTGTTGCGCAAACACAGACTACCGGCTGCAGACGGCCGACTGGATAACATGGCTCAGAAGATTCGCATCATTGGCGTACCCATGGACCTCGGCGCCAGCCGCCGCGGCGTGGACATGGGCCCGTCCGCGCTCCGCGTCGCGGGGCTGCAGGCGCGCATCAAGCAGCTCGGGCATCAGGTGGAAGACATCGGCAACATCTCCGTAAAGCAGCCGGAAGAAATGTCCTACGGGGAAAAGCGCGCGAAATACATCGCGGAAATTTCCGATGCCTGCAAGGATCTGGGCATGGCCGTGCAAAAATCGTTGGATGACGGCCACCTGCCCCTGGTGCTCGGCGGAGATCATTCCATCGCGGCGGGTTCGATCAGCGGGGTTTCTGCACACTTCCGCAAAGAAAAGAAGAGCATCGGCTGCATCTGGCTGGACGCCCACAGCGACATGAACACCCCGGAAACCTCGCCTTCCGGCAACGTCCATGGCATGCCGCTTTCCGCCATCATGGGTTATGGCACGGAAGAACTGCATGACCTCTTCGGCTTCAAGCCGAAAATCGAGCCGCAGAACGTGGTGCTCGTCGGTGTGCGCGATCTGGATGCCCACGAACGAAAATTCATCAAGAAGCTAGGCGTAAAAGCATTCACCATGCGCGAAATCGATGAACGCGGCATGCGCGAAGTCATGTCCGACGCGCTCAAATATGCCATGGACGACACTGAGGGGATCGCCGTCAGCCTGGACATGGATTTCGTCGATCCCAGCGACGCGCCTGGTGTAGGCACCCCGGTGCGAGGCGGAGTCACCTATCGCGAAGCGCATCTGGCTATGGAAATGATTGCCGACAGCGAAGTTATGGTGTCTATGGAAATTGTCGAAATCAATCCGGTGATTGATGAGCACAATCGCACGGCGTTGTTGGCGGTGGAATTAGCGCTGTCGGGGCTGGGCAAAAAAATTCTGTAATTTTTCCGATTTTTCGGGGCAATCTTCGCTTTCCCTGGCAATCAGATCGCGCTAAACTGGCGGAGCGACAGTTGCCCCAGCCTTTGCATCTAACCCTAAAGCTCATAATCGAGTTGTATTCCAATGCTGAACGAACCTCTGGCGCACAGGGGTTAATTGTGAACACATCGCCCGACGCCTCCCCGGGCGTGCGAGCCAAGAACGGCTCATAATCTTCTGGATGACCTAAATGGAAGGGAAATAGAGATGAATTTGAAGAGCAGGGACTTCACCAAAACCACCCATCTTTCGGTGAGCATTGTTGCCAGGGCGCTGCCCTTTCTCCTCGGCTTCGTTCTTCTTTGCCTTTCGGCCCCTGCGCTGTTTGCCGATGGCCACACTTTCGACTTGGCCGGTCCGCGCATCGACATGACCGTGACGCGCACCGGCAGGACTCTGCCCATCTCTCGGGTGACCGATCTGCTTCCAGGTGATCAGGTGTGGTTCCGCGCGGAATTTCCGGGGGACCAATCGGTGCGTTACCTGCTGATCGTCACCTTCCTGCAAGGACCTACGAATCCCCCTCCGGAAAATTGGTTCACGCGCGTGGAAACCTGGACGAAACAAACTCGCCAACAAGGGACGTTTGTCACCGTTCCCGACGGCGCCCAACAGGTGCTGGTGTTTCTCGCTCCGGAGACCGGCGGCGATTTCGCCACCTTGCGTTCGACTGTTCGTGGCCACCCCGGTGTATTCGTGCGCGCCGCTCAGGACCTCGAGCAAGCCAGCCTCGATCGCACCCGGCTGGAAAAGTATCTCGACGAGATCACCAAGACGTCCAACACCGATCCGAGTGCGTTAAAGAAAAATTCCACCTTGCTGGCGCAAACTTTGCGCATCAAGGTCAACGAAGACTGCTTCAGCAGGCCTGTCGAACAGCAGGCCTCTTGCCTGTTGCAGGGTGGCGATCAAATGGTTCTGGACGATTCCCATGATCAATCGCTGGTCGCATCTCTTACCTCTGGCGCATCCTCGGATCTGATCAGCAACGTCAGTTCCAGCCCGTTGGCGCGCGGCGGCTATTTCAGCCCGTATGTTGGCGCGGTGGTCGATGTGGTGCGCTTGATGAGCACGCTGCACACCGCGACGTACCAATACATTCCCGCGCTGTCTCTGCCCGACAAAGATGTGCTGAATTTAAAACTCAATGCGGCCCCTTCGTTTCGCAATCCCAAATCCGTGATTGTCATGGGCCTGCCTTCCATTGGTTCGTCCCCGGTGCCGGTTCTCCATCCGGTCAACCCCAAAACGGTTCTGTGCTTGCAGCAATCCCCGTTTGTTCTGCCGGTGGAAGGAGCGCCGTTGATGTTCTCCACGGCCATGGGACATAGCTTTGTCGTGCGCATCGAAAGCAAGTCCGGGCATCCGGTGGATCTGCCGGCCACTCCCGACGCCGTTCGGGGCGGTTTCCTGGTGGACACTAAATCGCTGCACACCGCGACCATGGACGCGAAATTGACGGCCACGCTGCGCGGCGACTGGGGCTACACCAGCTTCGAGGGCCCCCACTTCGAATTGCTCAACGCCCATTCCGAGCATTGGACGATCCCGCACGCGGACTCCAGCACGCTTCTCGCCGGGCATCCGGCCACGCTGCATCTTCAGGGCGACTGCGCGGTGTGCGTGGAAAAGGTTTCATTGCTGGACGCGAAGGGCCAGGATCTGAAGCCCACCTGGAAGTCTGCCGCCGCCGATCAACTGGAAATTGCGCTGCCCTTGAAAGATGCTCCGGCCGGCAAGTATGAACTTGCGGTAGCGCAGTATGGCCAATCGAAACCGGACGTCGTGCCTCTGCAAGCGTATTCCGACGCCGCGCACCTGGAACATTTCACGATGTTCGCCGGAGACAGCCGCGGCACGCTCACCGGCACGCATCTGGAAGAAGTGGCCAGCCTGGAACTGAACACGGTGCACTTTTTGCCGGCGAAATCGCCGGATGCTCACGAGGCCAAAGACACTTCCAAAGAGAATGCCAAAGACAGTTCGCTGGACCTGATTGCCGAGAACTCCTCGGCCATCTCCACGCTGCTCCCCAATAGCGCGGTTCCCGCGCACGTTACGCTGAAGGACGGGCGCAAACTCGATGTGCCTGCCACGATAGAGCCGCCGCGCCCGAAACTCACCTTGCTTAGCAAGAGCCTGCAGCCCGCGGCCACTCCATCGCCTGTGCATTTCCCCAAGCCCGATGCGTTGCCGCAAGACAGCCGGCTCTCGTTCTTTCTGAAGACCGATGCTCCCGGGGGCTTCCCGCGCACGGAAAAGGTGGAAATTGCGGCGGTCGATGGCTCGTTCAGTTCGACGCTAAGCCTGACGGATGGCTCGCTGATTCAACAGGACACTAATAGCGTTTTGGCGCTGCTCGATCCCATGAAAGCGTTTGGGCCGGCCGCCTTCGGTGCACTGGAGTTCCGCGGCATCGATGCGGACGGAGGCAAGGGGGATTGGCAGCCACTTGCTACGATTGTGCGCGTTCCGACGCTGAAGGAGATTCGCTGCCCAGACGACACCGACAAGCCGTGCACACTCTACGGATCGAACCTGTTCCTGCTCGCTTCCGTAGCGGCTAATGCGCAGTTTAAGATGGCCATTGCCGTTCCCGAGGCGTACGTCAACGATTCCATAGACGTGCCCCGTCCTTACGGCACGCGCCTGTACATCAAGCTGCGCGACGATCCTTCCACCGTCGCTACGGTCAATCTTCCGGTGTTGCCGGACACTCGCTGACCGCGTGACCTTGCATCGAATCAGTGCGTAATCGCCAACGGTGGCCCGCCCACATGCTGCACACGAAAGTGGAAGGTCACATCGACGTGATCGGCAATCCTGATAAAGGGAATGCCCTTGTTCATGCCGTAATCCTTGCGGTTGAATACCATGGTTCCCCGAATCTCTCCGGAGCCACCGCCTTTGTTAGACACCGTTAGCGTCAACTTCTCGGGATTGGACACGCCGCGAATTGTAAAATCCCCGTCCACCTCATAGGTGTTAGCGGCGGTTTTTGCGATCTTTTTCGAGACAAAGGTGATCTCGGGATTCTCTTGGACATCGAAGAAGTCTTTGCCTTTTAGCTTGCCGTTCTTCATGCCGCTGCCGGTATCTACACTGTCCGCCTGGATTTGCACTTGCAGAATGCCGGTGGTCTCATCCGGTGAAGTGAAAATGAGCTTGCCGTCCCACCTGTCGAATTTGCCGGAGATGGTCGTCGATGCCTTGACATTAAAGTGAATCCAGCTTTCTTGCGGCACCAGTGCAACTACCGGCGCTTGAGCTCGCGCAACGCAGGGGAGTAGCAACAGCAAAAGAAGCCAGGCAACCGCAATTCGCACGCTGCGTAGTCTGGGACCTCGGCTTGCCTATGTCAATTGCGTTTTGCGCGGTCCAGCTGCTGTTTCTCGCGGTGACCGCTCGGGAATGACCGTGGTAATATCGCACATACGCTCGAATCTTTCCCTAGGATCACCGCCATGAAACGACCACTCGCTTCTTCCGGCCGTCGCGACTTCCTCAAGACCGGCGGAGCTGTCGCCGCCACGCTTCTCGCGAACCGGTCCGCCGCCTCCTCCCCAACGACTGCCACGCTGCCCCCGCTCCCCGCCAATCCCAAAACCATGGCGGCGATGCCCACCCGGAATCTCGGCAACACTGGCTACAAAACCGCCATCTTCAGCCTTGGTGGGCAGGCGGCTCTCGAAAAGCCGAACAATTTCGAGGTCGCGGTGCCGATCATCGAACGCGCGCTCGACCTGGGCGTGAATTACATCGACACCTCTTCCATCTACGGCGGCCCCGAACGTTGGAGCGAGCAGTACGTGGGGCGGGTGATGAAGACGCGCCGCCAGGAAGCATTCCTCGCCACGAAAACGAAAGAGCGGACTCGCGACGGTTCGTTGCGCATGATTGAAAAGTCGCTGACGCTGCTCAATACCGATCACGTCGACCTGTGGCAACTCCACGATATCGGCCTGCCCGAAGACGTGGACGCGGTGTTCGCTCCGAATGGCGCGATGCAAGCTCTGCTGGAAATGCAGCAGCAGCAGGTCGTGCGTTTTCTCGGCGTCACCGGGCATTATCGCCCCGAAGCGCTGATCGACGCGGTCAATCGCTATCCGTTCGATACCATTCTTCTGGCGCTCAACGCTGCCGACAGTCACATCCACAGTTTCCAGGAGAAATTGCTCCCGCTCGTCGTGGAAAAGCAGATGGGCATTATCGGCATGAAGGTTCCCGCTCGCGGCAGATTGCTCACGGGCTGGACACCGCCGTCCGTCGAGCGGCAGCAACATATGTGGGAAGGTTCCGCCATCGCCACACGTACCGGCGTTATGAACATGCGCGACGCCATGTACTTTTCGCTTTCGCTGCCGGTCAGCACCGTGATCATCGGATGCGACAGCCTTGCGCAGCTCGAGGAAAACGTTCAGCTCGCGCAGAATTTCACTCCACTTTCCCAATCACAAATTGCCGCGTTGAGCCAACTCGCCGAACCGGTGGCCAAGCAATCGCTCTTCTTCCGGTTCACCGATCGCTCGAAAGGTTAATCGGCGCGCCGCAAAAACAGGATCAATGTATACGTCCCAAGAGTGATTCCGAAGGGAATTTCCGACACGGAGAAGAAGCTGGCCAGCAACGCTAAGCGTCGCGCCGAGGGCCTGCGCGTCAGCAGCGCCGAACCCGCCAGTAAGCTGAATACGCCGGCAATAATCGTAAGAAGAATCATCATGGTGTAGGCGAAGTGAAACAGGCTCATCCAGAAATAGGGATTCCCCACGCGCGAAAGCAGCGCCCCAAACATCAATGTTGCCACCGCACTGCACATCACGAACACCACCGCCGCTGCCAACCGCATGATCCCATACAGAATCCACAATAGGCCCAGTGGACTCCGGGTGGTCTCCAAGCGGTTGGTTGCCACTGCGCTGGCAGTTGCCATGCAAGCCTCCTGACCTGGCGTCTCGCCGGAGTCTACCATCCGCGGGCACCCGGGCTCGCTCAGGTCAACCTGGTATTGCGGAAGGCCTTTGCCTTAAGGTGTGCACGTGATCCCGGGGCCCGTTGCGGTTCGGGCAACGCTCGCGCAGACTCCTTTTCGTTCGCTGGTGGTTTTGTTTTATAACTGGAAGCGGATCATTTCACCGGCCCCCAGCCGCCACAGGAAATTTTCGTGACCCTAGACAAAAAGAAGGTATTGCGTGTTGGCGTGCTCTTCGGTGGACGTTCCGGCGAACATGAAGTCTCGCTGGCCTCCGCGGCTTCGGTGATCCGTGGGCTCGATCCCGACAAGTATGAGGCGGTGCCCATCGGAATTACCAAAGACGGCCACTGGCTGGTGGGAGAAGGCGCGGTGAAAATGCTTCCGGAGGTGCTGCGGGGAGGCCGCCGGGTGATGCTGACCGCCGATCCGACCGAAGCAGCGCTGGTGCCACTCGATCGTGGTGCGGGTGCGCAGCGCCTCGACGTCATTTTTCCGGTGTTACACGGCACGTTCGGGGAAGACGGCACCATCCAAGGCATGCTCGATCTCGCGGGATTGCCCTATGTCGGCGCCGGAGTTTTAGGTTCCGCCATCGGCATGGACAAAGACGTCGCTAAGCGCCTCTGCCAGGCCGAGGGCATTCCGGTCGTACCCTGGATCAGCGTGTATCGCTGGGACTGGGAGAAAGATCGCCAGTCCATCATCGACAAGATCGCAGCGAAATTTCCGTATCCCGTTTTCGTCAAGCCC
This sequence comes from Candidatus Sulfotelmatobacter sp., assembly GCA_035524015.1. Taxonomy (GTDB): domain Bacteria; phylum Acidobacteriota; class Terriglobia; order Acidiferrales; family UBA7541; genus Acidiferrum. The sequence goes on from DATKPS010000190.1 coordinate 17,766, forward strand.
GCAACGCTCGGCTCTTCCGTCGGTATGAGCAAGGTGCACAAAGCCGAGGAGCTCGGTCCCGCGATCGACCTGGCCGGTGAATACGGCATGAAGATTATGGTGGAAAAGGCCGTAAGCGCCCGCGAAATCGAAGTGTCCGTCTTGGGCAATCACGATCCCAAAGCTTCTGTTCCTGGCGAAATCGTGCCGCATCGCGAATTTTATGATTACGCGGCAAAATATTTGGAAGACGGGACGCGCCTGGTGATTCCGGCCGAGCTGAAGCCGTCACAGGTGCAGAAGATTCAGACCACGGCAGTACGGGCTTTCCGCACCCTCGAACTGGCGGGAATGGCTCGCGTGGACTTCTTTCTTGAGAAAAAAGGCAGCAAGCTGTACCTGAACGAAGTGAACACCATTCCTGGCTTCACTTCCATCAGCATGTACCCCAAACTGTGGGAAGCCAGCGGAATTCCCTTTCGCCAGTTGATCGACAAACTGATCGAACTCGCCTTCGAAATGCAGCGCGAACGCGCGCGCACCAAGTATGCCATCGAGCTTCCGGAAACTTCCGGCGGCGCTCTTTCTTATTAGCAATCCGCGGCAAACCCGCGGAAACTTTTCTCTGAATTCCAGCGTCCAACAGAAGAGAAGGTTTGCGAGGCGACATTTCTCCTGATAGAGTTTTCCTGCCGGTAATTTTCAGGAGTATGCCGGGCAAAATGGCGACAAAAGGCTCGATCTCTCTACTCCACCCAGTTCCGGAAAAATCGCATAAATCCCAAGTGCTGGCCTTCACCATCGTCGGGCTGGCGATCGCACTGGCCATCGTGTTGTATTTCACGTTTCGCTACTACCCGGAGAAGAAAGCAGCGTCGGAATTTTTTAGCGCACTGGTTGCGGGCGATACCGACCGGGCTTATCAGCTGTGGAAGCCCGGCCCAAGTTACCGCAAGGATGACTTTCTGGCCGATTGGGGTCCGGCGGGCTATTACGGCCCGGTGAAAAGCTACAAGATCATGGGAGCGAAAGCGCCGGACAAGAGCAACGCGATCGCGGTGGACATAGCGGTAAGCCCGTTCACGCCGTTGCCCAGCGCATCCGACGCCGTGAAGAGCGAAAAGACAAAAGTGGTGACGATTTGGGTTTCGCCCGGGGACAAATCGCTGACGTTCCCGCCGTAGTCTCTTTTTGGATAGCTATTGCGGCAAAATTATGCAGGAATGTCGTCCAGAGCAGCGGCTAGCTCCGTGGGGCTGACGCTGGCCGTTCCCAATTTTCCCACCACCACGCCGGCGGCAATGTTCGCTAAATAAGCAGCCTCCGGCAAACTCGCTCCGGCCGCCACGGCCAGCGAAAGCACGCTCAGCACCGTGTCGCCCGCCCCGGTCACATCAAAAACCTGGCGTCCGCTAGCTTCGCGGTCGATAGCCCGCTGACCTACGCGCGCGTAGGTCACTTCGAAACTCGTGGCGGGAATAATCAGATGGCGCGGAGTGCTCTCCTCGAACACGCTCATTCCCTTTTCTCCGCGGGTAATCACCACCGCCGCGCTTCCAAAGCGCGCCAACAAGCCGCGGCCCGCTTCTTCGACGGATTTTTCATCTGCCAGCGAGCGGGTCACATAAAAACCCGCTTCTTTGGCGTTGCAAACGATGGCGCGCGCGCCTCGATAGGCAAACAGGCGCGAAGTCTTCGGCTTTACAAAAACTGGCACGTTGAATTTGTGGCAGGCATGCAAAACTCGCTCGGCAAACGCATCGGTAATCAAACCTTTGTCATAGTCGGAAAACAGCAGCGCATCGAGCCCCTTGAGCGAAGCCACCAGCAACCGGAACAGTTTTTCTTCCAACTGAGGCTGCAGGGTGTCGCGGCGTTCATGGTCGATGCGCACGATTTGTTGGTGGCGCGCTATGATGCGCGTTTTTAGCGTGGTGATGCGCCCTACGTCTGGGAGCACGCCACGTTCCGCAATCTTCGCGTTCCGCAAACAGGCCCGAAGCGCGGCGCCGACCTCATCGTCGCCAACCTTTTCCCCAGAGACTTTACGGCCGCCTACTACACCAAATGCTTCTACGCGGGCGCCCAACGCCGCCAGGTTCGCCGCGACGTTACCGGCGCCGCCCGCAAAATCGTCTTGAGAGGCAAAGGCAACCACCGGGACCGGAGCCTCGGGCGACAACCGGTGCGCCGTCCCCCACACGTAGCGGTCGAGCATCAAGTCGCCCACCACCGCCACGCGCACTTTGCGGAATGCCGGAATCAGGCGTTTTAGCCGGGGCAGCACACGGACCAACTCTGCAGTCACGGGAGCTTTCTCATTCGTCGGCAATGGTGGCTTCCTCGGGAAGCATCACGGGGATGTCGTCGCGTACGGGATAAATCCGCTTGCAAGCTTCACACTTTAGCCCAGAGCCATCATGCAGAAGGTGCACCGGCTTCTTGCACACTGGGCAGACCAGAATGGCCAGCAGCTCTTTGGAGATAGCCATATTCACTCCTGAACCTAATCAGAAACTGTAGCAGACTCCGGCAGACCCGGGCCAGTGCGCGGCAGGGCCGCCCTGGCGCAGCTTATCGGCTAATATTGAAAAGGCTGCGTCCTGTTTAGTAGATGGTATCGCCTGCCCCGTGGCGGATTGCCCACGCGCTATACTCACATTTTGAGTGTGTTCGAGCACGCAGCCAGCATTGTGCATGGCTGATTCCAGATAGAGGTGCGAGTGCATGAAGAAGCTAATCACGGTAAGTCTTGTCTTGCTGGCCTTCGTCTTTGTTCCGCGCGTCTGGGCGCAAAATGCCTATGAGATTCGCGAGCGCGAACTCGCCAAAGAAGCCGATGCCAAGCAAGAAGAACTGATCAATCTAGAGCGCGATACCGTCCGCGCCATGCAATTCAATAACGGCACACTGTTCCGCCGCGTTTATGGCGACGATTTCGTTGGCGTTCTTCCTTCCGGCCAGGTCAAGGACAAAGCCGGGTGGATTGCCTCGGTGGAAAACCCCGGCGTCAAATACGCTTCGTTTATCGCCTCCGACATCCGCGTTCGCCTGTTCCAGGACACCGCGGTGGTCACCTGTTTATGGAGCTCCCGGGGCACCCGGGGTGATCAGTCGTTTTATCGGCAATATCGCGTCACCCATATCTACGTCTACAGCCAGCACGGCTGGCAGGTTGTGGCCAGCCAGGAAACGCTGCTACCCGGATAACGCAAAAAAGGCAACTTCCTCGCTACGCCCGGAATGACAACATCGGCGCCGACCGCCGACTCCTCCGTGGTGTGCTCTGCGACTTGCAGTCTGCTGCCTTTCTCTTGGAAAATGGCGCCTGAGGTCACCATGACAAAAAAGCTCGGGTGTGTCCCGCTATTCGTTTGTCTCTTCGCTGCGATCGTCTACGCGCAGACTCCCTCCCCCGGCCGGCAAAGCCAAGAGCCGGTCTTGCCCTACACGCCCAGCCTCGATCTTGCCTCCATGGATAAAACCGCCGATCCTTGCGTGAACTTCTACCAATACTCCTGCGGGGGCTGGATGAAGAACAATCCAATTCCTGCGGATCAAACTTCCTGGTCGGTCTACGGCAAGCTCTATCAAGACAATCTTCTGTTCCTGAAAGGCATTCTGGAGCAAGCTTCGGCCAACAATGCCCAGCGCAATACGGTCAGCCGCGAAATCGGTGACTTTTACGCCGCGTGCATGGATGAGGCCAGCGTGGAAAAGCGGGGCATGACCCCGGTGAATCCCGATTTGGCGGCCATCGCCAATCTCAAGTCGGTAAAAGAAATTGCTCCGCTGGTGGCTCGTCTGCAACAGGCCTACGGCCGTTCGGTAATTTTTGCCGGCGGCTCCACGCAAGATCCCGACAACTCCGAGCAAGTCATCGCGGAGATCGATCAGGGAGGATTGGGACTCCCGGACCGCGACTATTACACCAAGGAAGATGAAAAATCCAAAGAGATTCGCGATCGCTACGTGCAACACGTGCAAAAAGTTTTCGAACTTATGGGTGAAAGCGCAGACGCCGCCAAAAACGACGCCAATACGCTGATGCGGCTGGAAACCGATTTTGCCAAATCGCAGTTAACGCGCGTCGATCGCCGCGATCCCTACAAGCTGAAACACAAAATGAAATTCGCCGAACTGACGGAATTGGCTCCCAACTTTGATTGGAAGGCTTATTACGCTACCGCGCAATATCCGCAATTCGATATTCTCAATGTGGCCACACCGGACTTCTTCAAGGAAGTCAACGCCAAGCTCGCCTCCGAGCCGCTCGACGATTGGAAAACGTATCTTCGTTTCCACGTCGTGGATTCCGCCTCGCCTTTCCTGTCGACCCCGTTCGTCGACGAAAACTTCGCGTTTTATCGCCAGTATCTTCGCGGCGCCAAAGAGCAACAGCCGCGCTGGAAGCGCTGCGTGGCCTACACCGACCGGCAATTAGGCGAAGCCCTGGGCCAGGTGTACGTCGCGAAGGTTTTTTCGCCGGAACTGAAGCAAAGCACGTTGGACATGGTGCGGCGCATCGAAGACGCGATGGCCCTGCGTATTCAGCAACTCGACTGGATGAGCCCGGAAACTAAGCAGCAGGCGCTCAACAAGCTTCATGGCATTCGCAACAAGATCGGCTATCCCGACAAGTGGCGCGATTACAGTTCGGTGCAAATCTCCCGTAGCGATTTCGCGGGAAACATGGCGCGCGCCTCCGAGTTCGAACATCACCGCGATTACAACAAGATTGGCAAACCTGTCGATCACGGCGAATGGGACATGAGCCCGCCGACGGTCAACGCTTACTACAATCCGCAGATGAACGACATCAATTTCCCCGCAGGCGTTCTTCAGCCTCCCCTTTACGACGCCAAGATGGATGCCGCCCCGAATTACGGCGACACCGGCGGCACTATCGGCCACGAGTTGACACACGGCTTTGATGACGAAGGCAGCCAGTATGACGCGCAAGGCAACCTGAAAAACTGGTGGACCAAAGAAGATCGCGAGAAATTCGACGCGCGCACCAAATGCGTACAGGATCAGTATGGCAATTACATCGTGGTCGACGATATTCACATCAACAGCAAGCTCACTCTTGGCGAAGACGTGGCCGATCTTGGCGGGGAGATTCTAGCGTATATCGCCTGGCAGGACGCCACCAAAGGGCAATCCCTGCAACCGCGCGATGGGCTGACGCCGGAACAGCGGTTCTTCGTGGGCTTTGCGCAGTGGGCTTGCGAGAATGACCGCGTCGAGGATCTTCGCGTGCGGGCGGCTACCGATCCGCACTCGCCTGCCGAGTACCGCATCAACGGCGTGGTGGTGAACATGCCGGAGTTTGCTAAGGCTTTCGCTTGCAAGGCGGGTTCTCCAATGACCAAGCCGCCGGAAAAGGTCTGCAAAGTTTGGTAGATGCGCGGTTACGGGGACGGCACGGCCGCGGACAAGGGAATGCACGCCTCGATGCACGTGCCACCGGAGCGCCGCGAGTGAATAAATAGCTCGCCGCCCAGACTATGCAACCGTTCCTGCATGCTGAGCAACCCCAGACCCTGCGAAAAGTCCGGCGATTCGGGATCGAAGCCGCGGCCCTGGTCGGAGACGCGCAGCCGCATAGACCCGCCAATTTCATCAAGCTGCACAAAGGCTTTCTTCGCTCCGCTGTGCTTCTGCACATTGCGGATCGCTTCCTGGGCCACGCGGAATAAGCACAGCGCGGCATCCTGCCGCGGTTTTTGACTGACACCCGCGTTCACAAAGACGACCTCTACACCGTTATGCGCCGCGAAATCCTTGCAGAAATTCGAAAGCGCCGCCGGCAAGCCCAACAACTCCACCTGTGAGGGGTGCAATCGGCGCGAAACGTTGTGCACGTCTGAGGTGATTTCGCTGGCCGCTTTCACCAGAGCTTCCAGTTGCTGCGTCAGCGAGGATTTAAGCCGCATGGAATCTTGTTTGAGCTGCTCCAGATCGATGCTGAGCAATGCCAGCCGCTGCCCCGCGTCGTCGTGCAGATCCCGCGCAATGCGCGCCCGTTCTTCCTCCTGCGCGCGTGCCAGGCGGCTGCGCAGCGCCACGAGTTTCTCTTCCGCCTTGCGCCTTTCCGTAATGTCCTGGTAGATGGCAAAGGCGCCCACGAAGGACTCCCCGGAAAAGACCTTCACGCCGTGCAGTTCCACGTCGATGAACGTGCCATCCTTGCGCTGCCGGCGGGCCATGGTGTGCACCACGCCGCCGCCCCGCACCGCATGCGAAAGCTGTTCGGCTTCCTGGCGGTCGTGCGGCGCAATCACCTCGTCCAAATTTTTCCCCTGAATTTCGTCTTGCCCGTACAGGAACATCTGTTCGAACGCCGCATTACAGAAGCGCACGCGTTGATGCTCGTCCTTAATGACGATGCCCAATGGCAGGTTGGCAATCAACGCGTCCATATACATGGCGTGCTCTTTTAACTCCTGCTCCGCGCGTTTGGTGGCGGTGATGTCCAGAGCTGAGCCCAGAATCGCTGGCTTTCCATCGAACTCCGTGAGTGCCGCGGAAAAATCCAACCAGCGTTTCTCGCCGGTTTTGTTGATGATCGCAAACTGGTATCTGGACGGCGCGGGTTCTCCGGCCAGTCTGGCTCGAGAGCGTGCGTAGTTCTCGTCTCGCGTATCCGGCTCCACCAGATCCCAAGGGTTCGCCACCAGTAACTCTTCCCGGGTATAGCCGGTGATCCGTTCGAACTCCTGGTTGAAATAGACAAAACGCTCGTCCTGGAGCAGCCAGATCGCGGAGTTCACCGTGTTGGCGACCAAGCGGAACTTGCTCTCACTTTCCCGCAACGCCAACTCGATCTGCAGCCGCTCGGTAATGTCTTCGCCCACCACCAGCGCGCAGGGTTCATCATCCAGATCGATCACCTCTACCGAATACAGTGCGTACACGATGCGTCCCGACTTCGTTCTCAGCCTGGCCTTACGTCCGACTACCTTTTTGCGCTTGAGCGAATCGGTCATGATCGCGGCGAAGTCCGCGCTGTCCGCCCACATGCCAATTTCCAGCAGGGTCTTGCCGAGCACTTCTTCCCGGCTGTACCCGCTCTGGCGCTCAAAGCTGGCATTCACGTCAATAAAGCGCCCGTCGCGCAGGGATGTGATAGTCATCGCGTGCGGACTGGCACGAAACGCCGTGGCAAATTTCGCTTCGGAAAGCCGCAGCGCCTCTTCTGCACGGATTCGTTCGGTGACGTCATGGGCCATGCCGCGAATCACAGGCTCCGAGGTACCGTTGCGGCGCATCGTCGAGGTGTAATCCCAAACGCGCTCTTCCCCGCTGCGCGTCTTCACCACCATCAATCCCTTAGCCTCTCCCTTTTCGAATACGTGCTGCAAGAAATACGGATACAGATGTTGGTAGCGTGGCGCGAGCAAGTCTTGCACCTTCATCTTCAGGACTTCTTCCACGGTATACCCGAGGCGGCGGCACGGCGCTTCGTTGATGGTCAACAGCTGGCCATCCAAGCGATACGTTCCGATCAGGTCTTCGCTGTTCTCCACCAGATCCCGGTAGCGGCTCTCGCTCTCCTGCAGGTCCTCCATGGCCTTCTTTCGGTCGGTCAAATCCACAAAACTGACCAGGTACAGGTCGTTCACGCGCGAGAGATGAAATTCAATATCGCGAAGGTTTCCCTCCTTGCAGCGCACCTGCGCTTCCATGCTCAGGTTCTCGGCTCCTTCATTGGCCTGGTCCATCAATTCTTGCCAGCGCTTCTGCACGCTGCTGCGGTATTCGAGATCGGGATACGCCAGGGGCCACCAGTCCGCGACGGTTCGCATCTCTTCCTGGGTGTACCCGAACAAACTGGTGAATTTTGCATTCACCGATTCCACGGTCTCGCTGGGCCAGCGCGACACGATCATGGCCACGGGGCTGTTCTGGACTACCTGTCGGCTGAACTCTTCGCTCTTGCGCAGCTCTTCCTCGACGCGCCTGCGATTGAGGATCTCAACCTGCAACGAAAGGTTGTCTTCCGCCAAGCCCCTTCTTTGCTGTTCGCTGGCCTGCAACTCTGTCGAGGTGCGCTCTAACCGTTCCACCAACAGAAGGATCATCCCCAGACAGATTCCGCAGGTATCCACAAGGTCCACGGCCAGCATCCGAAAATGTCCGATAAATTCCAAACTCGCAACGGAGTGCAGCAGTCCCGGGAAGCGCAAGTTCCAATGGGTAGCGATCATTTCGCTGAAGCTCAAACAATAGAGGGTTTGGTCGACGGCATACGCAAAACAAAATAGCCCGGTGATAGCAGCGGCCCGCGAACCGCTATGCCGGTATTCCTTCCAAAACACCACGCAACAGAAGAGCAAAGCGCCGGCCAATGCCAGCGTTCGAGGCACATTGCGCACCGCAAAGCTAAGCAGGGGCGCTTGGCTGGTGGCAAAGCTCAGCAAAAAACATGCGAAGGCCGCCAGCAACGCCAGCGCTAGTCCCGTACGCATCACTCGACGTGAAGTGCGGCCTTTGGCCTGCCAACTCACCCCGCCCACAACCAGCAGCGCCGCATGGAAAAACCCGAAGACCAGCAACAACAGGATCAGGCTGGCCTTCTTCAGCGTCCAAACTGGACCGAGTTGTAACGAGAGCGTGCCCGCCAACAGGTACGCCGCACAGGCCGTCCAGGCCCAGGCCCACGCACGAAAGAACTCCATCCGGTGTAAGCGCGTGTAGAGCGCCCACAAAAGAGTGACCAGGCACACGGTCAACAGCATTTGGGTGGTAGCAGAGAAATACAGGGCTTCTGAGCCGGTCAACATTTGCGGCACGCTCGCAAATTCTAAGAGGCTATTAATGGGCACCGGGGCGGATAGGCGACTGAGTCTCCCGATTCTACACTAATTCTGCTTCTTCGCGCGCGGCCACTCCGGCCACCGCTATCGCAATCAACAACGCCACAATTGGATCACCCGGGTGGCGGTGCCGCAGCGTGGTGTGCGCAATATAAAACGCCAGGGGAAAGAACAGCGGGTACGCCGTAACCGGCAGGAAGTATGGCCGCCCTGCTCCGTAAAGCCTCACCATTCCTACAACCATGCCCACCAGAGCGAAAGCGTTCCAGCCCAACAGGAATCGCACCAAGAGCGAATCGGTGCGCTGGAAATCTTCGATGGGCGAGGCGGTCCCGAGCCAGGTGGCCACAATGCGTTGCGCAAACAAGCGTGTATATAAGGCCGGATGCGCGTGCACGAACTGTAGCGCGTTCTGCATCTTCTCTCGCAGGAATTCATTTTCGCCCAGCTCGGTGTACAGATGAACCTGCTCATAGCGAGTGATGCGGTTCACTTCCCGGGAGGATTGGTCGAAAATTTCGTTATTGCCGGACCAAAACTCATAGGGGAAATTGGATCGCAGCGGTATGAGGCGATGGAATTGCACCGCGTTACGAATCGTCCAAGGCGCACACACCAAAAACGCGGCACCCAACGCGACACCGGCCAAGCGGATCTGCTGCGGGAAATTTCCGCGCCGCTGATAAATCAGCCAGCCCAGCAAAAACGGCAGCACCGCTCCCAGCGTTGGGTTGGTCAACAGCGAGACGCCCCATAGTAGGCCGTACCATCCGTAAGCCCGCCAACGCGGATCGCTCTTCAGCTTCACTGTCGCCCACAACAGTGCGGCCGCTAGCAACACCGAAAGCGAGGTGTCCCAGATCCATTCGAACGGCAACATGATCCCCGCCGGGAAAATGGCCCAAATCCATCCCGCGAGCGCAGCGGTTGCGGAGCCCGCGATTCGTTTTGCGGCATAAAACAGAGGAACCGTGGCAAACGCAGAAGAAAGACAGTTCAGGGACACCGCGGCATAAAACGATGGCAGAGTGAAGGTGCCAAAACATTTGAAAATGGCGGCAACCAGAAGCGGGTAAACCGGCGACAACCACGCCGTTGGTCCGGTGGGCTGGCGAAACAAACAGCAGAATCCATCTCCGTGGGCAAGGGCCGCGGCCACGTTGCCTACCTCATTTTGAAAGGGCACCGCAGCTAGCACCGCGGTGGGAATCAAGTGGGCCATGTATGCGACATAGGCCACGCGCAGCGCCAGCGCCACCGCCGCGATCATCCAGGGAGATTTTGCCGAGTCGAAAATCTTTTTTCCCATACGAAGAAGAAAGAATACAGCCGAGCCAGTCCAATCCGGAAACTCCGGCTTCGCCACATCGGTACCCGCGTGCTTGTCAGACCCTTCCGCAATCGAGTACATTCCTGTTGCTACGCAGTATTACCGCGCAAGACCGCCCAGCTTGACGCTTACACAGGAAAGGAAGGATGAAATGGCAAGGAAGATCAGCTGGATTTTCTGTGCTCTGCTTGGCATCGCTCTCCTCGCAGCCGGTTGCAACAATGCCCAAAAGGAAGCTACCGAAGCGGCCATCAATGCGGCCCAGGCGGCCATCAATGCGGCCCAAGGGGACGCAGCAAAGTACGTACCCGATCAATTACAAGCGGCTCAAACGGCTCTGCAGAGTGCCAAGGATGCCGTCGCCAAAGGTGACTACGAGACGGCCTTGTCCTCGGCTAAAGATGCCGCCACCAAAGCCAAAGAACTCGCCGCGGCCGCCGCAGCCAAACGGGATGAGTGGACCAAGGATTGGGCAGACATGAGCGCCACGATGCCCAAATCCCTCGACCAAATAAAAGCCAAGCTCGGTGCCTACTCCCACGGCGCGCATATGCCCGCAGGCATGGACAAAACCAAACTTGCTGACGCGCAAACTCAGTACGATCAACTCAAACAGACCTGGGCCGACGCGTCCTCGGCCGCTTCGCAAGGCAATCTGGGCGACGCCATAAACAAATTGACAGGAGCTAAGGACACGATTGCTAAGCTGAAGGAAATGCTGGGAATCAAATCGTAAGCAGCGCGTTTAAGAGGGGCGTCTGTAAAGGGCGCCCCTCTTTTTTAGAGGCACTCCATCCGCCACATCAATCGCGCGGAAAAAGTCGTTTTCTTAGTAAGGTCCGGGCGCCACACTGCCAGAATCTGTGAACCTTGATAGACTCGCTCGAACCCGCCTTCCGACTCTGAAACCGTATCGATGGGCGCAATCCAAAACTCTTCGCTCGCCGGAGCGTGCAGCGTCAGGCGAATCCGCTGCCATCCGTCTTCCACGCGCAGCAATGGCCCCTGCACCGGCCCAGCATAGTGCAAATTCTCCCGGCCGGTCGGTGTTTCGAAAAATCGGTCGGCCTCCGTGGGCGCCAGCAGGTTAACCACCGATTCAATACCAAAGCGAACCGGCACCGCCAGCGGCTCCGAAAGTGTGAAAGAGACGTCGCAGCTCACTTCGCAGCCTTGGGGCGCAGGTCCAAAAAGAAAATGCTTGGTAATTTCCAGCCTGGGGGCATTCGCGGAGTTCGCCGCAAATTCGGGTAAGGTGGTCTGGTACACCAGGTTGGCGTAATTGGCGGAAGAATGGCGGATTTCGAAGTTGCCAGCCGCGGGCCCAGCCAATTCGTTCAACTGCAGTTTTTCGTAATCCGCAAAGGTCCGTGCCGGATCGAAGAACAATAAGCGGAAAGCGTGTCGCGCAAACCGGTCGTAACAGAGGTAGCGCTCCAGATTGCCTTCTTTCGCGCAGAATTGATCGTGAATCGAAACGGCTTCTCCGCCGCTGCTAGCCTTGGCCGCTTCGCGCAGCCGCGCATGGTACGCCTCCGGCCGCCGCTGCATGGAATTGATCAAGGTAGCGCCGCAAGCGCGCACATCAAAAGCGGCAATGGTCGCGCCGTCGCCTGGTTTCAGCAAAGCCTGGTAGTCCAAAGAGCTGAACAGCAATTCGGAATCGCCATCCGCGTCGTAATCGAGAAACTCCACGCGGGGCAGCGAATTGCCAGGCATGAGTTGGTCCACCAGGGTTTCCGCGCGCACCAGGTTGCGCCAAAGCTCGGTGCGCAAATGTGGGGCATACAATCCGCCAAACACGCCGTGCCAGTAGCTGTCGTTTCCCTGGGCACGCAAAAGTTGGTCCCGGGCTTCCTGGACTTGCGCAGTGTGTTCCGGGCTGGACCGGCGCGGAGGCACCGCGGCCACGCAAGCGGATACGCGCAGCATTTTCTTGTGCACCAGATTCGCTTCCGGATATTTGCGGAAAAAACCGCGCCATCCGCCGCCACGCATAAAAGACAGCAGGTCTGGGCGTCCGGAGAATTCGTTGCGCAGCGCGTAATAGCGCTGGCGCGTATTCGTGGGCAGGACCCATTCCATCATTTCCGCATACGACGCCGTGGGCAGATCCGCCCGCCCCAGTGGTACATGCGAGGCCATGTACTCGCTGGGCGTCACCGTCTTCAACCAATCGCCATTTTCTTCCAGTGCCGCGAAAAAATTAGTCAACCAGGCATCGGCATAGCAATGCTTGAAGGTTCCCGGCCACACGCCGAATTTCTCCATATCGTCGCCGAACGCCGCCGCTCCACCGGGCTGCACTTTCGCGGCTTCCTTGAAATAGGCGATCGATTCTTCCACGCGACGGAACGGGATCAGGTAGCGTAGCTCTTTCAGTCCGGGAAAGACCCAAACACTTTTCCCGCAATCTTCGGCAATGTACGGTCCATACAATTCGCGTGGTTCGAATCCCGCCGCCAGAAACGGCAGATCGTCCACCAGCGTGTAACCCACATTGGCGCTGGCCAACGTCGAGGGCAACTGCGGCTCCCACACGCGTTCCGCCAGCCATGCCCCGGTCGGCCGTTTGCCAAAATGCTTTTCAAGGTAATCGGCCAGGCGCACGATCTGCTCGTTGCGGTCCGCCTCCGGAATGGAAATCAGGATCGGTTCGTAAAAACCACCGCCCACCAATTCCACCTGTCCGGTAGCCACCAGCGCGCGCAATCGCTCGAAATAGTCCGGATGATTCTTCTCGATCCACAGGAGCAGGGGACCCGAATAATGCAGCGCCACCTGGATTTTCGGATGCTTCTCGAGTAGCGAGAGAAACGCATTATAGGAATTGCTGTAACTCTGTTCGAAAATCTTCTCAAAGTTTCCGCAGGGTTGGTGGGCGTGGATGATCAGTACCACGTGAAAGGAAGGGATAGACTCAGGCATTAGGGTCACATTTCATCATACCCTGAGAATTGCGAGGGATCACAATGCCCTGGCCGCGTCAGGCTTACTTTGTTTTGTTCTGGGCCAGCAGCCAGTCTCCAATCATCTGCAGCGCGCCGGGGGAAAACGTCTCGTCGATCGCGGCATATTCTGTGGGAGAGCCGGTATAAGCGTGCTGGAAAAGGTGGTTCAATTCCGGCAATTGGCGGACTTCGGCCTGGCCATTTCCAGCATCGGCAAAGGCCTTCTGCACCAACGGCACATTAATCTTCGGGGGCACCTGCAGATCTTTTTCCCCATACAACGCCAGCACCGGACACTTCGTCTTCTTCAGGTCCGGCAGCGGATCGTAAGACAAAAAGTAGCGGAACCACGGCGACAGCATCATGTGCAGTTGCGATTCCAGTGCCGCCGGGGGCAACGCGCTGTCCAGTCCGCTCTCTTTCACCAACGCTTTCAATTTCTCCATCAACACCTGCGAATCGTCTTCCTTTTGCAGCAAGTCGTAGGCTTCCTTATCGAAGTTCAGGCTCGCCAGAACTTGCGCATCGCTGAGCCCGCCGGCGCGGGCAATCAGATCGGACTGGTTCAGCAGAGTGTCTTCCCCTTTCGTCCCGGGCGCCGCCAGAAGCACGAGCCAAGGCACGTCGCGCGAGCTTACCGCGACGCTCGGAGCAATCATGGCACCTTCGCTATGCCCGATCAGCCCGATCCGCGCGGGGTCAATGTCCTTGCGGCTCCGCAGATAATTCAGGGCGCACTGGGCATCGCTGGCCAGGTCCATGGTCGTGGCCATTTCCAGCGATCCGGTGGACTGGCCGACGCCGCGCTTGTCGTAGCGCAGCACCGCTATGCCCTTGCGCGTGAGGTAATCCGCGATTACCAGAAAAGGCTTGTGGTTCGCTATGGCCCCATCGCGGTCTTCCGGTCCCGAACCCGCAATCAACACCGCCGCAGGAAATGGCCCCGGTCCCTTCGGCAAAGTGAGCGTACCCGCCAGGCTCACCTCCGCTTTCTGATTCTCGAAGGTGACTTCTTCCTCGCGATACGGATAGGGCTTCACCGGGTTCTGTGGGCGAAGCAAGTCCAGTGGCTGGTCGGAGCGCTTGAAGTCCAGCTTGTGCTTCATCTCGCTTTGCGACCATTCGCCGGTAATTGTGCTCTTGGTTAGATCCAACGTTCCGTCGTAGCTGCTTTGCAACGCCGGTATTTCGAAGTGAAACGAATTATCCTTCTGGGTTACTTTTGCCGCCGGCAGCCCGCTCACTAACTGATCCAGGCTGTCGAGCGCGGCGATCAATTGCCCATCGGGGCCATGCGACACATGGAGTTGAAAGCGCATCCGTAATCCGTTCTCCGACAACGCCGCTTGCCACAGTCCTTCTACCGGAGACTTCGCGCCCTCTGGGTTATGCGCCGCGGGCTGCACATGGAAGATCAACGGCAGGGCATTACTTCCCTGCCTCCACTCGCCCTCAATCGTTTTCTGATCGGCCGACACCTGGCCCTCAAAGGTCACTCCGACCGAGCGAACGTCGAACTTTAACACGCCAAAATTGAGAGATACGGAATTCGCCTCGATGCCAAAGACCGCCTGGTCGAGGCTATCCAACGTAGCGTGCAGCGCCCCTACCGAGGTTCTCGAAAGGTGCAAGACAATGTGAAGTTCCGCCTCGCCGGCCTGCAGCGTCCCGACGTAAGTGCCTTCGAAACTCGGCGCGGGACTCTGTGCGCGAACACCGGAGGCAGCGGCAAAGGACGCCAGCACAAAAATGGCCAAACAAACCCGTTGGAAGTAAGGCAATCGCAGCTCCCTAACAATGCACCTGTGCATCTGTTTTCAAAATTTCGAATCGCTTCCCCAAGAACGATTCAGCACTGCATCTTCACAGGCTGAAGCCTGTGCTCCAGGGTGCAGGGCTCGCAAAGCGTTTAGCCAATTGGATGAAGGCTTGCGGAAAAAGGCAGCCTGCGACAAAAATGGCGCCGCAAGCAAGCCCGTCGCAGCGCCATTCCATAAATTCCGCACAGCGAATACTACCCGCAAGAATCTACTTGTTCTTCTCGTACCATTCGGCGTTCATGGCCGTGAATTTCTGCCATTTTTCCGGCAAGTCTTCCAGGGCAAAAATGGCGGTCACCGGACAAACCGGGACGCACGCGCCGCAATCGATACATTCCACGGGGCTGATATACAGCATGGTTTCGGTTTGAAACGCCGCTTCGTCCTTGCGTGGATGGATGCAGTCCACTGGGCACACATCAACACAAGCGGTGTCCTTGGTGTTGATGCAGGGTTCGGCAATTACGTAAGCCATTCAGAATCTCCTTTAATAAGCAGCGAACCGGGCTCACCAGCTGCATCTAACCACCGTGAGTTAGAGGGTATCTCGGCACTGCCAGGTCGCAAGCACCTGTTCTTCATTTTACGTGGGACCGTGTAGATTCTCAACCGCACACCCGCGCTAAAATAGGACGCCTTAGCAGCAAGACTACGCACTCATGTCACACCGTCAGGACCGAGACTTTATCCATCGCAGGAGGCATCATGTTGGATCTGAAAGGCAACAAGATCACTTATTACGGACACAGCACCTTTAGCCTCACCACGCCCAGCGGCCAGGTGGCCATGATCGATCCTTGGGTGAATAATCCCCGCTGCCCGGATTCCCTCAAGAAAGTGCACCGCCTCGACGCCATCTTTATTACCCACGGCCACAGCGACCACATTGGTGACCTGCTGCCGCTGGCCAAGCAGCACAAGCCCAAAGTACTCGCCACCTTCGAGACTTATCTTTGGTTTGACTCAAAAAAAACCGGCGCGCAGGCCCTGCCTTGCAACAAGGGCGGTTCGCAAAAAGTCGACGATTTCGAAGTTACTCTGACCCACGCGTTCCACTCTAATTCCATCGACGACAATGGCCATATCCTTTATGGCGGCGAAGCGGGAGGCTACATCGTCAAACTCCCCGGCGGCGTCACCGTTTATCATGCCGGCGATACGAATGTGTTCGGCGATATGAAGCTGATCGGCGACCTCTACAAGCCGGATATCGCTTGCCTCCCGATTGGCGATGTCTTCACTATGGGTCCCCGCGAAGCGGCCGTGGCCATTCGCCTCCTTGGGGTCAGGCACGTCATTCCCATGCACTACGCCACTTTCCCGCTCTTGACCGGCACACCCGAGGCGCTTCGCGAGCAGACCAAAGACATGGCCGACCTGCAAATTCATGCGATCCAGCCCGGGGAGACGCTGGGTTAGTTTGGGATTTGGCGCTTAAGAGCGGAAGAAATTGCGGGCAAAGAAGCCCAGGTTGGCCGGGCGCTCCGCCAGTCGCCGCATGAAGTAGGGAAACCATTCTTGGCCGTAGGGCACGTAAATGCGGACGCGATAACCGTCGCGCACGAGCTGCCGCTGCAGATCAGTGCGCACGCCGTACAGCATCTGAAACTCAAAATCGTCCTTGGAAATTTGCTTCTCAGCCGCCCACCGGATGGTTTGCGCGATCATGTGCGGGTCATGCGTGGCAATCGCGTGATAGAAGCCGCTGGACAGCAGCAGGCGCATCAGCTTCACGTAGTTCGCGTCTACGTCCTGCTTTCGTGCGAACGCCACTTCTTCCGATTCCTTGTACGCGCCTTTGCACAGCCGAACCCGGCAACCATACGACAACAAATCGTGTATATCGTTTTCGCTGCGGTACAGATAAGCCTGAATGACCGCGCCCACGCACGGCGTTTGCGCGCGTACGCGCTTCACAAGCTCCACGGTCCGCTGCGTGTAAATGGAGCTTTCCATATCGATGCGCAGAAAGCTCTCGTACGCCGAGGCGCGTTCCGCGATCGACAGCACCAGCCCTTCGCAAAACTCCACGGAAAGGTCCAGACCCAGTTGGGTAAGTTTGCAGGAAACGTTGGCGTTCAGTTTCTGCTGCGCGATGCGGTCGAAGATGTTGAAGTACGTGTCTCGCGCCCTTTGCGCATCCGCAGGAGTGGCAACATTCTCGCCCAGGCAATCCAGAGTCACCGCGATACCCGCGTCATTCAATATGCGGGCGGCCTCCAAACCCTCATCTAAGGTTTCCCCGGCGACAAATCGGTGAGACATCCGGCGGGTGGTGCCGTTGGTTGTGACCCAGTGGGCTAATCCTTGGCTTTCGGAAAGTTTCAGCAGCGTCGAACGCAACATGTATAAGTTAATTATGCCTGCACTTACCGGTATGCGCCAGTACTCGGCTAGTCTTTGTGCGCTTCCAGAAATTTTTCCGCATCGAGCGCGGCCATACAACCCGAGCCCGCGGCAGTGACGGCTTGGCGGTAGCGGTGATCCTGCACATCACCCGCAATGAACACGCCCGGCACATTGGTCAGGCTGCCATGCTGGGCGATCAAATATCCGTTTTCATCCATGTCCAATTTGCCGCGGAAAACCGTGCTATTGGGATCGTGCCCGATGGCCACGAACACCCCGTCGACGGCAAGTTCCTTGGTCTCGGCGGAGGCGCTGTGCCGCAAGCGCACTCCCGTGACTAATCCTTCGGGCGCGAGTATTTGCTCCACCACATACGGCGTCACGAATTCAACCTTGGGATTGGCGCGCGCGCGGTCGATCATGATTTTCGACGCGCGAAACTCGTCGCGCCGGTGAATCACATACACTTTGCTGGCATGGCGCGTCAGAAAGTTACCTTCCTCCATTGCCGTGTCCCCGCCCCCGACGACCGCAATGGGCTTGTTCCGGAAGAAGTAACCGTCGCAGGTCGCGCAGGTCGAGAGCCCGCGCCCGATCAGTTCTCTTTCTCCCTTCAATCCCAGCAAGCGCGCGGAAGCGCCCGCCGCCACGATGAGCGCTCGGGTTTCGTAGGTCTCGTTCCCGGCGGTGATCTTGAACGGCCTGCGCGTCAAATCCACTTCCGACACCGTGCCTGACCGAAACTCTGTGCCGAATCTTTCGGCCTGCTTGCGCATGTTCTCGATCAATTCCGGACCCATAATGCCGTCCGGGAACCCCGGAAAATTCTCCACGTGCGTGGTCAACGAGAGCTGGCCGCCAGGTTCGTGGCCGTCCAGAACCAAAGGCTTCAAATCGGCGCGCGCCGCATAAATCGCCGCGGTCAGCCCAGCGCACCCACTCCCAATGATCGTCACGTTATACATGCCGTTAAACTCCACGCCATTAGATACGGTAGTAAGACTTTGCGGTACAGAGACCAAACCCTTATTGTAGCATCCCTCTGAAAGCACACGGGCTTATCCGAATATCGCGTGGCACAAGCATTCCTGCCTGTGCGGAGACCGCTGCACTTAGCCTCCGTGCAAGCCAAGAGTGCCTGTGCCACAGCAGTTTTTCCGCAAGCTGTAAAGCCTGTGCGACAAAGCCAATTTGGGCTTACCAACCAACTCCGTCTGCGCTTAAGCTGCTACCTCGTTCAGTACCGTAAGGAGATCAATCATGGATCCGCGCTTCCCCATCGGGAAATATCAACCTCCCACTGACGTGACTCCTGCAAAGCGCACCGAAGCCATCCGCGAAATCGCTATCGCGCCGCAAAAGATGCGCGCGGCCGTCTCTGGATTGAACGACTCGCAACTCGATACGCCCTATCGCGACGGCGGCTGGACCGTCCGTCAAGTCGTCCACCACCTCGCCGATAGCCACATGAACGCCTATGTTCGCTGGCGCCTGGCCCTGACCGAAAACGAACCCACCATCAAGCCTTACGACGAATCCGAATGGGCCAAGCTGCAAGATGCGGCACACGATCCGATCGAAGTTTCCCTCAAACTGCTTGAACCGCTGCACGAACGCTGGGTCAGCCTGCTGCATTCCGTGAAAGACCAGGAATTCGCGCGCACCTTTCGTCATCCGGAACACGGGGTGCGCACGCTCGATTGGATGCTCTTCCTGTACGCCTGGCACGGCAACCATCACACCGCCCACGTTATCGAACTCCGCAAACAAAAGGGCTGGTAACTTCCGCCAGCTTCTGCGGACTGCGCGCGCTGGCCCAACTTCCTGGCCTCGTGTAGGATGAATTCAGCCTTAAAGGAGATCACATGACGCGACCGTCAGGTACCTACGCCATTTTCGAAACATCTCTCGGCAACATCGTTGCCAAGCTTCATGAAAAAGAAGCCCCCAAAACCGTCGAGAATTTTATTGGACTCGCGGAAGGTACCAAGGAATTCGTCAACCCCATGACCGGAAAGAAAGAGAAGCGCAATTTTTATGACGGGCTCATCTTTCACCGGGTCATTCCGCAATTCATGATTCAGGGCGGCTGCCCGCGCGGCGATGGGCGTGGCGGCCCCGGTTACTCTTTTGGCGATGAATTCCATCCCTCGCTGCGCCATTCGAAAGCCGGCAAACTTTCCATGGCCAACGCCGGACCCAACACCAACGGCAGCCAGTTCTTCATCACCGTGGCGGCCACGCCGCATCTGGATAATCGCCACACCATTTTCGGCGAAGTCGTGGAAGGCCAGGACATCGCCGACAAAATTTCCAATACCCCTCGCGATGGCATGGACAAACCGCGCACTCCGGTCACCATGAAAGTGCGTATCGAGCGCGTCCCCTAAACATTTCGAGCCCTTCATGCTCACGCCGGCGCGGCTGACGCAAATCACCGTCGAACTCATCTTTATTCTTCTGGGCGTACTGGTGATCTGGCTCGGTTTGCACCAGCAGATCAATTTCAACCCGCGCAGTGTCTCCTGGCTGGCCATCAGCATCGGCGTGATCGCCTGGGGCGCGCTCACGCTCTCCAAGTCCTCCTCGCAGTGGTGGATGCGCTGGCAAAAAATCAACCAGGGCGGCTCCATGATCGTGCTGGGAGTGCTGATGCTCTCGATCGGCCGCGTCCCGCTCGGCTGGGCCGGCAAATTTCTGGCTCTCTGTGGCGTGGTCCTGACCCTTCGCGGCGTCATCGGAGCGGTGCTAATTTTGCGTCAGCGTTGAGCCTTCTTCGGATATATAATCCCAGCCATCTCAATCGCTCCTGGCTCGCTCTCCGCCCAAGGCCAGAGGTGTAGTGTGGACACCTAAGCAAGGAGAGGACCGTGCTCAAAGAATTCAAAGAATTTGCAATGCGCGGAAACGTGCTGGATATGGCCGTCGGTATCATCATCGGCGCGGCATTCGGCAAGATCGTTTCTTCGGCAGTGGACGATGTGATCATGCCGCCAATCGGCCGGTTGATCGGCAAAGTGGATTTCTCGAATATCTTTATTAATCTCACACCGAGCAAGGCGTGCGAGACCCTCGCGGCTTGCAAAACGGTGGGCGCTGCCACTCTGAACGTGGGCAACTTCATCAATCAGGTCATCAATTTCCTGATCGTGGCGTTCGCGGTGTTTTTGCTGGTCCGCGCGGTGAATCGTTGGGTACCCAAGCCGGCTCCGCCGCCACCACCGCCGCCAACCAAGGTCTGCCCGCAGTGCGCCATGTCCATACCAGCCACCGCCAAGAAGTGCGGCCACTGCACCACCACCCTGTAACCAGCTTTTCGCGAGTCTAGTTCGACAGAGGGCGCAGCCACCTGCGCCCTCATTTGTTTTTCTCGTGGCCGAACGTGTCGGGTGATGTACGTCCCATGGCGCTGTGACGTCCGGGGCCGCTGTTGCCGTTCCAGTTCACTTGACAGTTCGAGTACGGGGGGGGTACTGTGCGCGACCAGTAGTTCCGCCCACAAAAACTTCTCACTGCGAGGCTCCCATGCATCGTGCACTCTTGGTCGCCCTCGGAGTTGCGTTTTCGCTATGGATCGCTCCGCTGGGCAAAGCCCAGAACGCCGCAACTCCTCACCAACACGCCAGCGCTTCTCCCATGATCGACGGTGCTGTGCATCCTGAACTGATCCCCGACTCCGCTGCCTACCGTCTGTATTTTCTTTCGATTTCAACAAGCCTGAATGCCAATGACGCCGAACGCAACCGCCAACGGGCGCGCATCAGAATGATCGGCCTGAGCGATAGCGATGCACAAGCGCTCGCCGTCGTCATGAACGATTTCAAGATGAAATACGTGGCCCTCGTGGTGGAATACAATCAGGCGGCAGCAGCCCACGGCGCTGCGCCTGACATTAGCGTGCTCCGGGAACAACTGGGTGAGCTCGTGCGCACAAGCCGAGATACCCTCAAAGCTCACCTGTCGGTGCAGGGCTTGACGCAATTTGACGCTTTCGTGCAGTCAGAAAAACAGCACATGAAAGTGCCTGCGGAGGGACAATGAGACGCGCTGCCCTTTATCTGGCTCTGCTGCTCTGTGCTACGAGTTTTCGCCCGGGTCGCGCGCAGGACTGCGAGATGATTCCCGCGTACAGCATGTATTTTGGTGCGGGCAACGGCTCATCGGGCAACTCCATCCTGACGTTTGTAGAGGTTGAGGGTTACGCAAACATCTACCCTACTGATTGCGCTCTCGAAGGTGTCACCCACCAAGGTTCCGCTTACAACGACGTTGACGGTGTCGGCAATTACTGGGAGAGCGGGTCGGCAGTCTGCCCATCTTGCTACGTCTACGTTCTGGACTACCAAACGCTCCAAGCGACCCCGGGTGTTTCGTACCCATGGAACTACCAGGCCAAGGTCGTTTGCAGCCAAGCAGGAACTATCTTCAACGAAGCCGGCCAGCAGAAAGTCTCGCTTGTCCTGCCCACAGGCGAAACCAGCGAGGCAACCACTAACGGTGCCCTTGCCCCTGAAGTCCCATTCATCGCCACGTTGGAAGGTGGCAGCTTCAACGGGCATCAAGTGCAGGAAAGTTCGGGTGGACCCGGAGTTAACAACTGTTACTGGAGCGGTGCTCCCATACCGCAATATCCAGTGGTACAGGGAACCTCATGGACTGTCGGGACAGTCAATAACCAGGCAGCAGGAGCCAACCAATACGGTTACGACACCATCGGGTGGAATGCATATGATCTCAATGCCATTGCGACCACGGGTGCGGCGCAAGGTATCAAGTCGGGCTGCGTCACCGAAATTTATCAGTTCATGGAGTATTGGTTCCCTGGAGTCTGGGATATGTACAAATACAACCTACTAACCTTCACGGCGACGTGGCCCCCGCAAGAGCAAGAAAGCTGTCGAGACGAAGCTGGCCAGGGCGAATGTGGCAGCAATTAGCGAGGCAGAGTCGCAGCGCTGTAACCTTGGAGGGAAGCATGCGAGTTACTAAGGTATTAATAGTCATCATATCTTTGTTGGGCAGTTGTTGCGCACTGGCCCAACAGAATGCGCGAAAGGCGCGCTATATGAAGGACGCGGCAGTTCAGCATAGTGGACTAACGGCAACGGTGTTCGCAAATGATCCTCGACCCCTGCTTCAAGCCACAAGAGCAATCGCTGCAGAATACGGATGGGTCGTTGATTTTGAAGACCCGCTCTACTTCAGCAAATTTGACACCGTTGACGCTACTGACCCGGCTTGGCGGGCGGCCAACCCGAGTTCCAAGGGTACGTTGAATGTTGCGGGGGGAGCATTCCAAAGCACGTTTCCTGAACCTTCTAGCTCGGCTTCGTCCGTCGCCGCAGAGGTGGCTTTGCAGAAGGTTGTGGAGGATTATAACGCCAGCGGAAACCCTGGGAAGTTCGTTGTTTCCAAAGAGGCGGGCAGGAGGTTCACTATAACTGGCCTCGAGGTAAAAGATGAATCGGGCTTCAGTAAGCCGGTACCGGCCCTGCTAGACACTGTGATCACAATTCCTTTGGAGACCCGAAACGGTGAAGAGATGTTTGATCTCTTTTTGCAAACCCTCTCGGACACCGCGCATACCAAGGTAGTTCATGGATCGTTCATGACCAACCTACTGCGAAACAGTACGGTAGCCGCCGGTGGCAACGGCGTTACGGCTAGGTCCGTGCTCAGTAGCATCGTTTCCCAGCTTGACAGCCAATACCAGTTGAACTGGACGTTATTTTACGACCTCGATTCCGGCATGTATTTCCTAAACATATGGCCGGCAATGACCAGTTTGGGTAAGGGCCCCAACGGCAACCCAAACTTTGCGCCTCTGAAACGGGACGACACTGCACCGGTTCCACATTAGTCTTACGTGGTGCCAGTTGAACTTGAATGTAGCGGGCAGGGGCAGACACATTCGCCC
The DNA here is from genome assembly GCA_035524015.1 of Candidatus Sulfotelmatobacter sp. Classification (GTDB taxonomy): domain Bacteria; phylum Acidobacteriota; class Terriglobia; order Acidiferrales; family UBA7541; genus Acidiferrum. The sequence continues at coordinate 40,934 of DATKPS010000190.1, forward strand.
GAGGTTCTTCGGCCGCTTTCTGAGTCGCTGGACAACCCGAATCAGGGTGCTACCTCTTCTAGGACTAACTGCTTCGGTCACCCTGTTTACGCAATGCCACGTCGTGCGTGACCCTGATACCACGAGAACCAAGCGCCCTACCTCAAACAATAGCAAAACTGGCAATGATGACCCTTGCCGTTTCCTGGGATCAGTGGAATACGGAAGTTCTTTACCTGCGCTGTAGAGGTTGTTGGGGTGTCTCCCCACCTGCCCTAACTCTTATCCGGCTTCTTCTTCAGATTCGATTCCACGTGGGCTCGCAGGCGCGCCAGCAGCGCTTCTTCCTGCCCTTCATCCAATTCCTTTTGCACTTCTTCGAGCGCGAAATGGACCACATCGTGGTGATGCAGTTCCAGCGGCGCCACGGTCTCATTGAATCGCAACCATAGTCGGTGAATCAGGTTCACTTCGTTGGCGGTCAAGTTCGGGGCGTGCGGCCCAAGAACCTTATAAACCTTGTCGCCATTCTGCAGGTGAATTTCCAGGTTGAATTGCGGCTTGGGATCGCCCAGTTTCTCCCACGCGTCGCCGATATGCCGCGCCTGTTCTTCGGTCGCTTCCTTGGGCGAATGTCCGAGCACGATGGTGCTCGACTGCAGCGCGCTCGCCGCGCGCAGAATGCCGTCCCATAAATCGCTGGCGGCCACGATCGCCAGCCGGATGCTCTTCCCGCGTTTCTCCGCCATGGAAAGCGCTTGGGTGAACAACTGCTGCTCGATGCTGCCAAACAGCTGCTCCGCTTCCAAATCGTATTCACCGGAAGCCGAGCGGCGCAGCAAGCGCACATGCAAGACCACTACATCCCGTCGCCCCGGCTTCACGCGGTCCAGCACGCTGCCTAAATGGTACAGCGCGTGAATATTGCTCACCGGCACCAGAATGTTTCCCGGCCGCGCTCCCACTGCTTCGGGCGTAAGCTCGCCTTCCATCGCCAGGTGAAACTGGTCCATCTCTTCGTGGTGCACCGCCGATTGTCCGCGGTGCGTAATCTTCTCGGAAAGCGTGAAGATGATGAACAGCGCCACGGAAAAAATTCCGCCCGCGATCGTGGCGTCTTTCTTCGTGAACAAGTTGACCACCGCGATCCCGAACAGCGTCAAGGTGATCAATCCGAGTCCCACAGGAATTTCCACGCCAAACAAATGGAAATTCAGCGGTACCCGGTATTCGCGATCTCCCGGATGCGTGTAGCGCAACACCAACACCGCCATGCCCTTCATGGCAAAACTCCAGATCACCCCGAACGCATACAGGTTCGCCAGAAAGGTCACGTCGCCGCGGCTGATGATGATGGTGACGATCTGCAGGGCCGCAATGATGTTGATGATGCGGTACGAGGTGCCAAATTTCCGGTGCGGCTGGCGGAACCAGCTTGAGAGCACGCCATCTTCCGATACCCGATTCAGCACCCCATTCGATCCCACAATCGCCGTATTCACCGCTCCGGCCAGAATCAACGTCCCCACCACCACCACGAATCCGTGGAAAATCAAGCGCAGCAGGAACGGCCCTTCCAGATTCATGGCCAGTCCGCCGATGAGGTTTTCCAGGAAGTGCTGCCGTTGCTGGTCTGGAATGATCATTACCGCGAAGAACGAAACCAGCGACGTGAACACCAGGCTATAAATAAAAATCACCAGCCCGGTCTTCTTCAAGTTCGGCAACTTCGGGTGCTCGATTTCCCGGTACACCTGCGCCAGCGATTCTTCTCCGCTCATCGCCAGCACGGAATGCCCCAAGCCAACGAAAATCGCGATCAACCCTGCAAAATGGGCAAAGTGCACGCCATACAGCCAGCCCATCGCGTTGGGCTCCAATTTCAAGTTTCTCGGGTGCGGGAATGGGGGCAAGGCGGGATGACGCAGGAAAATCGTGTACAAACACCAGCCGATCAGAATCACTACCATCACCGTGGTGACCTGCATAATGCGCATCGCTTTTTGGCTGGATTCGTGGACGCCCTTGATGTTGTACCACCAGAAATACAACGTACAGAGCACCGCGAACAGGGCTGCGCCAAAGTCAGGCGAAATGTGCAATCCCAGATGAATATAGTCGCTGGTCTCGTTGACCAGCCCGACGATGTACTGCCCGGCGGACACCCCGCTGATCGGCCCGGTCAAAATGTAGTCGAACATCAGGGCCGATACGCTGAACTTCGCCAGCGTGCCGCCCATGGCCTCTTTCACAACGCGGTACACGCCGCCGCGCACGAACATGCTGCAGCTTTCCACGTAAATGGCGCGCACCGCGTAGGAAAACAGCATGATCCCCAGGATGAACCACGGCGCCGCCTTGCCGATGTACCCTTCCGCTTCGCCACCGGCGTAGTACGCCGACGAAGCCAGATCGTTGAGCACGATGGCGGCCGCGCGCCAGAAAGAAATGAAGCTAAGAAGCGCGGTAGTCGCTACGAGAACGCGTGGAATTCCGTTCCCTTGGCTGCCCGGAACAGCCGGGTTTTGGGACGTGCTGCTCATTGTTGGGTATTATTCGACCTGCAGGCATCAATGCTCCCACTTTTTCTCTGGCAAGTCCAGTTAGCAAGTCATATCTAAACGATTTTTCTATGGGTTTTTCGCGAGAAAAGTATCGGGGGAACCCCGATACCAGCAAGCAATCGCTCGTGCCGAAACGGTGGATTTCCCTGCGCTCGTGCGTCATCATTCCAACAGCGGTCTCACCGGTCACGGAGATTCATGAATCGCCTGTTCCGCCGCGCCGTTTTGCTCTGCGGCCTGCTGTTGCCGCCGTTCTGCCACGCCCACGCGCAAACCGCCGCGAATCCTTCTCTCGCCGGGCAATCCGACGCCATCGTCGCGAATTGCCGCAAAATCATCGTGCTAATGGATGGTGCGGCGGCGCTTGATCCCGGTGTACGCGAGCGTTCGGCTACGGCCGGTCGAATCTTGTTCCAGCAAAATCAAGAACTGCTTTCTGCGTTAGGCAACCAACTGACGGCTGCGCTCGGGGCAGGCAACACCGCTCCCGTCGGCGATTTTCTGAATGGTCTCGAGAACAATCCCGGCTATCGCGATGCCGACAAACTCGCTTTCATCGACATGCTTGAAGATCTCGGCGCCGCCGTCGGCTCCGGCAATCCACAACTCGCCTCGCGCCTTCGTGATGATCAGTCCGCTCTCGCACAAATTCAGGCGCTTTACCAGCGCGAAATTGGCGATATCTTCAGCAATCTGCAAACGCGAGGCATGGTGGTTCACCGCGAAGCTTGGGAGAACTACGTCGCTTTCCTGAAACAAAAATACACGCGCGAACAAATCCTGCGCGAAATCGAAGGCCAACTTCCACCGGCTGAGAGTCGCGGCGCAGGCCAAAAGAAATCCAGCGCTGAAGTTTTTGGCAATGCGCTTCCGCCCAAAACGCTGGTGCTTACTTTCGATGACGGCCCGCACCCGCGCTACACCGACCAAATCCTCGAAATCCTCAAGAAGTACAACTTGAAGGCGGTGTTCTTCGAGGTGGGCCGCAATCTGGGACCGGAAACCACCAATGTCTCGGCGAAGTTAGCTCCGACGGCGGCCGTCAGCGAGCGCATCCTCGCGCAAGGTTCCGTGCTCGGCAATCACAGCTACAGTCATCCCGTTCTTTCGAAAATGACCGAAGCAGGTTACACCAAGGAAATCGACACCACCAACGCCCTGCTCACTTCCATCCTCAAACAGCCTCCGGTGTTGTTCCGCCCGCCTTACGGCGCGATCAACGACGCCATTGTCGCCAAAGTGCAAGCCGACAAAATGCAACCGATCCTGTGGAACGTGGATTCCGAAGATTGGGCTGACCCCGTGCCGAACTCCATCGCGCAACGTGTCGTTCAAGAAGTCGAAAAGCAAGGCCGCGGCATCATTCTGTTCCACGACATTCACAAGATCACCATCGAAGTCTTGCCCAGCGTGATCGAAACTCTGGAGAAAGACGGCTATCACTTCGTCTCCTGGAACGGCTCTGCGTTTGCGCCCGAAGCGACGCGCGGCCTAGATACAGCGCAAGCGGCACCGCCGGCCATGGCGCCTTATCGCGAAAGCTGGGCCGCGGTCATCGGCATCGACGCGTATCAAACCTGGCCGAAACTCAGTTACGCGGCCAACGATGCGCAAGCGATTCGCGATTTGCTGATCAAGAAATACAACTTTAAAGACGACCACGTTTTCCTGTTGCTGGATCAGCATGCCACTCGCCAGAACATCCTTTCCCTGTTGGGGGACAAACTCGCCAATCCCGATCTGGTCAAGCGCGAGGATCGCGTCTTTGTTTTCTTCGCTGGTCACGGCGCCACGCGCCATCTCGCCTCCGGTCGCGATCTCGGCTACATCATCCCGGTTGATGCGGACTTGAGCAATTACGAAGGCGAAGCCATCTCCATGACCAATTTTCAGGACATCGCCGAAGCTATCCCCGCCAAGCATCTCTTCTTCGTGATGGATTCTTGCTACAGCGGACTGGCGCTCACCCGCGGCGGCGGTGGCGTGCCCATTGGCAATTATCTTCTGGAAATTTCCCGCCGCACCGCGCGGCAAATGTTCACCGCGGGCGGCGCCGATCAGCAGGTCGCCGATAATGGTCCCAACGGCCACTCGGTTTTCACCTGGACGCTGTTGCAGGCGCTCGACGGCCGCGCCGATCTGAATGGCGATGGCGTGATCACCGCGACGGAATTAGCCGCCTATGTCACGCCCGCGGTTTCCGCGCTGTCTCATCAAACCCCCGCCTTCGGGAATCTTCCCGGCAGCGAAGGCGGCGATTTCATTTTTGAATTGAGCCACGAAACGGAATTTTTGAACGAAAATTCCGCGCAACTCGGCGAAGACGCCATCAAGGTCAATACCGAGCTGGAGCAATTGAAGGACGAGATTCAAAAGCAGGCCGCGCAAAACGAGGAATTGAAAAAGCAGTTGGCTGCCGCCGAAGCGCAGTTGCAACAGGAACGGCAAAACGCGCAAGTCCCTGGCGCGAAACCCGCCTTGACCGCCACCACCACCGACGCCGCTGCGAACGAATTGCCTGCCGCCACCAACGATGAAGGCATGCGCCTGTACAAGGAAAAGAAATATAAGGAAGCCGCCGCGAAATTCAAGGAAGCTTGGCAGCTTCAGCCCACCAGTGCGCTCTTTGCCAACAACGCCGGATTTGCCTGCTTCAAGCTTGGGCAATACGACGACGCCGTCCAGTGGTTCCTGAAAACCGTTTCTATCGATCCCAATCGCGCCGTGGCCTACCTGAATCTCGGCGATGCTTATTTGCAGCTAGGAAAGAAGCCCGAAGCCAAGCAAGCCTTCGAAAAGTATCTGCAACTTCAGCCCAATTCCAAGTCTGCACCCAGCGTCCAGGAAAAGCTGAAAAATCTCTAGCCCGCGCACACGTTGAGATCCTTCGTCGCGCAAAAAGCGCGCGCCTCAGGATGACAATTCGGGTTAGCGCGGGCTCTGGGTTGGTTGCCGAGATTGGGCACAGCCCTTCGGGGCTCAGGGTAAACAATGCTGCGCCCCTACGCATAGGCGAAGAATTGGGGTGACGGACGGAACGCCTGTTCTGAGCGCGCAGCCATTTCGTCGCGTCATCCTGAGGAGCGCTGTTTGCGACGAAGGATCTCAACGTAAGAGATCAAGCACCCGACACAAGTTAAAACAACGGCCTATCCCCCCGCTGGCACCGCACGAAACGCTTTCGCGCACTCTTCGCAGGGGCACATGGTCCGCAAATAGTCATAACTGAAAATGCCGGTCGAGTGCCCGTCATTAAAGCTGATCTGGATCGCGTAATTCCCCACCTGTGTGGCTGCCACAGCTTTGGGCTTTGGCTTATACATGGGCAGCAACGGCGAAGCCGGCAGATGCATTTCCGCCATCTTGTCTTTCTTGCCGCGCTCGTCGTTGCAGGTTGCGCACGGGCAATTATCGCGCAAATACGGATAATCGAAGTGGCTGGCATGTCCATCGGACCACGTGATGTCCACGCCCGCTCCACTCTTCACGTGAATCTTCACTTCTGTCGGTTTTTTTCGCAGATCGATCGGTGTCGGCATGAAACGTTCTCAATTCCAGTGTACGTTGGATTGCATCCAGAGGAAACGCGTCTCCTTCCCGGGGCGCGTGGCCCAAGGAATCCACTCTTCGCTCCATGTTCTGTGATTACTTCCCGCCGTCCTTGGGATTGCAGCACTCTCCCGGCGGAATCGGGTTCCCGTGCGGACAGGTCTTTGGGTGTCCCAGAAAGCTGCAAATTCTCTGATCCAATTCCGGGCTGATGATGTGCTCGAACTTGCACGCTTGCGTATGCGCCTCGTGCTCGTCGATCCGGAACGTGTCCTTGAACAGGCGCTCGGCCAGCCGGTGCCGCCGCACCACGTCTCGCGCGCGGCTTTTTCCCCGATCGGTCAGCGTCACTTCCTGATCCTCCCGCACCTGCACCAGCTTCAAATCCTCCATGCGCGCCAGCGTTTTCACCGGATCCACGCCGCCCGGCGTGCGAATATGCTCAAGATCCGCGCGGCTTCCTTCCTCCGCGCAAACCCAAATCTGTTCCAGCAAGTGATCGAAGTGGATGCCATCGTCCATGGAAATGCGCTGGTCGATGGCCAGATGCCCGTGCGCCAACTCAATCTTGCGGTCGGCCTGCTGCGCAATGTCGGGATCGTGCGTGACCATCAAGATCGTATGCCCGGCGCTGTGTAGCTCGCGAAACAGCCCAATCACAATTTCTTCGTTGGCTTCATCCAAATTGCCGGTCGGCTCGTCCGCCAGAATCATCTTCGGCTGATTGATCAGCGCCCGCGCGATGGCCACGCGCTGCTGCTCGCCACCCGAAAGCTGCGAAGGCAAATGGGTCAAACGGTGGCCCAACCCCACGCGCTTCAACGCTTCCTCCGCCTGCTTTTCATCGGTCACGCTATGGAAATACTGCGCCAGCATTACGTTTTCCAGTGCATTCAAGTACGGCACCAGGTGGAACTGCTGGAACACGAATCCCACTTTTTCTGCGCGATAGCGCACCAGATCGTTCTCGCTCAAATCCGCCAAGTCTACGCCATCCACGATTACGTGGCCCGAGGTCAGCGTGTCTAGCCCGCCCAGAATATTGATCAGCGTGGTTTTTCCGGAACCCGACGGCCCCATCAGCGCTACCCACTCGCCCGCCTGAATGTTCAGCGAGATGCCGTTCAGCGCCCGCAGCGACCCGTAGTCTTTCACCAGCGCATCGATTTTGACCTGCGGCTTCACTCTTCACCTCGAAACACCGACGCCGGCCGGATGCTCGCCAGTCTCCGCAACGGAAATGCGCTCAAAATCGACACAATCACCGTCAGGCTCACCGACAAAGGATACACAATCCAACGCGGCTGCGCCGCCACACCAAATACCGTCTTCCCCAGCCAAATCGACACCACAATCCCTACTGCTGATCCAATCAATCCCCCGCCAATTCCCAACAGGATCGCTTCCGTCAAAAACAAGCGCACCACTCGCCGGACCGATCCACCAATCGCCTTCATCAGTCCCACGTCGTTCTTGCGCTCCACGGCCACATTGCTCATGCCCGCCATCACGCACAGCGAAGTAAGCAGCAGCACCAGCAATACCGTCGAGGTCAACAGCCCGCTGATCCGGTTGTAAATGCGGCTTTCCGCCTCCGCGAATTGCTTGATCCCCCCGACACTCGCGTCCGGTAACTTTTGCCCCAACGCTGCAACAAACGCTCGCACCGAATCCGGCGTGGCCGTCACGCTCAGTTGAATCAAGCTGAGCCGTCCCTTCAAATCCGACAGTTCCTGCGCTGTCTTCAACTTCGTGAACACCTGCGTATCTTCCGCGCCGCCGGTAGCCACCACGGCGAAGACCTTGCACGACGCGCTCTTGCCCTGATTCCGCAATTGCAGCTCGTCGCCGGCGTGCACCTTGAACTGCTCCGCAGCTTTCACGCCCACTTCGCACGCGCTGGGATCGCTTTCCAGATTCGCCAGATACTCCGTGCGTTTCCCTGGCCGCACCTGCGTCAGTCCTGCGCCCTCGGTTCCCGCAATCACTGCCGGCTCAAAGTGAACTTGTCCGGCCTTGGCCACCTCTCCGATGACATACAAAAAGCCGACCGCCAGCACGGGCTTCCCTTCGTACACGGACGGAATCTCGGCCAACAAGTTCTGGTCCAGCGTGGTCCCTGCCGCATCTTTGTCGGTAGTCTGCCGCGGGGTCACAATCACGTTCGCGCCTAACGCGCGAAATTCCGTGGTCAGCCGCTTCTTTGCGTCCATCTGTAGATTCAGCAACGCGCTGGTCACCGCTGCGCCCGCTCCCAACGCCAGCAGAATCACAAACAATCGACCGTAGTTCGTGGTCAGCAGCCTGCGCTCGATTCGCCAGAACATCGAAAAGCCGGCCATCACTCGCCTCGCAGAATCGGTGCCGGATCGTAGCGCGCCGCCTGGCGCAACGGAAACGCGCTGCCCAGCAACGTAATCGCCGCCGCCAATCCTAAAATAATCAGCAGCACAAACAATTTCGGTTCCGGCGTAAACCCGAAAATCCGTTCACCCAGCACGCGGGCCAGTAAAATCCCCACGGCATAACCTAATCCACCGCCTACAAACGCCAGCAGCAACTGCTCCGCGGCCAGCAATACTCCCACCAATCCCGAATTCGCCCCGAGCGCCTTCATCAATCCAATTTCGGTACGCCGTTCAATCACCGAAGCCGCTGCTGAAGCGCCCACCGCCAGGGCCGCCGCCAGCAGCGCGGCAAAGGTCACCAGCCATAGCAGCGTGCGCACGCGCGACAGCACCTGGCCTTCGCCTTCCGCCACGCGCCGGATCACCCGCACATCCGTACCCTTTAATTCCTCGCTGATTTGCAATGCAATCGAGGAAATATACGGCGTGCAGTACCACTTGTCGAATTCTTCCGGGCTCATCGCCTTTGGGTCTTTCCGCGCGAACGCATCCTCCGGTTTGGTCAATGCGCTGACATACAGCCGGCGATAAACTTGCGGCAGGCGCGTCAGTTTTTGCGCGTCGTCCAGCGAAACTACCACCGCATCCTCTTCAGTTGCTCCCGTAGAAAGCACACCGGTAATGGTGTACGGCGCGAATGCCTGCACTTTTTTCAAAGGATCTGGGACGTTCAAGAGAACCTGGTCGCCAATCTGCACGCCTTTTTTCTTAGCAAGCGCTTTGCCCACAACGCACTCGCGCGCGCCTTCCCGGAACCATCGGCCCTCGACGCTCCACCACGGATTCGTTTTTTCGATGCCGGTTACGTACGTGGTGCCGTCGGGAATGGGGACGGCGTGGTTGGTCCACGTTCCAATGATTTGAATATCGCTAAAATCCGAAGGCTTAGGGCTACTCGCATCGCCAACCAGCATTTGACCTGGGGACTGAAGAATGGGAGCGAACGCGATGATGTTGAAGCGCCAGAAAATCGTCTTCAGTTTCCCCAAATCCGCTTCCGGCAAATACGTGCCCGCATTGGCCGGCCGGTAATCCACTCCGCCAATTTCCAGCGGCAAGGAATCGGCTTCCGGCGTGACCAGCAAATTCGCGCCCAAGCTGCGAAATTCCCGCGCCAGCCGGTCTCCCACGTCCAACGAAACACTGAGCGCCGCCGTCGCCACGGCCATCCCCATTGCTAGTGCCGCCATGCTCAGGATTTTGCGCCGTGGGCGTCGCGTGAAGGAGTCGGCTACAAGTCGCAGGAACATTTTGCCAAGTAAGGAACCGGCTCTCCTATCGCGGGATTTCTTCCGCAGCCTTGGTCACCGCTGACACATCAATCACAATGTCCTCGCCGTCCACTTGAGACGGAAACCCAATCGGATTGCATCCGCCCTTCTGCCCGATCGACGGAATATAAATGGCCGAGGCGCAGTGCCGGCAAATCACGTTCTGCCCTTCCTGCCGGTAACCTTCCGCGCCGCAAATCAGGCAAGCATCCAACGCGGTCCCGTATCCACTCGGCTTCTTGATCACCATGAAGCGAATCGATTGTCCATTCGCCGTCAGCGTGAACAAGTGCATATTCCCGTCTTGCACTTGCGCTATGGGAATGCGCACCCGATTATTCACGGCTTGCACTGGCCGCGCCGGCGGTGGTGCCGCGTTCACCTGCGCATAAATAAAGTCCGCGGTCAGCGCCAGAATCACCGCCAGGCTCGCGATGGCGGCGGCCATCATCCAACGCCGCTGCCGGCGGTTCTTCGCGTCCATCAACCGGCGCTCTGCGTCGTTCATCGCCTCTGCGGGCGGCTTCGCGTGCCGCGCGTTCTGCCATTCGCGAAAGATCATCACGATCACCGCGCCAAACACAAAAATGAAGAAGAACAACTCGTTGCGGACAATCGGCCCGAGGATGGCCATCTCGGCCTTACTCGACGGAATCCAGCGCGCCTCGCTCAACTCGTGCAACCCGGTCACCGCCAATTGAATGGCCACCAGAACCAGAATCGAGCTGGTCACGGCGAAAAACCGCTGCAATGGCACCTTCAGCGTGCCCTTAAAGAAGAACAATCCGACCGCCACCGCCGCGGCGATTCCCGCCACTGTGCCGATCCACGTCTCCAATCCCTCCGTGGAAATTTCCACGGCGCGCAAGATCAGCGCCAACTCCGCGCCTTCGCGCAGCACCATCAGAAACACGAACAGCCCGATGCCCCATCCCGCCGCGGATCCTTCGCGCCCCGCATACTTCTCCACTTTTTCTTCGATTTCTTTGCGCAGGTGTTTGGCGACGCTGTTCATCCACCACACCATGGTCACCACAAAAAAGGCCGCCACGAGATACATCAGCCCTTCAAAGCCATCCTCGCTGATGTTGAAGCGGTCGAGCGCGATGGCCACCGCCAGGCTCAGCGCCACAGCCGCCGCTACTCCGCCCCAAACGTAACGAGACAAATGAGTTCGTCCGGTGCGCGCCAGGTACACCAGCACGATACCGACGACCAGCGCAGCTTCAACCCCCTCGCGGAGGGCAATGAGAAAGGCGGAAAGCACGGGACTCCAGTTGAAAACGATTTGCAACTAAGACCAGCCTACCTACTCCCTCCTCCCCTGTCAAGGTTTGCCCCCACCCCTTCTTTTTTCCCAGCACGCTGTAGAATGGTCACTTGCGTCTAACGCTCTATATGCACAGTAAGCTCTCGAACGTTATTCCGGCTCTGCTGCTGGTCGTCTTGCTCGCGTGCGCTCCGCTGCCCGCACAGAATGCTCAGACGGCCTCCTCGGATCAGCATGCCATGGTCAAGCCCGACCCCAAGCGCGCCAAGAAGCTGGCGGAACTCGCGGCAAAGGAAGAACAAGCCGGCTCTTACGAAGAGGCTTTAGCCGCCTATGACCAGGCGGTGCGCTACGCGCCGTTCGACGTCACCCTGGTCGCCAAAGCCACCGAGCTTCGCTCGAAGATAGTTCACTCCTACGTGGATGGCGCGGAAAAATCGGCGGTCGACGGCGACTTGCAAGGCGCCACGCAGCAACTCGCGGCTGCGCTGCACATTGATCCCACGAACACTGTGGTGGCCGAGCGCCTGAAGCAGATGGACGCCATGCGCGATCAGGCGAAAAACCTGCCTCCGCAAGAACCTCCCGAGGGCATGCCCATCCTGCAACCCGACAAGGTCAAGCGCAGTTTTCATTTCCAAACGACGGTGCAAAACGCTTATGACGAAGTCGCCGCATCCTTCGGCGTGAAAGTCACCTTCGATCCCGATCTTCCCACGCGTAACGTCAAACTGAATCTCCAGGACGTTGACTTCAACACCGCGATGACCGTCCTCACCATCGAGACCGGCACCTTCTGGAAAGCGGTCAATTCCAAATTGATGTTCGTTGCCGCCGATACGACGGAAAAACGCAAAGCGTTCGACCCTGTGATCGAAGAGACTTTCGTCCTGCCCGATTCTTCGAGCCCTGCGGACATGACCGAAGTGGTCAAGGCCGTTCGCGACCTCACCGGCATCCAGCGCGTTCAGCAATCCCAAGATGCCCACAGTGTCACCATTCGCGACACGGTTCCGCGGGTTCGCCTGGCCGGCGCCATCATCAAGGATCTGGAGCAAGCCCGCGGCGAAGTGCTTCTCGACTTCGATTTTCTGGAGGTCGACCGCAACAAGGCCACCCAATTGGGAATTCTGCCGCCCGCCAGTGCTACCTTATATTATCTTGACCCGCCCCTGTTGACCCAATTGCGCGCGGCTACCAGCGTAGGAGCAGCTTTGGCCATTCTGTCCTCCGCGTTGGGCACTACTTCGGCCACGACGATTCCGAACCTCGCCGCGTTTGGTGGTGGTAAGACCACATTTTTGATCTCGCTTCCCAGCCTTTCCGCAGAAATTTCTGATGCGCTCACTCTCGTCCACAGTGGGCGGCAAGTTCTTCTGAGAGCGCAAGACGGCAAACCCGCCACATTCTTTGCCGGGGAACGCTATCCCATTACCCTGTCGTTGCTTTCCAACAGTTTGGGCAGTGCCACGCCCACCGCCAATGTCGGCGGCGTAACCAATATCCTTCCCTTCCAGCAATTCACCGTAGGACACGCTCCGGTGTCCATGGCCAACGCGGATTTTCGCAACATGAACGTTCAGGATCTCGCCGTTCTTAACCAACTCGACGACACCATTACGATCCTGCTGAACCAAGGCTCCGGGGCCTCCATGCAATTCGTGCAAGCCCCCGGTTCGCCGATTCCACTGAATACCAGTTCCTCCAAGTCTGCGGTCGTCAGCCCCAGCGTACCCCTCACCATCACCACCGCTACTTTGCAATCGATTGTGGTGACCCCTCCCACCGCCTCGTTGGCTCCCGGGGGCACCATGCAATTCACGGCGATTGGAACGTTCAGCGACGGCACCAAGCAAGACATCTCTTCCAACGCTACCTGGGCTTCCTCGAACACTGCCGTTGCCACCATCGGCTCGCAGACGGGTGTGGCCTTGGGCGTTGCCTCGGGGAGCACGCAGATCACCGCCACACTAGGCGGCATCGCCAGCGGGGCGGCCACGTTGTCAGGAACCTCGTCGACGATTCGCTCGATCACCATCACTCCGATCACCGCTTCTATCGCCAAAGGTGCAACACTGCAATACGTTGCCACCGGCACGTTCAGCGACGGCAGCCAACAAAATGTATCCACCAGCGCCACCTGGAGCACCTCTAACTTTAACGTGGCCACCATCGGCACCGCTTCAGGAGCGGCGCGGGGCATCGCTGTGGGCAGCGCACAGATTCAAGCCAAACTGAACGGAGCCAGCAGCCCAGTAGCTACGCTGACGGTCACTTCCGCGACCCTGAAATCGATTGCGGTAAACCCACCGAGCGCCACTATCGCGGTGGGCACCTCTCAACGCTTTACCGCCACGGGAACGTACAGCGACGGCAGCACCCAAGACATTACTTCCACCTCGGTCTGGGCTTCTTCGAACAATTCCGAGGCCACCATTGAGGGAGGATCTGGTTTGGCCACCGGGGTCGCTGCCGGCACCGTCTCGATCACCGCCACGCAGGGAGGCGCGGGCACTCCTGTCTCCATTGCCGCCGGAAGTCTGAATGAAAATAACAATGCCTATCCCGATTTGGCGGTGGCCTCGCAGACCACCAATACCGTCAGCATCCTGCTCGGCAATGGCGACGGCACCTTCACCAGTTCCGGAACGTATGTAACCGGAAATCGCCCGAGCGCTATCGCCTTAGGCGAGTTCAACACCAATAACAACGCCAACCTTGGTTTTGTGGTCACCAATTTTTCCGACAACAGCTTCTCGGTATTCACCGGAAATGGCGACGGCACTTTCGCCCAAGTACCGGGGTCACCATTCCCCCTGCCCACCGGACAGAGTGGCCCGATCGCTGTCACCGTGGCCGATTTCAATCAAGATTCCATACCGGATCTGGCCATCCTCAATCAGACCACGAACAACGTTACGATTCTCTTGGGCAATGGCAACGGCACTTTCAAATTGGTCTCTAACACTCCCCTAGCCACCGGCAATTTTCCGGTCTCGATTTCCTCCGGCACGTTGGCAGGCAGCACCGGGCCGGCCTTGGCCGTCGCCAATCAGAACAGCGATAGCGTCAGTGTTTATTTCGGCAATGGCAATGGCACTTTCGTCGCTGCCTCCCAATCGCCGCTGGCAACGGCAGCCGCCCCGAGCAACGTAACCATCGCTGATTTCGCCGGCACCGGCTTCGGTGGCGTTGCTGTCGCCGTTCCCTCCGCCAATTCCGTGCTCGGATTTGCGGACGAGGGCAGCGGCACTTTTGCCACGGCCGTCAACACCCCCGCAGGAGATGATCCGGGCGCAATCATTATCGGTGACTTCACCGGCAGCACCTACCCCGACGTCGTCGTGGCCAACAATATTCCCGACGCGAATGGCCTGGTGACCCTCATCGTCAGCCCGGCCAGCAACATACCCGGCGCTTCCAACGGCCAAAGCTTCTATCCCGGTTCCGAATACGAAGACATCGGGCTCAAGATCAAGGCGACTCCCTTCGTACATCCGGATGACGAAGTCACGCTGCAATTGGAATATGAACTGCGCGCGCTCAGCGGTTCCAACGCCAACGGCATCCCCATCATTTCCAACGAAACCATGAAGCAGACCGTTCGCCTGAAAGAAGGCGAAACCTCCATCATCTCCGGCCTCGTCGATCGCGAACTGACCAAAACCATTACGGGCATTCCCGGGATTGCAAAACTTCCCGGCGCCGGCTATCTGTTTGGCCAACGCACCAACAACCTGACCGACGATGAACTACTTATCCTGGTTACTCCTCGCCAGATGAGTTTCCCTACGCGCCAATCCCTGTCCATTTACGCCGGACGCGGGGAACCCACCGGCCGTGCGGGCTCGCTCGGGCCCGGAGTTCCCGAGCGGCCGGAAGAGCGCCGGCCGATGTTGCCACGCACGCTGGAACCAGGCCAACCCGAGCAGCAGCCGCCACCCGCACCACCGGCGCAACCGCCTCCTGTTCCCGAACCGCAAGAGCAACAGCCTCAGCCGGAGACAACTCCGCCTCCATCGCCAACGGGCCAACATCCTCCCGAGTAACGCGCGATCCGTTATGGGGACAGCTTGCGAGGCGCCATCCGCGCGGAACGAACTACACCGTTAACTGGCGCCCCGTCAGCGATTCCAGAATCGCCAACGGCGACCGCTGCGGATCTAACAGCGCAGCCTGCGGCACCAACAATGTCTGCTCCAACGCGTACTGCCCTGACAGCACCGCGTGGCTTACGCAATCGGTAAACAACATCCACGACGAATTCGGGGGAAATTCCCTGCGCGTCTTCGGCGTGGTCTCCTGAAAGTTGGCGTCTTCTTTCATCACGTTGTGGCAGCGCAGCATTAAATCGTCATAAGGAGAGCGGCTCCGCAAATGCAGAGCGCGCGCCAGGGAATTTATTCCTCGCAAAAGAGGATGATCCAGCGACGACGGCAATCCCGCCCTCTTCACCATCAACGGCCCAAAGGCCTCGAACGTTTGTGAGGTCAGCCACACACGGTTCTGCGTGGGATTGATATTCGTGAAAAAACGCAAGATGCGTGCACCGTTGGTGGGTCGGGTTGGAAACGAATCGAAATGCAGCAGATCGTTGCGCGCATGCAATCGCGCGGTTCGTCCTCTTTCTTCAATGGGCCGGAAGCTCGCGAATTCCAGCTTCCATTTCCCCGCATACGGCAATAGAAACGTCTTCAGAAATTCCACCGAGCGTTGCGAGTACTCTCGCAAAATCCGCCGCAGATTCTCCGCTTGCCGCGCCTCCCCTTTCTGCAACCCGGTCACGCGGTCTTCCAGCGGGCGGTACGCAATATTCTTGTGATATAGCGAACTCGATTGTTTCCACCCCAGCAGCAGTTCGCGGTTGGCAGCGGGAATTTCGATGGGCGTTGTCGGCAGAAATACCACGTGCCCGGCTTCCAGATTGCGGCAGATTTGCGAGGCTTGTGTGTAGGTCCACTTCTCTCGCGCAAGCCGGCTTTCGGCAATTACCGTTCGGCTAAAGCCAGGTGAGGCGGCTCTTTCGGGTGCGGTGGCGGCGTTCATCCAAGGTCTCCCTGGTTTCGCACTCGAAATGAGATGCAAGGCTAGGCGGCAACGTTACGCAAATTCAATTTAGGGTAGCGGGTCGAATACCACCACGGGCTGATAGGTGCGCGGCACCACCGCCTCCGCAATGGCGATCAGCTTGTTATCCTGGCCGAACACCCGCAATCGCGGTGCGTGCCCTGCGGTGCTCTCCAGTTGCGAGGTAGCTCCAGGCGGCAACTCTCCCCGGCCGGCTTGCAACTGCGACAGCAACACATTGAACTTGGCCCCGTGCCGCACTTTTTTCTCCAGCACCGGCAACACGTTCGTGCGGGGATAATCCGGCAGAAGATTTTCCAATGGGATCAGGCACTTTTGGAACTTTCCTTCGCGTGCGGCAGCCGCTAATTCGTCCAACTCGATCACCTGGTCGAGAGAAAACTCCCCCACGGCGGTTCGGCAAATCTCGCTCAAGTGCGCGCCGCAACCAAGCTTCTGTCCCATGTCGTGTGCTAGCGAACGAATATACGTTCCCGAGGAGCACTCGATCGCAAAGCGCGCCGTGGTGCCCTGTAAATCCAAAAGCCGGTACTCGAACAGCTCCACGCTCGCGGGCTTCAATTCCACCGCTTGATTTTTCCGCGCCAGTTCGTACGCCGGGCGTCCATGCACCTTTTTCGCGGAAAAAATCGGCGGCATCTGTTCAAACCTGCCCAGCGATTCTGCCGCCAGGCGTTCGATCACCTCGCGGTGCAACACGGGCTCGCGGTCGGGCCCATCGGCGGTGCCTTCGGTATCGTAGGTGTTGGTCGCAAAGCCAAAGCGAAAAGCGGCGTTATAGCGTTTTCGTCTTCCCGCATAGAAGCGCACCAGGCGCGTGGCCTTCCCCAACAGCAGAACCAGCACACCGGTCGCGAGCGGGTCCAGCGTCCCTAAATGCCCAATTTGCCGGAAGCCTGCCAAATGCCTCACCGCGTCCACGATGTCGTGAGACGTTTTGCCCTGGGGCTTGTTGATTACCAGCGCCCCATCAAACGGTGCGGGTTGTGGTTGCCGTGCCATCTCCGATTCTCTCGTTTACCTTCTTTGAATTAACCCACACCCGTCATTCCGAACGAAGTGCGCCGCGGTTTTCCATCGCGCCTTTTGCGATGAACCGAATTCCCAAATTTTTACGAATTCACTTCCGGCGGCGACGGAGGCTTCTCCGCCTTCATCTGCTTCAGCAATTGCTCGATCCTCTCGATGTGCTCCTGCGAGAGGTCCAGCGTGAAATGCAAATCGGGCAAACGCCGCATCTGCAACCGCTCGATCAACTCGTGCCGGATATATCCGGAAGCATGCTCCAGCGCCTTGATCGCGTCCACCTGCTCCTTGGAATTTTCCGTGCGCACGCTGACGAACACGCGCGCGTGTTTCATGTCCGGCTGCACGCGCACTTCGCTGACGCACACGTTTCCTTCCAGCCTCGGATCTTTCAATTCTCCGGCAAGCATGGCGTTGATTTCGTGAGCGATTTCTTCGCCCACGCGTTCATGTCGATGATGATCAGGGCTCATGGTCGTGCCAGTCCTGCTCCGTTAAACCCGTTCGCCGTGCAATCCACTCGCGCCACTCACAACATATCCACGTCGTGGGAAACCAGCAACGGCCCTAAAATCTTGTAGGCCTCCGCCAGCACCAATTGCAGCGACTCTTCGACGTGCTGCTCGGCGTTCGACAACGTTACCACCCCCACTACCGAGCTGTTCCACACGTCCTGAAAATCCATCTCCGCCACCGCCACGTTAAAGTGACGCCGCAAGCGGTCCTTCAAACTTCGCAGTATTTGCCGCTTATCCTTCAGCGAGTGCGCTTCGGGCATGTGCAATTCCAAGGTTAGCAGTCCTACCGGCATGGCCATGATCCTCAGGCGGTTTCGCCCGGGCTTTGACAGCTGCCGCTACCTTCGGGCGGGGACCGACCCTTGTGCGGCAGCCTCTGCGGCGGATAGTTTGACGACCTGGAAGCACTCTAGGATGTCGCCCACCTTCACATCGTTGAAGTTGGCGATACCCAAGCCGCACTCAAATCCGGTGCGGACTTCGTTCACGTCATCCTTAAAGCGCTTGAGCGAACTGAGTTTCGAGGTGTAAATCACGGCGCCATCGCGTACCACGCGGACTTGCGCGTCGCGTTTCATGATTCCATCTTGCACATAGCAGCCTGCCACTGTGCCGGCGCCCTTCACCCGGAACGTATTGCGCACTTCCGCTCGTCCCAGGTAGGTCTCCTGAACCACCGGTTCTAGCAAGCCTTCCATGGCCTTCTTAATCTCGTCGGACACTTCATAAATGATGTTGTGCGTCCGGATTTCCACGTTTTCCTGTTGCGCCAGATCCGCGGCCTTGCGATCGGGCCGTACCCCGAACGCGATCACAATGGCCCCCGATGCGCTCGCCAGCAGCACGTCGTTTTCCGTCACCGCGCCCACCCCGGCGCTGATGATCTTCAGCTTCACCTGGTCCGTGGAAAGCTTCGGCAGCATCTCTTCCAGAACTTCCGCGGAACCCTGCACGTCCGCCTTGATCACAATGGGCAATTCCTTCACTTCGCCGGCCTTCAACTGCTCGTGCAACTGATCCAGGGTAATGCGCGCCCCCGCGCTGGCTCGCAGCGCCGCATCGCGTTGCTTTGATTGGCGGAACTCCACCACGTGCCGGGCCTTCGCTTCATCGGTCACCTGAAAGTGGTCGCCCGCTTCCGGCACGCCCTGCAATCCCAACACTTCGATCGGCGTGGACGGCGGCGCGTCCTTCACCGGGCGTCCGCGGTCGTCAAACATGGCCCGCACCTTGCCGAATACCGAACCGGCAATGAAGAAGTCGCTGGTCTGCAGCGTTCCGTTCTGTACCAAAATCGTGGCCACTGGTCCGCGCCCGCGGTCCACCCGCGATTCCAGCACGGTGCCGCTCGCCGGCGCGTCTGGATTCGCTTTCAACTCGCGAAGGTCCGCCACCAGCAGAATAATCTCCAGCAACTTGTCCAGGTTTTTCTTCTGTTTCGCCGACACTTCCACAAATTCCGTGTCGCCGCCCCATTCCGCGGGCATCAGTCCCAAATCCGTCAGCTGCCGCTTCACGCGTTCCGGCTGCGCTTCCGGCTTATCAATCTTGTTCACCGCCACAATGATCGGCACACCCGCGGCCTTTGCGTGGTCGATGGCTTCGCGGGTTTGCGGCATCACGCCGTCGTCCGCCGCCACTACCAGCACCACAATGTCCGTCACCTTGGCGCCGCGGGCGCGCATCCGCGTGAACGCCTCATGGCCCGGTGTATCCACAAACACCACGCTGCGATCGCCCACCTGTACTTTGTAGGCGCCGATGTGCTGGGTAATTCCTCCCGCTTCTCCGGCGGCCACATCGGCCGCGCGAATGCCATCCAGCAAACTGGTTTTGCCGTGGTCTACGTGGCCCATCACCGTAACCACCGGTGGCCGTGGCCTCAGGTTCTCCTTGGTCTCTTCCTTGGCGACCTCCAGAACCATTTCTTCTTCAAACGACACCACATTGACCACGCCGTTGAACGCCTGCGCCAAATCGGTCGCCGTCTGCACGTCCAAAGCCTGATTGATGCTCGCGAACACGCCGCGATCCAGCAAGGTCTTCAGTAAATCCTTGGCGCGAATGTCCAGCTTCTCCGCTAACTCGCGGATCGTGATTCCTTCCGTCAACGTCACTTCGCGCGGTGCACGCGGTTCCGGTGGCGGCGCAGCAACAGCGGCCACACCTCGACCGCCAGGTCCCTGACGCTGCCGCGTCGGATGTAGTTTCCGCTCTCCTTCAATCTCCCGCTTGTCCACCATCGGCCGCTGCCGTTGCGTGGGCCGGCGGGTGTACAGCGGCTTACCCGGCTCCGCCTTTGGCGGCATTTTGTCGGGCAGTGGCGGCAGCATCGCCGGACGCCCCGGCGTGCGTGGCCCTGGCCGCGAACCGGACGGCACGGACCCAGGTCTTTGACCCCATGGCCGCCCTCCTTGGCCTCCCGGCCCTCCGGGTCCACCTGGACCTCCGGGACGTGGGGTAAAGGGTCTTCCACCCTGCTGCGGACGCATCGGCTGTCCCGGACGAGGTCCACTGGGACGTTCCGATCGCGGTTCGGTTCCCGGAATCGGTCCACGATTGCCCCCGGTGGGCATGGGCGGGCGCGAAGGCACGGGCCGCGAGGCAGGAGTGGTTCCTGCCGCAGGCCTTGCTCCCGCTTGCGGTTGTCCTGGTTGTGGCGGACGAACTCGTGGCGGCATTCCCTGGGGAGGCCGCGCGCCAATGGGCTGGCCCGGTGTCGGCGAACTCGGCCGTGGCGGAGCAGCCGGCGGTGGTGTCGTAGGTCTTGGCGCAGCACTCGGTGCCGCGGTTCCCGGCGCGGGCGCAACAGGAGGCTTCGCTGCCGCAGGTGCTGGTGTAGCCGCAGGTGCGGGCGCAGCCGATCGTGGCGCAGACGGAGCCGCCACCCCAGGTGCGCTCGGGGTCGCTGACGGTACCGCGGGTTTCACGGCCGGCGCAACTCCCGTCGGTGGATGCGCAGTCGGTGCAGCAGCAGGTGGTGCGGCCGGTCTGGCCGCAACAGGGGCCTGCGGCGCGTGTGGCGCATGTGGCACCGCGGGAGCCGCAGGCGCTGGCGGCCGTGCCGCTGGCGTTGTTGCCGGAGCAGGAGCCACCGCTTTCGGTGCTGCTTGCACCGGCGCGGGCGCGGGCTCTGCCGGTTCCGGCGTGCCTTGCAGCTTGCGCCGGACCTTCTCGGCCACCTCAATCGTAATGGAACTCGAATGCGTCTTCTTTTCGGTTACGCCAAAGCCAGGCAACAGGTCAATGATTGCTTTCGCTTTGACCTCCAGCTCGCGTGCCAGCTCATTAATTCGGACTTGGGATGCGTCACTCATACTTCGTTACGAACTTTTCTCTTCCTGCTGGCCCTCCGGAGATTCCTGCTCCGCTGGTTCAGCCGCCGGCGAGTGAGTCTCGCCGGTAGATTCTTGTTCCGTTGATTCTTGGGGTTCTTCAGGCGCGGTGCTGGCGTCTTGCTGAGTTGCTTGCGCGCCTTCTTCGTCTTCACCTTTGCTGGCTGTTTCTGCGTCGGTCGCGCTCGCCTCGCCGGTCTCTTCGGCATCCTCAGCGGTTTCCTCCGTCGCGCCTTCGCCATGGGCCGCCGCTTCTCCGCCTTCATAGAAGCGGTTCACCGCCTGATAAATCTTGTCCACCATCTTTTCGCCGATGCCGGGAATTTCCATCAACTGTTCTGGGGTCATGCTCGCCAGTTTCTCGAGCGAGGAAATTCCTGCGGCTTCGATCTTCTCGATGGTTTTCGGGCCAACTCCCGCCAACACCGTCAGCGGCGTAGTCGGCGCCGTTAGCGCGGTCATTTGCTCTTCGATTTCGCGGCGCTTTTCTTCTTCACTCTTGATGTCGATGTCCCAGCCAATCAGCTTGCTGGCTAGCCGGACGTTTTGCCCCTTCTTCCCAATCGCCAGCGAGAGCTGCGAGTCTTCCACGATCACTTCCAGCTTCTTGTTCTCCGGATCGGTGATCTGCACCCGCGTCACTTTCGCGGGGCTCAGGGCCTTTTGAGCAAACGCCACGGTCTCTTCGTTGTAGGGAATAATGTCGATCTTCTCTCCGCGCAGTTCGCGAATGATCGATTGCACGCGCATGCCCTTCATACCCACGCACGCCCCCACCGGGTCCACGTCCTTATCCCGGCTCGCCACCGCCACCTTGGTGCGTTCCCCGGCCTCGCGCGCCGCGGCGCGGATCTGCACCGTGCCGTCGTAAATTTCCGGCACTTCCATTTCAAACAGCCGCTGCACTAGCGATGCATCCGCGCGCGACACAATCACCTGCGGCCCTTTGGCCGCGCGGTCCACGGTCTTGATCACCACGCGCAAGCGCTCGCCAATGTTGTAGGTTTCCAGCTTCGACTGCTCGCGCTTCGGCAACCGCGCTTCTGTCCTGCCCATATCCACGATCAGGTCCGGACCTTCCGCGCGCTTCACGATCGCGGTGACCAACTCGCCCGAGCGCGTGTGATACTCATTGAAAATGGTGTCGCGTTCGGCCTCGCGCACTTTTTGCAGAATCACTTGTTTGGCGGTCTGGGCCGCAATACGGCCCAGTACGTCCGTGGGCTTCGCGGTGCGGATTTCCCCGCCCAATTCCAGGTTCGGATCCTTTTTCTTCGCGTCCGCTACGCTGATTTCCCGCTTCGGATCGGTGACTTCTTCGACCACCGTGTACACCGAATACACGTCCACCTGCCCGGTTTCCGCGTTGAACTTGCCGCGCAGGTCCTCTTCGGACTTGTAGTATTTCCGCGCCGCCACCACCATGGCGTCTTCAATGGCGGAAATCACCACTTCCGGTTCAATATGCTTTTCCCGGCTGAGCATTTCGATTTGTTGGTACAGCAGATTCGCCATTTTTTTCTTCGTTCCTAAAATTCAATCGCCAGGTTCGCCTTGCGGATGCTTTCCAACGGTATCTCCACCATCCGCGCTTCCTTGCCCTTCAGCTCCATGCGGACCTTCCCGTCCGTAAACCCTTTCAGCCGCCCTTCAAAGAACTTTGCTTCCCCGATCGGCTCAGTGGTCGAGATTTTCGCCAACCGCCCCACGAACCTGTGAAAATCCTTCTCCGTTTTCAGCGCTCGGTCCATTCCCGGTGAACTGATTTCCAGCACATAACCCGGACCCGGCACCAATTCTTCTACATCCAGGATCACGCTGAGTTGCTGGCTCACCTTTTCGCAATCCGCGTGGCTGATCTTCGCGTAGGGGCTCGCAACTTCTTCGCCCTCAGCAGCTTCCGCCGTTCCCTCGGCGGGCACCCGGTCGATGTACACGCGCAAAAACCGCTGCTTCCCCACTTTCCATTCGACATCCACGACTTCCAGGCCTTCCGAACGGGCCACCCGCTCGGCGGCTTCGCGGATCTTTTCCAAATTCACTTAAAGACTCCCCGGCCTAAGCCGGTCTGAAGCTCAGTCCATCCGGCGGCAACAAAAAAGTGGGCTTGCGCCCACTCCATGGTGCGACCCGTAACAGAGCGAAGTTAGAGTATATTCCGGTAAACCCACAAAAGCAAGGTAACCCCTTGGAGTGCGGCAGGCCACCTGCCGCCGGTAGCAAAAGCCATCGTCCACCACTAATCGACCCAGCGGGAGCCCTGCTCCCGCCCAGGACCAACGCTACCAAACCGCGCCTTGCGTGGTGAGTTTCTTTTTCACCGCGTACCGCCCACCAAAAAAGCCAGGGCTCCGCGCTACCCCAGAGCCCCGCAATTTTTGCTCTACCCTTAACCTTACGGCTTGGTAGCTGGCCTGGTAGTGGCCGGCTTACTCGCCGCCGGCGCTGCCACAGCTCCGCTCTTTATCGGGTAGGACTGGTCGTACAGCTTGATAATTTCCTGGGTAATGTCGATGCTCGTGGACGCAAACAAAATCGGGGAATTCTGCGCCGAGGAGTCAAACACGGCCACTAACCCGTTCTCGCGCGCATAGCGGTCCAGCACGTCCATCATCTTCCGGCCGATGCGGTCCACCACGTCGGCCTGCGCCGCCTGCACGTCCTCGTTCAACTCATTGTTCTTGCGGTCCAACTGTTGCGTCAACCGCTGGCCCTGCTGCGTCAAACGCACCTTCTCTTCGTCGCTCAGCGTGTTCGCGCCTGCGTTCAGGCGGCTCCGCAGATCGTTGATCTGCTTGTTCATGTTTTCCAACTCGGTCTGCCGGGGCGTGAATTGCGCCTGCAGATCGTTCGACGCCTGCTTCCCTTCTGCCGTGGTCACGATAGCCTGCCGCACGTTGATCACGCCAATTTTTCCGTTTGTCGCCGATCCCGCCGCTGCCTGCGCACGAACCACCCCGGTCGCGAGCAGGCATGCCAAACCGAGAACGCCCACACCAATCATGTTTCTGGAATTCACTGTATTCTCCTTATTGATCTCCGGGCACGCCTTCTTCGTCCATTCTCTAAACGAAAGGAACACCCCGAATTCTTAGCGTGATCCGGACAAACTCTCTTTGTGATTCGCGATCCGCGCGCCTACGCCCCCCACACGCACCAATCCTGTAGGGCGCCATCCACTTGCTTGTTTTGTAGCCGAATCACAAACACTTTAGTATAGCCGAATCGCGGATTTCCCCGCAATTACGGCCTTTCTCGCGCTTTCCACGCGAGTGCCTCCGCCCACGCAAATTCTTACTGCACCGGTATCAACAGCACCCGGTCGTTGTTCTGGTCCACCATCACCGCGGTATTCGTGAAATTATCGATGGCCAGCGCAAACTGCGATTGGCTGCTGATTCCCAATGTCTCGCGGGTCAAGAACGTCGGCGCATTCACCGCGTCCACCACCGACAGCGTGTTCGCCGTAGAGTTCGTGGTCACCAGTGCGCCCGTTTGGTAGTTATACCCGAGCGAGAAGGGGTTGACGCCCACGCGGATCAACGAGGTTGCAGAGCTGTCCGGGTCGAACGTATAGATCGCGTTCTGCTGTGTCGACGAAACGTATATCAACGCCGACGAGGTGCACGGGGTGCTGCAGCTTCCCGAGGTTGCCGCCGGGTCGTATACGATGCCCGTGGGATTTGCCGTCAACGAATTGATGGACGCCGTAGTCGTTTTCGTTGGCGGATTCGTCGAAAGATTGATCACGTCCAGACCGCCCGTAATGCTCGTGGTGCCGGCGTTCTGTATGTTGGTCACCACCGCTTCGTCGCGGTTGGGATCGACGGCAATCGCCGTCGGCGGTCCGCTGGTGGGGACCAATTGCGCCACCGGGATGCAATCGGTGGTTCCGTTCGGCGCTTGGCATCCGCTGGCGGTCTGGTGCAACAGCGGCGTCAAGTCGATCGCCGATAAGCTGTTCCCTCCGCTGTTCGCCACCAGCGCTAACCCGCGGTCCTGATCGATGGCTACTCCCACCGGAGACAGGCCGGTGCAAATGTTGGTGGTGGCAACGCCACTGGGGCAGCTGTTAGATAGGGGCGCCAACTGCGTAGCGGTGAATGGGCTGCCTCCATACTGGATAATCGACGCCGACGCATCCGCATTATTCGCCACTACCGCATACCCCAATCGCGGAATCACGTCCACGCCGATGGGATGATTGCCCACATTCACCGTGGCCAACAGCGCGCCGTACGGCACTCCGTAGTTGTGCGCGTTTGTGGAATCCATGTTAATGAACGAGGCGGTGTTGCACCCGTAGCTGGTGATCACCGCTACGTTGGCGATTTCGTCCATGGCCACCGCTTCCGGCATCACTGCGGAAGTGCACAGCGAGGACAACGAAATCACGCCGATCGCGTACAAATCCTGCGTGTTCGATCCGATGCCGTTCGCGGTTACCACGTCCAGCGCGAAGTCGTGCGCTTGCGCCAAGCGCGACGCCGCTATGGTCACGTCCAGTTCCGTGTTCGACGAGCTGGTTATCGTCACTCCGGTCGAGTCGGTATCCAGCCTGACCACCGGCGTGCCGGCTGTCGTGAATCCTTGCCCCAAGATCCGCAAGGTCGCCGATTGCCCCACGGTTACCGCTTGCGGGAAGCAGGTGGCATAAATGTTCGTCGGACTGGATGGGTCGCACACGGCCTTGGGCAGCGGGGTCGGTGCATTCGGCGCGCTGGACAGCGGTGGTTGCGCGTTGGCCACGCCTCCCGAAGTCACTATGATGTTTTCAATGTTGACGGGCTTGAATGTGGTCCCCGGGTCGATGTCCACATAGTTCAGGGTGTTAAAGCCCGCCGCGTTTGTCCCCGCATTGGCAGCCAGCACCAGATTCGTGATCGGGTCGTACACCATCGGCCCATACACGGTCACCGCTGCACTGCCACCCGCCGGCGTGAACGATCCTTGCGCTGGCGCCCAGTTGTAGCAAACCGGAGTAGGAACAGTCGGTGGATTGCTTGACGCAGTCGCGCATGAGCTGTCACCCGTCGCGATAGCCTGAATGAGCCGGGTCGCAATCGTCGTCTCTCCTCCGGTGGCCGTCGTTGGCGGACTGATCAGCGAAATTTCGTTGTAGTTGTCCGAGGGATTAAACGCCACCATGATGTTCCGGTAGGGATCCCACGAGACCCACCGCAACCCCACCTCCGGCGCTCCCGAAGGAATCGGCGTGCAGTTCACGCAGCTTCCCCGGGTCAGATAGAGCGAGCTCACCGATTGGTCCATGCCGGAAACAAATCCGATCTGTGGAGCCGCGGTTGCGGCTCCTGGATCCGCAAAGGACAGGTACTTCGTAACCGGGTTCACCGCCGCGCCCACAATCGTCGGACTAGTGCCAAATGTGTAATAGGGGTTGCCGTAGGTCACCGTGCCCCCGCCTCCGGTGGAGGTCGAAGGGCAACTGGTTCCGTTGTACTCATAGGTGAAGGTGAAACTGGTGGGGACGCTGAGCACGTTGTACGTTCCGTTGTAGCTGGCCGGCGATACCCCGGAAATCAGTACCGATCCGGGCGACGACGGGTTCAATCCGTTGATGGTTGGTGTGGTCACCGTCACGATGTCGTTGGTACAAACGACTCCGTTGGGTGCCGCGGCTATCGTCACGGTATTGTTGGTGGCCAGCAAGTTCACCACCGACATCACGCCCGTGCCTCCCGGCATTACATAGGCCACTGGAACGCCCGGTTGCATCACCACCTGCGGAGTTGCTCCGGTATTCATGGACACCGAAGTCAAAGCGCACGGCGGCGTCTGCGACGATACGAAGCAAGTCGGCGGCGTCGACGACGTGTTCGGGTTCACGTCCACCACAAACCCGATAAACGCGTTACTGAACGCCACCACCCCGTAATGCGTCGTTGGATCCACTCCCACGGCGTACGGCATCGGCGACGCCAAATTCGTCGGCCCTCCCGAGATCAACCCTTTCAGGCTGATCGGCGACCCGATGATCGATCCAGACGGCAGCGCCATCAGCGTCAGCGTGTAGTCTGCGCTGTTCACCACCACTCCCAAATCCTGGCCCGGATAATTCGTCAGATTGATTTGGTCATCGATGGCTATGCTGGTGGGCTGATTCCCTACCGGGATCTGCCCGCCCATCTGCGGCATGAATCGGCCGTGTGCGTTTGGATTCGCCACCAGATTGATAATCTGCACCGCGTTGGCGGCTTGCAAGGTCACCGCCGCGTAACCTTTCGCTGAGTCCATAGCGATGCTGCTGGGCGCCCCGTTTGCGGTCCCTCCCACGGCCGGGAAGTTAATACTCGGAGGATACGCAATCTGTTGTGGTGGAATCGTGCTGGTGCCAGGCTGGAAGTAGATCGAGTTCAGGGACGAGCTGCCCGACTGGAACGTCGGCTGGACCGCCACGTCCGTGCTTACCACCGGGTGTGATACCGAGCCTAGCGGAGCGCTGCTCACCACCGAGACCGGATACAATCCCGGTCCATTTAATGATCCGTTGCTACCTGGCAAGAATCCGGTGATTTGCCGGGGATTGCCGGTCCCAACGTTGACATTGGCTTGGCCATTGAACAGTAATTGCACCAGTGGACTAGTTCCTAGCCCGAAGTAACCGCCGTCCGCGGAAAAATCCGTGCCGGTCCCCTGCGGAAAGCTGTCGGGGACCGCGCTGACCACTTGCGGATTCGCATACACCAGATTGATGGGAAACGAAATCGACTGGGTGCCCCCGGTACTCGCGTCCGGGATGTTATTGACCGTGATCGTTCCGGTTCCCACATTGGCCAACTGCGTTTGCGTTAATCGTACTCGCGTCATGATCGACGCATCGCAGCTCACCGTCGTCGTTGCGCCCGTGGCACTCGGTGTGCAATACGCGCTCGAGATGGGCACCGTAAATACGTTCGTCTGCGGAATCACCTGCGGCTGTTGGTTTGCTCCCGGCGGCGTAAACGTAATCTGGCTGGTGTTCAACAAATTGTGCGCAGTTAACCACACGTCCTGCAGCACTCCCCCGGCCGGGATCGTGGTCGGCTGAATCCCCGTGAAGGTGACTGGGTTCTGGCTCGCTGGCACCAACGTGATTGTGGCCACCGCGTAATGATTGATGTCCGAAGACGACCAGCACACCACGTACACAATGGGCGCCAACGAAGAAGCCTGGGATCCAGCCCCTACCGGCGAAGTATTGGTCGGCTGCGTCGCGGGCGCCGTAAATACTCCCTGCGCCGAAATCGATCCGCAGTTCGGGCTGCACGTTACGTCCTGCGGCACCGGTGTCGTTCCTTGCGGGAACTTCGTAGTGTTCCCGGAGACCGGCTGCGTCACCAGCCATTGCGGGTTCGCGTTCGCTGGAGATGTATTCAGAAAATTCGCGGTAAATTGCACCTGCTGTGCCGGAGTGATTTCCGTGGGCACCGTCGCGGTTGCCGGCGTAATCGCCGTTCGTATGCCGGTGTCCAGCGTGACTACCGCCGTCCCCTTCTTGCTGGTGTTCGCGGTCGCTGCGGCCGTGAACGTAATCGTCGGAATGGGATTCGGAAAATTCGATAGCGTCGGGGCCGTATAAGTCAGCACGTTGTTCGTTGCGCTGGGTGTCGACGTCCACGTTCCCAGGCTACCCCCGCCCAGTGCAGACACCTTCTGTCCCGAGGTGCAGTTGTTAATTGGACCCACTTGGGCTGGGTTCGGATTCTGTGTGGTCGGATTCGGGGTGTACACGTACGAGCAGGTCCACGTCGAGGTCAACGTTGTCGAGCCGGTCACCGTCGCGGAGAACGTTTGAACCGTGTTGGCGATCACCGTGGCCGTCGGCGGCGATATCGTCACTACCACCTGGTTCACCCCGGAACTGCCGCAGCCGTTCTGCCATATCGCGCCACCCGCAAGCGCCAGCATTGCGGCTATTTTCATTGTGCGCCACTTCATCTGTTCCATCTCCTGATGAACTCTGCACGGGTGAGCACCCGCGCCCACTTCTGAAATCTCGTTTTCCCTTTGGATGACCCGAATACTTTTTCTCGTTGCCCCTCTACTGCCTTTCGAAGATCTCTCGCAACTGCCCCCAGGCCGTCATCGCCGCCCTGTCGCTTCGACTTCCGCCTCTGCCACTACCCCCTAGAACGTCCGGCTCACCGTGAACCGGAACGTGCTCGCCGGCTCGAAGTAATGCAATCTCCCCGGATTCTGCAGCGCCGGCTGGACCTGATACAAAATCGACGGATCGCACTGGTTCGGATGCAACGGATCCAACAATCCCAGCGACTGGCACTGCGCATACAGGTTGGTGAGATTGATCTTGTCGAAGGGCGCCACGATGGTCTCGTAGAGCCGCAGCGGGTTATACGCCCAGTAAATGCGGAACGGCGCCTGCACGATCGGAATGTTCACGTTAAACTCGATACCCACCGAATCACGAATATGGAAGTTGGTGTTCGGCGCAATCTGCAACTGTTGCCCCTGATTCGCCAACGGAAATTGTTGGTTGATGTTCTGCACGCCCGTCGGATCCAGCTTCAAGGCGTTCTTGTTCAAAATTCCGTCAGTTCCGATGTCGTTAAACAACGTCATACTCACCGGGCCGGCGATCGGTATGCGGTACTCGAAGTTGGTCACGCCCTGTAGGTCCGCGCCGGGGAACGTGATCGTGTACGCCACCACTGGCACATTGAATGCGCCTTGTGTCGGGTATCCCGCTCCACTCAAATGCCGGTTGTCCGTAAACGTCACCGCTTGATTCACCACGCTCGGTATGTACGTGACTGGCGAGATCGCCCGTATATCGAATCCCCGCAAATCGTTTTCTCCGCCCATGTAAAACCGGCTGAACGGCGGCACTTCTCCTCCGCCATACCCCGTTATCCACGACGCCAGGAACCTTACGCCCACCGCGTTTCTTCGGTGATTGATGGGATGGAAGTACTTGAATTCCCCGGTATTCGTAATCGTTTTGACGTTCCCGCCCAAACCCGATACCGACAGCGAATAAAAATAACTTCGCCCGCGGGTCGCATTGATCGGGTTGTCCAGGGTGTTTTGCGTGATCGTCGTGGTCACTGCGCTGGATAGAATGCCATTCAGCGCGCTCGGCCCAGCGATACTCAAATACTGCAACTGCGTGAACAACAACTGCGATGCCTCGTTGTACGTGGTGATGTCTGTGTGCGTCAATCCGTACGTCAAACCCACCCGCGTGAATGCGTACCGTTTCAACGGGTAGCTCGCGTACACCGTGAAACCTTCGCTGTTCTGGTTGTAATCCTGAATGTATTGCGGGTTCACGCTGACCGCTTGTCCGGTGTACAACGCCGCCTGTTCTGCCTGGTTGAATTTATACAGCGACTTGAAAATCGTGAATCCCGTCGCGATCGGCCGGTCAAACAGGTACGGCTCCGAAAAGCCCAGCATCACGTTCTGGGTATACTGCCCGATCTGCGCTGACAGCGTCAGCGTCTCGCCCAAGCCCAGGAAGTTATTCGTTTGATACGTCAGCCCGATGAAGCCGCCCGCCAATCCGCTGACGCCGCCCTGCAAACCGATGGACTGTTTTCCTTTTTCCTTTAGCTTCAGAAGAATGTCTACCGTGCCGTTCTTGGTGTCGCGCTTGATTTCCGCAGACTTGTCCGGCTCGATCTTGTCGAAATAGTTCAACTGGTTCAAACGCAGGATACTGATTTCCCACAAGCGTTTGTTGAACAACTGGCCTTCGTCGATCAGCAATTCGCGGCGGATGACCTTGTCTCGGGTGGTGGTGTTGCCGCTGAACTCGATTCTCCTTACGTAATACTGCTTGCCCTCGTCGAACTGCATGGTCACGTCGATGCGCTTGGCTTTGTCGTCGAAGTCCATCTGCGGCTGCGGCACGAAGTCGATGAATCCATACTGCCCATAGATCTTCGTGTACTCTTCCATAGCCTTGCGGACTTTCGCCGCGGAGAAAACGTCCCCCGGCTTCAACGGAAACACGCTCTTCAACGCGTCCACCTTTAGCGACAGGGCCTTGTCCGGGTCGGAGCTCACAATCTTGATTGTCCCCATCGTGTACTTGTCCCCTTCTTCGATGGGAATGGTAATGTTCACCGCCTTGCCGGTGGTCCGCGGCCCCACCAGCGGCACGCCATACTTCCAGCCTTCGGTATCCACGTTCTCCAGAATCGGGTCGGGCAGCGACACTTTCATGTACCCGTTGTCCTGATAGATTCCGCGAATCCCGACTTCCTGGTCTTCGATCAATTTGTCGTGATCGTAGGTCTTCGACATCACCGGGATGTACGTGAAGTACAACGGAATTGCGTATGGCCGGTCGTTGTGCATCGCGCGGATCAACTTCCGGTCGCTGAATGCATGGTTGCCGGTAAACGAAATCTTCCCGACCTTCACCTTCGGTCCTTCATCAATTTTGAAGGTGAGGATCACCGCGTTGCTCGACGCTATTCTTTCGTATTCCGGCGTGACCGTCGCGTACTGCCGCCCGTGTTCGCCCAGCAGTTCCTTCAGCACCACTTCCGCTTTCTTGATGCGCGTCGGGTCGAACTGGCTTTCCACCGTCAGCCCTACTTTTTTCTCCTTGAACCGGTCCAGGATGTCCGATTCGGAAATCGAGTGAATGCCTTCATAGCGGATGCGCCGGATCACCGGCCGCTCTTTCACTTCAAAGACGATTACTTTCCCGTTGGGCTTTTCCCCGTCTTCCACGCGCAGCTGCACATCTTCGAAGAATTGCGTATTCCACAAGGCCATGAAATCGCGGCGCAAATTGTCTTCGTTGTAAGCGTCGCCCGGCCGCGTGAAAATCCGCGCCAGCAGCGTGTCCCGGCGAATGCGTCGATTTCCGTCGAATTCGATGCGCTCCACAAACGGCTGCGAGCCGGTGCCGCCATCCTGTCCGGATTGCAGGCCCGCGGGCACTTCGTCAATCTTTTCTTCCAGGGTATTTTCGTTCAGTGCGGCGTGAAACAGCGTGAATCCCTTGCCGGGAGCATCGCCTTTCGCGCTCTCTTCCGCGGCCAGCGTTTTTCCCGCCGCGAGCAAAGAAACCACCACGGCCAAGGCTAAGACAAGATACTGGCGCGCACACCAGGTTGCTCTGTCTGGCGGAAAACAGACTATCCTTTTAGCGGCCGCTGGTTCCATCAAGGCCGCGCCCCCAAACCCAATTTGTTATTCTCCCGCCGCACCCGGTATGGGCCGGCCAAGCGTACTTCGCTTTGCGGCCCCTGGCCTCCAGGCCGCTTTGCGGTCACACGCTGCGTCAGATTCACTAATGAACGACTGGGGTTGCCTCGCCCACTGGCCGGAACGCGAGGCCTTCCCCGGCAACATAAATTTGCAATGTTGCTGGCCTCTGAATTCCCCCCTGGATCAACGATTCGCTCAGCGGGTCTTCCACATATTTCTGCAACGCCCGCCGCAACGGTCGCGCTCCGTAACTCCGGTCCGCGCACGTTTTCTCGAGGATCCACTGGCGTGCTTCGGGCGACAACACCACTTGTACCTGCCGGTGAATCAGCGTGTCGTTCAGCTGTCCCACCAACAGATCGATAATGCGCAACAGATCCTCGTCGCCCAAAGGATTGAACAGGATGATATCGTCCAACCGGTTCAAAAACTCCGGATTGAACGCCCGCTTCACTTCCCCCAAAACCAGGTCTTCCATGCTCCTCAGGCTGGCTTCATCAAGGCCCGCCTGGAAGCCGATCGTGGTGCGCTTCTGCAAATGCCGCGCACCGATGTTGGAAGTCATGATGATGATGGTGTTGCGGAAATCGACCGTATTGCCTAAACCATCCGTCAGCTGCCCGTCCTCGAACACTTGCAACAATATGTTAAAGAGGTCAGGATGCGCCTTCTCGATTTCGTCCAATAATATAACCGAATATGGCGTCCGGCGCACGCGTTCGGTCAACTGCCCGCCCTCCTCATACCCTACGTAGCCCGGAGGGGCCCCAATCAGCTTCGATACCGAGTGCTTCTCCATGAATTCGGACATATCGAAGCGGATCAGCGACTTCTCGCTGCCGAACAAAAATTCCGCCAGCCGCCGCGCCACTTCCGTTTTTCCTACGCCCGTCGGGCCCAGGAAGAAGAAGCAGCCCACCGGCCGCAGCGGCGATTTCAAGCCTGCGCGGCTCCGCCGGATGGCCCGGGCCAGCGCGGTAATCGCTTTGTCCTGGCTGATAACGCGCTTGTGCAGTTCGGGTTCGATGCGCAGCAACTTCTGTTGTTCGTCTTCCTTGATTGACGTCACCGCCACGCCCGTCCACCGCGACACCACTTCCTCGATGTCCTCGCGGGTCACGATGCCCGTCGACGCGTCGTCCAGCTTGTACCGCTCGCGCAGCACCCGCAGGTTCTCTTTTTCCTTGCGCTCCTCTTCGGAGTAGAACCGCGCCTTCTCGAATTCGTGCGCCGCGATTGCCGATTCCATCCGGTGCGTGATGAACTTCACCCGCTTCTGCACTTCGCTCACTTCTTCCGGAACCGAGGCCTGCCGCAGCTTCACCCGCGCGCCCGCTTCGTCAATTAAGTCGATGGCCTTGTCTGGCAAGAAGCGGTCGGGAATATAGCGGTTGGACAGATACACGGAATAGCGCAGGGCTTCGTCCGTGTAGCTCACCGCATGGAACTTCTCATACCGTTCGCGAACGCCATTGATCACCTGCACCGCTTCGTCTTCCGTCGGCGCCGGCACTTTCACCGCCTGGAATCGCCGTTCCAGCGAGCGGTCCTTCTCCACCGATTTCCGGTATTCGCTCGGGGTGGTCGCGCCGATGCACTGAATCTCGCCGCGCGATAGCGCCGGCTTCAGGATGTTCGCGGCGTCCAACGATCCTTCCGCCGATCCTGCCCCTACCAGCGTATGCAACTCGTCGATGAACACGATGGAGTTCTGGCTCTCCATCAGTTCCTTCATGATCGTCTTTAATCTCTCTTCGAATTGGCCTCGGTACTTCGTGCCTGCCACGATCAAGGACAGATCCAGCGACAAGATGCGCTTGTCCGCCAAAAACGACGGCACGTCTCCATCGCTGATTCGCTGCGCCAATCCTTCTACAATCGCGGTTTTCCCAACGCCCGGTTCGCCGATCAGCACCGGATTATTCTTCGTCCTCCGGCACAGAATCTGGATGACCCGCTCCACTTCTCCTTCGCGTCCCACCAACGGGTCCAAGCTGCCTTCGGCCGCCGCTTGGGTCAGGTCCCGGCTGAATTCCGCCAGAAGCGAGGTCTCCTTCGGCCGCGCCGCGGTGCTCTTCTCTCCAGTCGTCCGCGACAGTTCTTCGCGCAACGCCGACAGCCGCAGCCCTCGCTCCATCAGAATCTCGGCCCCAAAGCACTTCTCTTCCCGCAGGATTCCCAGCAGCAGGTGTTCCGTGCCCACGTGCTTGTGCCCGAGCCGCTCGGCCTCTTCCGCAGCGCTGTTCAGGATGCGCTTGCACTCCGCGCTCAGCGGCACTTCCACGGACGTGGAAATGCGCTCGCGTATGGTGATGCGCGCTTCAATCTCTTTTCGGATGGACTCGATGGAACCCTGCTGCCGCAGGAACCGGTTTGCTAGGGCCTTGTCCTCCCGCATCAATCCGAGCAAGAGGTGCTCGGTCTCGATGTACGGGCTTCCGTACTGGCTGGCCTCATACCTGGCAAAGAAAATGACTCGCCGCGCTTTTTCTGTGTATCGTTCGAACACGTTAGCTCGCTTCTCCCCCTGGGGTCCCTTCCGCAGCGCTTTTCGCACTGCGGACTTGCAGAACACCGTGCTCGAGCCCCACGATCCGGTCGCAACGTTCCGCCAGCGCCAGGTTGTGCGTCGCGATCAGCGACGTCAGGCGATGCGTGCGGTGCAACCGGTGCAACAACTCAAACACAGCCCAAGCATTCTGCTCGTCTAGATCTCCGGTCGGTTCATCAGCCAGTAGCACCCGCGGCCCCGTGATTAGCGCCCGCGCAATCGCTACTCGCTGCTGTTCTCCGCCCGAAAGTTCTCCGGCGCGGTGCTCGGCCCGGTCTTCCAGGCCCACTTCCTTCAGCCACTCGCGCGC
This sequence comes from Candidatus Sulfotelmatobacter sp., assembly GCA_035524015.1. Lineage (GTDB taxonomy): Bacteria > Acidobacteriota > Terriglobia > Acidiferrales > UBA7541 > Acidiferrum. The sequence goes on from DATKPS010000190.1 coordinate 75,990, forward strand.
CTCTCTAAGCGCTTTTGCCTGTGGCTCTCCGCGCACTAGGAGCGGCATCGCTACATTCTCTGCTGCCGTAAAATCCGGCAACAACTGGTGCCGCTGCCAGAGAAACCCCACGGCGCGATTGCGATATTCTGCCAGCGCCGCGTCTTGCTTCATTTCTATCGCTCTATTTTCAAAGTATACGTTACCGCTTGTTGGAGTGTCTAGCGCACCCAGCAAATGCAGCAAAGTGCTCTTTCCTGCGCCCGACGGAGCCACCACGGCCACCATCTCTCCCCGACTCAATTTCAAATTCACATCCGCCAATACTTCCAGATTCTTCTCTCGCGCTCCGTAGGTTTTCTTCAACCCTCGCGCCTCCAGGATCGCTTCTTCGGTTTGGTCGGTGCTATCCATTCCTGTTCAGCCTCGCGATCCTGCCTCCGTACTTCGTTTTCGCTCTTTCTCGCCACCTTACCTGAGAACCGGCCTTTTTTTTTCAACAGCCGCGAAATTTTCTTGTCGCCGTCTAATGGTTAGATGCGCCGCCCTTGCTTTTCAGCCCCAACCGCACGGTTTGCAGCCGCCTGCGTGTTCTAACCCAGATTTTTCCCTTTTCCACACCCCGTCTGCCTAGCTCTTCCGGATCTCCGAATGTCGCAATCTGGTACGCCTATAACTCCCTTTCTTTCACTAGCTTGCACATCTTATCTTGGGATTTACAAACAGGCTGGCTCCGTGTCTCCCAAGTCTAGCTCACGGCTGCTCTCCTTAGGAGCAACTTGGACTCCAAACACCCCTTCCCCTAAACCCTTCACATCTTCGGATTTTTTGCCTTATTCGAATCGGAGGATTTCCACGGGCAGTAACCGCGCCGCCTCTCGCGCCGGTATTACCGTAGCCAGAATTGCGATCCCCATCGCCGCCGCCGCGATCCACAATCCATCGAAGAAGCTTGGGTGGAACGGTACATACGGCACCGCGTACACTTGCGGATCCAGTGGAATCAAATGGTAGGTCCCCGCAATCCAGCTGAACGCGTATCCCACGGTCAGTCCAATCAATGTTCCGGTCGCACCAATGGCAATTCCCAGCAGCAAGAAAATTCGGCGCACTTGTTCGCGTCGCGTTCCCACCGACAGCAACACGGCAATGTCCTTGGCCTTGTCGGTCACCGTCATTGACAGCACCACCAAAATATTCAACCCGGCCACGAACGTAATCAGCCCGATGAATATCGCGGTGACCAATTTTTCCAGCCGCAGCGCCCGGAACAGCGCGCGGTTCTGCTCCATCCACGTGGTGGTAGTGAATCCAGCTCCTGCTTCCCGCTCCACCTGGTTCGCAATTTCGGCCGCTTGCTCTGGCCGCGCCAGCCGGAACTCCAGCACGTTCACCACATCGCCCGTCCCTGCCAGCGACTGTGCTGCGGCCAGCGTTACAAAGCACCAGTTTTCGTCGTAGTCGTAAAACCCGGAGTCGAAGACTCCCGCCACTCGAAATCGCCGGGTGCGCGGAATCAATCCAAACGGCGTCAACCGGCCTTGCGGGCTCGTCAACGTCACATAGTCTCCCGGATGCACTCTCCATTCGCCCGCTAATTCCTTGCCCACCACTAAACCGTCGATCCCATCCGCGTCCGGCGAAAAATCCAGCTGCCCTTCGGATAACTTTTGCAACGCCTCGTCGCTCCGCTTCTCCGGAGTTACATCAATTCCTTTCACCACCACGCCGCGGGCCTCCCCTCCAAAGGACAGCAGCATGGTTTCGTAAATCGCCGGCGTCACCGAATTCACGCCGGGTATCTTTTTCAGCCGGTCCGCCAGTGCCAGGTAATTTGGAATCCCCTCCGAACCCGGACGGGTCAGAGATATATGCGCGGTCACTCCCAACAACCGATCCTGCAACGTCTCTCGAAACCCGCTGTTCATCGCCAAGGCGATCACCAGCGTCGCCACACCCGCGGCCACCCCTAAAATGCTGAACGCTGTCACCAACCGCAGAATCACCGGCCGGTTCGGCGATCTCAAGTACCGCTTCGCCACGAACCATTCAAAGCTCATAGGCTAGGGATTGCTGCATGTACGTTCCTTCATGCCGAAAAAACGAGCCGAAATCCACGTTAGGGGTCGGAGCTTCAGCTCCGACATTTTCGCCTGCTACCGCCGGGCTTTAGCCGCTGAGAAAATGCATTCCCTCTCAAGAAGTTCTTCGATCGCCACGATCTGTGCCGGCTCGTGCTCCTACTTCTTCGCGCTTTCTGGTTTCGCCTCTTCCCCCTTGCCCTCGGGGCGCAACTGCGGGAACAAAATTACGTCGCGAATCGAGTGCGAATCCGTCAGCAACATGGTCAACCGGTCGATGCCAATCCCTTCTCCCGCCGTCGGCGGCATGCCGTGACACAGCGCTCTGACGTAGTCCACATCCAGTTGCTTCGGCACTTCGTCGCCGCCCTGCGCGATCTGTGCCAGAAAGCGTTTTTCCTGCTCTGCCGGGTCATTCAACTCCGAAAATCCATTGGCGATTTCCATCCCTGCAACGTAAATCTCAAATCGTTCCACCAACGAAGGATCTTCCGGCTTTTGCTTCGACAGCGGCGAAATCTCCACCGGAAAATCGTACAAAATGGTCGGCTGCACCAGCTTATCTTCCGCAATCGTTTCGAATAATAAGCCGGTCCACTCGCCGTCCGCCAACTGTCCCTTGGCCGCAGCGTATTCCGCGTGGTTCGCCTTGGCCCACACGTTGTAGCGTTCCGTCGCCCGTTGCGCTCCACCCGGAGCCGCCATTTCCTCCAGCGTCGGCGCGGCCCCCGCTCCTTCTGGCCAATACTTCACAATCGCTTCGCGCATGGTCAGCCGCTGCATCTTTCCGAAATCCAACTCCGTCTCGCCGTACTTCACCATCGTCGAGCCGGTAATATTCTTCGCCACCTGCGCGAATAGCGCTTCATTCAGATCCATCAAATCCCGGTAATTGCTGTACGCCTCATAAAACTCGAGCATGGTGAACTCGGGATTATGTTGTGTGCTGATTCCCTCGTTCCGGAAATTCCGGTTGATTTCATATACACGATCGAATCCGCCCACCGTCAGCCGCTTTAAATACAGTTCTGGTGCAATGCGTAAATACAAATCCACATCCAGTGTATTGTGATGAGTCACAAACGGCCGCGCCGTGGCTCCCCCCGCGATCGGGTGCATCATCGGCGTTTCCACTTCCATATATCCGCGGCTGTCGAAGAACTGGCGCAACTCCCGGATGATCCGCGCCCGCGTCCGAAACACTTCCCGCGATTTCTCCGTCGCTATCAAATCCAAATATCTTTGCCGGTAGCGCAGTTCCACGTCCGCCAGCCCGTGCCACTTTTCCGGCAACGGCAGCAGCGCCTTGCTCAGGAAAAACAGCTCCTCCACCCACACCGACAGTTCTCCGGTCTTCGTCCGGAACATGTGTCCGCGTACACCGACGTGATCCCCTAGATCCAAGAGGTGGAATAACTGGAAGCCCCTGTCTCCTACTACGTCTTTTCTTACGTAAATTTGGATCCGCCCTCCACCTCCTTGCAGATGAGCAAACCCCGCTTTCCCCATCAGGCGATACGAGACAATCCGCCCCGCCACCCGCGTCTCCTTCTTCTCCGCTTCTAATTCCGGAGCAGTTCGCTCCGCATACTTCTTCGCCAGTTCCGCCGGCGTCTCCGTCCAGCGAAATTCCCGCGGAAATGCTTCATATCCCAGAGCTTGAATCTCTTCGAGTTTCTTTTGCCGCTGCTGAAACTGATCTTGAGGCTCAAATTGCAAGAGGGCTGTAATCCTTTCTCAATCTACGTTCACGAGTATAAAGGCCAGTTTAGCGGCAGAGCAAGGAACCTGGCGTGTGGGCGAAAATAGTCGAAAAATCGGCTGTTTCCATTTTGGGAATTATCCCCTCCACGAATATTTTCTGGCCTTTTTGCATTAATTTCTATTCATCCATTTTTCGAAACTTGTTATACTTGCTTTTAACCTCGGAGGTTCTCTGTGCGGCCCCGCCCGGTAACTTTGCAACATGATTCTGTATCTCAAGACTGGCGGGTTCCTCTAAAGGGCGAAAAATCTCAAGCGTATTTGCACTGCGTGCGCCGCCTCGAAATTGCTTACTCGATGTTCAGTGTGAATCTCGACGAAGCTTTCGGTATGCGCCGCCATGGCCGCCATTCCAAAGCCCATCAACTTCTCTCCGTTGCTCCCGATTTGTGTAAGAGGCTCTCGTATCCACTGGTCTCTTTGCTCCGCTCCATGATGGAGCATGCTAAACATTTTGGTGTCACGCCCAACATCGTCCCTCTGGATGTGCAGAATTTTCAGCATGCCCGCAGCCAGCGCGTCGCTCTCTGCAATGACCTGTTCAGCCGCGTGCTCCTTACTCGAAAATCCCAATTTTCATACAAAATCTCCGCGCTCGCCGACCTAGTCGACGAACTCGACTCCAGCTTCGCTTCCGCTGCCGAGGAACTTGCCGCGGGGGATTCCATGACCCCGGATCGCGGGTGGGATTTATTGGACGCCGTTCATTACGACCTGAATACCTGCCTCCGCGAGACCGTTGTGCTCTTTAAGTCCTTTCTTCACGCTCTTCCTGATCAGCAATTATCCGGTTTTCAGGCGGCTCTCCAGGAATGCCAGGCTCATTGCCCCTCCCTCGCCGCCCGGGGTCGCCATCTTGCCCATAGACGGATGGCGTTCCTAAAGGGACAATAACTAAATCCCTGCGGATGTGCCCGGGGCGGATGCAACCTATTAAAGGTTCCCTCCTTCTATAGGGGCATATGTGCTCCTCCACGTCCGTTCTCGGGACAACTGTAAAGGGGACTCGGCGCATCGGATTTTCTAGTGGCGCCGCTATTGGACTGTTGGCCCGACCAAGACCAACCGAGCCGGTTGCGTGGACGGAAGCGGAGGCCATCCGCCGCTCTCAAGCGGGGGATCCCGCTGCTTTTGACTTTCTCTATCATCTGCATAGCCGCCGCGTCTACGCCCTGTGCCTGCGCATGGTCAACAATCCCGCGGATGCGGAAGACCTCATGCAGGAGGCTTTTCTCCAGCTCTTCCGCAAGATCGGTACTTTCCGCGGCGAGTCGGCCTTCTCCACTTGGCTGCATCGTATGACCGTTAACGTCGTGCTCATGCGCCTGCGCAAGAAATCGCTTCCCACCGATTCCTTGGAGGAAACCTTGGATCCCGATGCGGAGAGCAGCAGTCCAAAACGCGACGTGGGCGCCCCGGACCTTCGCCTGTCGGGAGCTGTTGACCGGGTTAATCTCGAGCGCTCCATCGAGCAACTCCCTCCCGGCTATCGCGCCGTGTTCGTGCTCCACGACGTCCAGGGCTATGAGCACAACGAGATTGCGGACATCATGGGATGTTCCGTAGGAAATTCGAAGTCGCAGTTGCACAAGGCGCGCACTCGCCTGCGCGAGCTTCTTCAGGAACAAATCCGCGATCAAGCCCGCCAGGAAAGACAGTCGGCAAAAGCTCAGTCAGGTTCCAAGGAATGAGCTAGAATGAAGCTAACGTTTACGTCGAGGCTGTCGAGGTTTGCAACACGCGCACCTTTTCTGATTTTTGCGGGAAGCGCCAGTTCGTTTTGCTCCCCGCGGAGTCTTTGGTATGCAGTGTAAAGAACTCGAAGCCGTTCTGGCCTCTGAAGGCCTGAGCCCTCTACCTCCCGAGGCTCGCGAACATCTTTCTGGTTGTACCAGTTGCCAGGATTTGCTCGCGGACCTTTCCACCATCGTGGTCGCCGCAAAGCGTATCCCCGCCGAAGTGGCTCCGCCCGATCGCATTTGGATTTCCCTTCGCGCCCAATTGGAAGCGGAAGGCATCATCCGCGATGTTCCAACTGGCGCTGTCGCGCTGCCGTCTCCCTGGTGGCAAAGCTTCGCTGCCTTTTTCCAGCCGCGCGCTCTGGCTACCGCGGCCGCCGCGCTGTTCTTGCTCGTTGGAAGTGTTTACGTCCTAGAGCATCGCAACACCCGCACGGCTCCGCCGCCTATAGTACAAGCACCTCCGTCCACTCAGGCGCAAACCGACCAGACTCCGCCGCCGGCTCAAAGCACCTCGAAAGCCGTTTCTCAAGGGTCCACTCTCTCTGCGTCCAACACTTCGTCGAACAAATCGTCCTCCGCTCGGCACAGCGCTCCATCTCATCCGGCCATTGCTGCTCCCGATAGTGGCCTGCGGCCTTCGCCTTCGGAAAACGCCTACCTCGGCGATAGTCGCGCGCTCTTGGCGGACGTGCAGGACTCCCTGCCGCGCAACGCGCTTGCCGACAACCCCGCCGTCGACGCTTCTTTGCGCCAAAATTTGCGCACTATTAACGAATTTATTGCGGAATGTGAATCCCGCTTGAAGCAGAATCCTCAGGACCAGTTGACTCGCGAGTATCTCAACATGGCCTACCAGCAGAAAGCGGAACTTCTCAACGCGATGATGGACTCCGGAAGGAGCGAACACTAATGTTGCCCCAGCAAAATTTACTTCGTGGCGCCATCTTTTTCGTCCTGGGCGCGGGACTGTTCCTGTGCACCGACGTCGTTCGCGCCACTACCGAACAACAGGAAGAACACCATTTCACCGTCAAAGATCACCCGGTGGTCATCATCAACAATATCGTCAACGGCCGCATCGAAGTTCATTCCTGGAAGAATTCCGAGGTGGTGGTCACCACCACCACCGTTCCCGGCAAAGTCGCTATTGACTCCGAACAAGTCGGCGATCGCATCGACATCAACGCCACTTCCCTGGTCACTGCCGCCGCTGGTCCTCATGACGTCGAAGCCAATTTTCAATTAGTGGTCCCGGAACAAACCGAATTGCAACTGCGCACCCAGACGGGCGTCATTCTCGTCGAGCAAGTCAATGGCGACATGAAGCTGCAAAGCGTCGCCGGCGATGTCCATCTAAAAGAAGTTTCCGGCTACATCATCGTCAAAACCACCAGCGGCAGTCTGGTCTGCACCTTGTGCTCCGGCAAGCTGGACTACAACTCCATCAGCGGTGGCGCTCAAATCCTTCAGCCTTCCCTGTCCAATCTCAACGTCATGACTACCACCGGCAACATTCTTTATGACGGCGATTTTGTCCGCACCGGCCTGTACACCATGAACAGCGGCCGTGGCCTCGTCGAAGTCCGTTTCTCCGGCACCGATTCCTTTGACCTCAACGCCCAAACCTACCGCGGCACCGTCGACAATCAGGCCGTCGATTTCCTGAAACCCGACGTCCACGGTGGCAAGCATCATGCCGCGCAATCCAAGTTTAGTCACAGCCTGATCGGAACCGTTGGCCAGGGCTACGCGAAAGTCGAACTCTCCTCCTACAGTGGTACAATTCGGATTCTGAAGCGCGATTAGGCGCTCTCCGAAATCGTGAATCCGAATTTAATCGGCCGCTCTCTTTCTCCCAAACCTTCCCTCGTTTGCCTCGCCGGCTTTATGGGCTCGGGCAAAAGCACGGTTGGCGCTCGTCTCGCTCGCCAACTGGGCTGGCGCTTTATTGATCTCGATGAGCGCATCGAGGCCGCCGCCGGCATCACCATTCCCGAGTTTTTCGAACGCCACGGCGAGCCGGCCTTCCGCCAACTCGAGGCCGACCAGCTTCGCGCTGCTCTCGGTCGCGCCGTCGAGTTTCATGAATCCACCATTCTCGCTCTCGGTGGCGGCACCTACGCGCAACCCGGCGCTCCCGAATTTCTTCGCAACTCTGGCATTCCCGTCATTTGGCTGGACACTCCCATTGAGGTTCTGCTGGCGCGCTGTATGACCATGACCGGTCGCCCGCTGTTCCGCGATGAAGCCAGTTTCCGCGCGCTCCACGCCCAACGGCTTCCGTCCTACCAACTCGCCGATTTTCGCGTCGACGGCTCCGGTGACGCCGCTTCCGTTGTCGCCGAGATTCTGCGCCGCGGCATCGTCGGCGTTCCGAACGCGGAAGATCCCCCGCTGACCGTCGACCACCCGCGCGCCTGAGCCCATTGCTATTTACGCCACATTCCGCCCCAGACTCTTCGGCGACCCGCCGCTCCACGCCACATAATGTTCCCGGGCTTACGCTTCAAGAAATGGCTTCGCGCATGAACTCAAGACAGAAATTCTTTTTTGCTGTAACGATTCTTCTCGCTCTGGCCGGCAGTCTGCTCGCCCGCGCCGACCAGAAACGGGCCTCCGTCTTCGTCAACGACAAAGGCAAATTCAAACTGCTGGTCGACAACAACCAGATTGGCCAGGAAGAATTCGACATTTTCTCCAGCGGGGGCAATTGGGTCGCCAAGGCCACCACGCATCTCAACCCGCCGGGTTCTCCGGCCGCCACCGTCACCGGCAATCTCATCCTGCAACCCGATGGCGCTCCGCTCTCCTACGATTGGAGCTCCGAGGGCGACAAGAAGAGCAGTGCCCATATTGCTTTTGGCAACAACGTCGCCAAAATGACCGTCCAGCTCAACAACGCTCACCCCTTTGAGCAGGACCTCACCTTCACCACTCCGCTCATCGTCGTCCTCGACAACAACCTCTACTACCAATATGCCGTTTTAGCTCGCGTCTATGATTGGTCGAAGCGCGGCACTCAAGACTTTTCCGTCCTTATCCCTCAGGAATTACTTCCCGGCACCATCACTGTCGATTGGGCCGGTGCGCTTAGCGCCGAAGGCAAATCCTACGAAGGCCTGAAAGTCGCCACCAACGATCTCCAGGTCCTCCTCTATCTCGACAACAACCACCGCCTCATGCGCATCGAAGTCCCCGCCGCAAAAGCCGCCATCGTCCGCGAATAACGCACCCGTTTGCCATCCCCGGATCTGTCTTCAGGCTCACTGGTCCTTCGGCTTCTGAATATTCTGTTCGGTGTCCACCGAGAACACTTTGAAGTCACTGAACGTGTGATACAGAATCAGCCGCTTGTCCGCAATTTCCCAGTACGCCTCAATCCGCTCCGGCAACCACAATTCCAATTTCTTCGACTGGATCTGCACCGGAGCGTAATCGATGGACGTCGCCCCACTCTGAATGTTGATCGACGGAATCGCTTCCATCGTGTTCGTTTCCAAATGAATGATTTGCCCCCTGTCCATGGCAATCCATGCCCGCCCCGCCAGCTTCGCGAAATACGTTCCCTTGATCACCCGAAACTGCAACGTGCGCGCCGGCTTGTCCTCACGCTGCCGGAAGTGCATCACCCACGCCAACTGGCCTTGCCACTTATCCAGTCCTTCGCACTTTATCTGGTAATCCGTCTGCATCGACGGCAAAAAAATCAATGGCAGCGCCACTTCTCCAGTGTCCTGCCCGCTTGCCGGAAACGCGTGCCCGCCCCTTGCGGGATTCCGATACTCGCGGCTCACCCGTCCTGCGCCTACTTTTTCAAACGCGAACACATAATCAAACACGCTGGAGTCCCCTTCTTCCGGCACCCCGTCCCTATCCAATCTCTGGTAATCGATGCGCTCTTCGGCGGTAAAATTCTCCAGATTCGTCGTCAACTCCACAGCGCGGGCGCCTGCTTGCTGGAGCACCTTGCCCTCGTCGCACGGAGGAATCGATTGTACCGAAGCCAGCGGGGTTTCGACGTTCGGTGGCGCCCACCGCAAGTCCTTGTGTTTTCCGGTATCGCCCTTTTGCCCGGCCGCTATGCACACACCCGCACTCAGAAACCCGCCACACAACAAAATCGCAGTGATGCGCCCTCTCATTTCATGCCCTTCTCACTATTTGCCCTTGGCCAACCGAGTCTACACCCCGCCGGGCCCTCTCTCATCGTTGAAGGAAGCCCAAGGCCCGTAGACACAAAAACGGCGCCCCGATTTCGCCCGAAACCGAAGCGCCGCTTTTGTAATTCACCACTCTCGGAGGAGAAACCTTCTTAGCGCGCCAATGGCCGCTGGAATACCGGCATCCCTGGGCGCCGCAGCGGATAGCCCTGCGGTTGACCATGGGCTGGCGCGGGCATCAACCCATTCGAATGGCTGGCGTGTCCAATGTGCCCGAGCTGGCCATTTCCATTCGACGGCGCGGGCTGCGGCAGCCGTGCCGGATTACCGATAGGGCGCAGATTGATCGGGGCCGCGTTCACGTGATCGCTAATCGCCTGCAAGCGCTTCAGAATCGACTGCCATTGTTCCCAGTCCAACTGCCGCAGAAACGGTCGCAATCCCTGAATGAACGGATCTTCCAGCAGCGCCTCGCCGTCCGATTCCGGAATGAAGAAGCGGTTCAAGCCCACGTTCAGCGCTTCGGAGATTTTCTCCAGCGTGCCGAGGCTCGGCGTCATCTGCCCGCTCTCGATGCGCGACAGATACGACCGGCTCACCTTCGAGCGCGATTGCAGCTGGCTCTGCGTCATCCCGCGCGACTCCCGCAGCTGGCGAATCCGTTGACCGATATTCTCCACGGTCTCCTGATTCGCAAACTTGCTGGTCACCACTTCCGGCGCCACCTGCTCCTGCGGCGCTTCCTGCGGGATCAAATAATCCATCCGCTGGGGCAATGCTCGTACGCAGCGTCGGCAGTTGCCGGTCTTCGTCCGATATTGGACCAGTCCGCAGGTCTTGCAGCGTATGACTTCCCGATCCATCTCCAACGTGTTCATCATGGTCTCTTTTTCCATAGGTGCAGACACCGGAACTCCTCGCTGACTGTTGTGTTTTTCCGGCGTGCGGATAGGAAGGAACGTCGGAACGTTCTTCGGGGGAAGGCAGTTACTGGCGCGAGTGGAGTGTCCCTCAATCCCGCGTTTGCTGTCAAGAGTATTTTTGCGTTTCTTCTGTGGGAATCAGCCGAAATCGCCCCTGTTTACGCCGGTTTTTCGCCTGTCCTTCCGGACGGCCTCGCGCCCTTTCTTCAGCCACTGGTAGTTTTCCACGCGCTCGCATCTACCTATTGTGTTTTCCTTTTCCCATGACCCGAGTCCCATTTCGGCACGAATTCGCCTCAGCGCTTCCTCTTTGGAGTGCGGGAGCCCAGCTCCCGCCGGTGCCACAACCAAATCCTCGCCAAATCTCGCTCAGCGGCAGCCTGGCTGCCGCCATCTACAAACCGACCCCACGGAACTCCTTCACTTCCTCCGCCACTTCCGCTTTTCTCTCGACCGCTCGCCACTCGTCACGATTCCCTCGCCACTGCCGTACAATATCTCCATGCCGACGCGCGACGACGCCTGGACTCTCCTCTGCCAATACACGCCATCCGAATCCCTTCGCAAACACATGCTTGCCGTCGAAGCCTGTGTCCGCGCGTATGCCAGCAAATTCGGCGCCGACGAACACCTCTGGAGCCTCACCGCGCTGCTCCACGATTTCGACTACGAGCGCTGGCCCAACAATGACCATTCCCCCGACCGCGAGCATCCCTCCGAAGGCGCGAAAATCCTCCGCGAACAGGGTTATCCCGCCGAACTCGTCCGCGCCATCCTTTCTCACGCGGATTACACCGGGGTCGCCCGCGAATCCCAACTCGAACACACCCTCTTCGCCTGCGACGAACTCGCCGGGTTTCTCACCGCCTGCACCTACGTGCGTCCCTCCAAAAGCATCCTGGATCTGGAAGTCAGCTCCGTCAAAAAGCGCATGAAAGACAAAGCCTTCGCCCGCGCGGTCAGCCGCGAAGACATGCTCAAGGGCGCCCAGGAACTAGGACTGCCTCTCGACGAGCACATCGCCTTCTGCATCGCCGCCATGCGCGAACAAGCCGACGCCCTAGGCCTCCGCGGCTCCCTCTAGCCCCTGGAGTGCGGGAGCCCAGCTCCCGCCGTCGCACGTACCACTTCCCCACCCCAATCGATCAGCGGCAGCCCAGTTGCCGCCAGCAACCACCGGTAGCGATCTACTTACGCCCCTCTGGCAGTGCCCGAACTTCAGATCGCCACTCACCTTTTACAACCTTTACATTCGCCCTGCGCCCGCGGGTGTACAATGCCTTCCCACCGGGGACCCTTCCTCCCCAGGTCAACGCAATCATAGTTAAGGAGGACGTATGTCTGCACCACAACCAGCGCAGCCCGCTCTCTCTTCCGAGTCAGCCATGGGTATGCGCGAGTCCGCTCTGCGCGGTCTCAGCAACGAAATGGAACTCACCAAGAAGGTCATCGGCGCCATTCCCGAAGACAAGAAAGACTATCGGCCCGATCCCAAAGCGCGCACCGCTTGGGAACTCGCCTGGCATCTCGCGTCGTGCGACGTGCAGATGACCGACGAAATCGCCGACCAGAAATTCGAAATGGAGCCGCGCTTCAAGGAACCCAATACCGTGGCCGCGCTGGTCGAGTGGTACGACGCCAACTTCAAGCGCGCCATCAATCGCGTTCACGCCATGACGCCGGAGCAGCTTTGTACCCCGGTGAATTTTTATGGCGCGTTCAATTTCCCCGCGGTCATGTATCTGCCCTTCGTGAACAACCACTCCATTCATCATCGCGGGCAGTTGTCGGTGTATTTGCGGCCGATGGGTTCCAAGGTTCCCGCCATTTATGGCGGCAGCGCCGACGAACCGTGGCAGGGATGATGAGCAGCAATCAGCAATCAGCAATCAGCGATCAGTAATCGGTAATCAGTAATCAGTAATCGGTAATCGGTAATCAGTCGGCAGCCACCAGCCATTAGCCATCAGCGAAAGAGGCCGCTCGCCATGAGCGGCCTCTTTCTTTTTTCGCGATTCCGATTCTGTCATTCCAAACGTCAGGGCACGGCTTCAGAGTCTGTGTCGCAATCCATGTTTTCGTCAGGGCACGGCTTCAGCCGTGCCGCCTTGGCGCTTCCCAGCACTGCGGCTTCAGACGCTGAGGTTCCTGGTCTCTGGTCTCTGGTCTCTGGTCTCTGGTCTCTGATCCCCGGTCACCGCCTACTGCTTACTTCTTCCTAGCCCCAGCCTTCTTGATCAGCGCGGTGGCTTTTGTAGCGTCGGCTTCATTCTCGAAGCCGATCACGGCGGAATATTTGCGGCCGACCACCTGCGCCACCAGAAAATCCAGGTTCACGCCGGCTTCCGCAATCGCTTGGGAAATGTTGTGTCCCAATCCCGGCCGGTTATCGCCCTCGACCAGCAGCACGGGAATTGGCGACGCGACTAGCCCGGCCCCTTGCGCCGCCTGCGTCGTCTTCTTATTGCCGATGGGATACAACTCCACCGCCGCTTTCGTGTGCTCGTTCGGGATGCGATAGCCCATCACAATTTGCAGATCCGCTCCGGCTTTCGCCAGCGGTTCCAAAGTCGCGGCCAAGGTTCCCGACCGGTTTTCCAATTCTTTTCGCCACAACGTGATGCGTTTCACAGTCACTGGCATTGCACGCCTCCGATGATTCCATAGGGCCCGATGGATGGCATCGTAACTCCGCGTTCCGCGGCGTTCAACCAGCAACGAGCGGGTGTTGGCGATACGGGCGGAGTCCCTCAGGGGCGGAAGCCCTGTGCGCGTCGAAGTGTGTGGCGGCACGGTTGAAACCGTACCCTGACGAAAAGCAAGAGCACAGGCAGGAGTGCCTGTGCCACATGGCCATTTGCGAACCAGGCTAGCTAGTCGCGGATGGCCATGGGGAGATCATTGATGAGGGTCCGCACGCGTGTGGGTTTGCTTTTCTCGATGAAGGTGGCGGTGCGCTGGCCGTTCAATATGGTTTGCGCGATGTAGCAGAGCGTGCCCGCTTCCTTGGCGGAAATGCGCCGGTGTACGAGCGAATCGAAAATCTTGCCCATGACGCGATTGACCTGCTCCGGCGAGGAAAAGTCTCCCGCCAGCTGGGCAATTTCGTCGGCGAGGGCGGAGTCGCATGGAGAAGCAGGAGTTTCGGATTCAGGAGATTTGGTGGCGCCGGATGATGGCGCCTTCTTCTGTTGCTCGTTGAAGGCGAGGGTCTGGTGGAGGTGGGAGTCGCAGAGGTACGGATGGATCTGGCTGGCGTACTTGCGGCAGCGGGGGCCGCTGGGGTAGCGGTACATGCAGCGTCCATCGCCGGGAGGGAGCGGGATGTGGTCGGGGTAGGTTTCCGCGGGAGTCGGGGTGGGAACAAATGGTTCATCAGATAGCTTCGATTTTGGATTCATTTTAGGACCTGACCTGTTTGTAAGTTCGATACTCCCCCTCCCCTGGGTAAAAAATTAAAAACGCGAGAAAGAAAGGAGTTAGCGGGGAAATTTTTAAAAAATTTTAAAAACAGTGGCGAGTGGCGAGCAAAGGCAATGCGAAAACCGTGGCCCTTCCTTGGTCAGGGCAAGCCCTTCGGAGCACCGGGCGACCGAGGGGTTAGGCCTGAGATTGTGTAGGGGCCGAACTTTAGCCTGCCCGGACGCAGGAAGGGATCGGCCTGACGAACGGAGGAATTGGCCCCATCGGGGAGTGTCCATCGACGCTCCGGAGAAGGCCGCGGCTCCACGGAGTTTACGACAAGCAGACGCAGCTAGTAATCGACGCATCATCATCCGCGCTTTTTCGAAGCGCACGCAGTGATGATAACTGAATGGCCAGATAACGGATACGGTACGGAAGGGCAAAAGAGGGACAGGCGGTCGTGGTCGGCGGTCAGTGGTTAGGAGTGGTCGGTTTCGCTATGAGTTCATGTGAAAAATCCTTATTTCTTCACTCTCTGTTCCGCCACTCGAGGACGATCGTTCTGAATTTCTCTGCAACGGATGCGGAGTGTACCCGACGGATGAGTTCCAGTTGTTCGTCCGAGAGCTCCAGATGGCGGGCTCGGCATTTCGGCATAACCCAAAATATAGATAAAAAGGAAATCACTAAGAGAATCGCTGCGACATATACGAACTCAATTAGCCGTGTGGCCATCGCGATATCGGAATAAACGAAAACCGCCGACAAACCGCAGATAACAAACACGTCGAATGAAGTTGAATAGACTATGCCATTGGAGTAGAAATGCTGCTTTTGAGCCTGTAATTTGGGGTCTTCATCCACGGTCTCCCAGAAGACACCGGCGAGTTTCTTGTATATCTCCCGTTCCAAGAGCCGATGTTTCTCTGCTTCGGTAACTGCAAGGTCTTTAGGAACTAGTTCCAAGATTGCTCTTCGAATTTGTGTTCGGACGTGCATTTCCATCTCTTCATCCCATAAGGCGCCGCGCACGTTTAGTCCCACGTAAAAGAAGCCCAGGGGTGCGGCAATTACCGTGACAAGCGTGTCGTAATACCACTTGAATTCCTCGCCATTCTTGGCCTTGACGAGAACCCATGGGATTGCGCAGGCTGCAAATATGAAGATAGGTATCCGTTTTCTCCACCAATCCAGTTCATGGAGGAGCATCGCGACTCCATTCTTTGCGAATAGCGGCTATTTCGTCCGGACCTATTAGTTCGAGGGCGGACCGTTCTTGCGCCTTAAGTAGCTCCGCTAGGGCGATTCGCCTCCAGGCTAACGTCATTGGACCCAAACCAGGCTGTCCATTTCTTCTTTGCGGCCATCGGTTCTTCTTCTTATTCCGCTCACGTTCGAGCCATAGCCGGAATTCTAGTAGCGGCTCTAGTCGGTGCTCGCCATGCGCAATAAGGTTTCGTAAGGTGACTCCGTTTTTCGCAACGGTGCATGTCCAACACCCGAACCTAGCCTTTCCACATGGTGCGCCTTGGACATCTCGAACCGTCGGACATTCCCCAGATGCCCCTGCATAAAGATTAGCGACCTGTTTGGCTCTCAGCGTACGAGGGCGGTCAATCAGCAGGTTAACGAGCCAAACGTCACCGATTGAGTAATCGACGATCGGCATGAACAGGCGGCGATTGTCTTCACCTCGCTGGTGTTTCCAAAAGCGGTTGTTTGTTTTGTTTTCCGATAAGGTCAGCTGCCGAGTCGCACTTTCGGATTCGCGGACGCCCAGAACTACCGTGGCAGAACCAAGCTTTTGAGCCTCAAGAAACCGAGTCACGGGGTCGATTCTCAAGCGATCCGTACACCAGCGAAATTTGTCCGTTGGTGGGTAGCCACGGCCGATAACCTTCACGAAGAATCGCTCGCTTAAGGGCGGTGACACAATCTTCGTATGAATGGGTAAGTCAAATGCCCTGGCTTCCTTTTCAAGCCCGCGCAGTGCCTTGCGCGCAAGCGCTGCGGCCATCGGTATTTCCACTCCGGTGTCACAATATATGACCGTGACGGGCTTGTGGCGGTTTCGGACTCGAAGAAGGCTCTGAAAAACTAGCTTGACCACCGCTGTTGAGTCTTTACCGCCGCTGTATCCAACGACCCATGGTTCGTAGTCTGCCCTGTACGCCGCGATTATCCGGGGGATCGTGTCGGCCAGCTGGGAGCTATTGGGTAGTCGTCGTAGACACTGAAGCATTTCTCGAGCTGCTGGCTGTGTAGACATAGATTACGGGAGTTATCTCTGTACAATCATACATTGCAACGTATCTAGACGATAAGTTCAGTTTTTACCCCGAACTGAAGAGAGATTCCTCATTTCGCGGACTCCGGTACACGGAGGATGGCTGCAGCGATCTCAGCTTATGGGAGAAGTAACAATCGGGCCTCAGCGGCTGAAGCCGCATGGATTCGGGGCGAGTTGCGGCACGGCTGAAGCCGTGCCCTGACGACCCCAAAAGCGCGGTCCTGCCTGCGGCAGGCAGGCTAAAGGTCGGCTGCTACACAAGACAGAGAGATTCCTCACTTCGTGGACTCCGTTCGGAATGACAGGTTTAGGGTTATGAGCAGCGTGGGGGTGTGGGCGAAGTAGCCTCCGGGGCGGGCGTATCATCCAAATAACAAGGATGAGAAGCTAGGCTTAGGGATGCGGAGGCTAGGTTGAGACGGCGAATCATACGATTTGTGAGCATTGTGCAAGTGCTGATGATCCTGTTTCATTTTTTTGTGTATGAGACTTGGGTGACGTTGTGGGGCGCGCCAGCGGGAGGGAGGTTGGTGGCGCTGCGCGTGGTACTGGCGGTGCTGGCGCTGAGTTTTGTGCCGGCGACGCTGCTGGCGCACCGTTACTTTAATGGGCCGGTGCGGCTGGCGTACCGGCTGGCGAGCTTGTGGTTGGGCGTGTTCAATTTTCTGTTTGTGGCGGCGGTGGCGTGCTGGGTGGCGTATCCGTTGGCGCTGCTGCTCAAGGTGCCGGTGAGCGGGCACACGATTGCCGAAACCTTTTTTGGATTGGCAATTCTGGCGAGCTTGTACGGAATCGTGAACGCGGCGGACATCCGCGTGCGGCGCGTGACCGTGAAGCTGCCGGGGTTGCCAGCGTCATGGAAAGGACGCGTGGCGGCGCTGGTGACGGACACGCACCTGGGCCACGTGAAGGGCTACCGGTTTTTGACGCGGCTGGTGGGGATGCTGCGGCAGTTGAAGGCGGATGTGGTGTTCATCAGCGGGGACCTGTTCGACGGAACGCATGTCGATGCGGGGCGGCTGGTGTCGCCGTGGAAGCAGCTGCGGCCGAAGTTTGGGTCGTACTTCGTGACCGGGAACCACGAGGAGTTTACGGACCCGGGGAAATACTTGGAGGCGATTGAGGGCTCGGGCGTGCGGGTGCTGCGCAGCGAAAAAGTGAACCTGGACGGGCTGCAAGTGGTGGGCATGCAGTATCACGACACCACGGACGAGCAACACTTTGAGAAGGTGCTGAAGAACCAGAACGTCGACCCGGAGCGCGCGAGTGTGTTGCTGGCACACGTTCCGGGGAAGTTGCCGATTGCGGAGAAGCAGGGGATTTCGCTGCAGCTGTCGGGGCACACGCATGGCGGGCAGATGTTCCCGTTTACGTGGTTCACGTGGCGGATTTTTGGGGATTACACCTACGGGCTGAAGAAGTTTCGGGACATGTTCGTGTATACGTCGAGCGGAGCGGGAACGTGGGGACCGCCGATGCGGTTTGGGACGCAGCCGGAGATTGTGCTGATTTGTTTTGAGTAGGAAGAGAGTGATCAGCGATGAGTGATCAGTGATCAGGAACTGCTCTGTGGCTGGAGCTGTGCTTGGGTTTCTGGCTGAGATCCTTCGTCGTGTCCGCCTACGCGCTGCGCGCTACGCCGGACAACCGCTCTTCAGGATGACACGTTGTGTAGAGGGTTCCGTACGGTTCCTGATTCCTGGTCTCTGGTCACCTGAGCTACGAGCCGGCAGTGGCGGCTTGCTCGTTCGCTCCGGCTAGCGGGCGGAGGAGCGAGAGCTGGTCGAAGTACATGACCGATTTGACCATGCGGCCATTGCGAATTTCGCTGACGGAACAGCCGTTGATGCACACGCGGCGTCCAGTGGGAGGATTGCCGTTGAACTCCCCGTTATTGGTGCCGGTGGCGCGCCAGCGAGTGACCACGTGATCGCCCGTGGCGATCATCTGAAGAATCTCGAATTGCAGATCGGGGAAGGCAGTCAGGTAGGTGGCGGTGGTGCGCTTGGCGCCTTCGGGACCGCGAATGGGAGCGGGAAAGGAATCGCACTCGAGAAGGTAGGAATCGTCGTAGAGCTTGGCCAGACGATCGAGGTCGTGGGCGTTGAGGGCATCGTAAAGTTGCTCGACGAGAACGCGATTATCGGCTTCGGACATGGGCTGCTCCTTGTAGGGACACGAGCGGTGAATGGGGCCTGGCTGAGGGGTTGGGGGAGTGTAGACCCGAGCAGGGGTGGGGTCAATGGTTTTGGGGCTGGAGGGGGCTACGATAAGACGCAGGCATTGTGCCCAGACGGGGGCGCTGCCGTGCGGCGCCCCCACGAAGAAAACGGTCCTTCGAGCCTCAGGACAGGCAAGCCGGCACACTCCAAAAAGGTGGCGTTTCGGGCTGCGGAGCACTATAGTGCAGGGCACACTCGGCGCCGGGCTGGAATAGCTAGGGGGCCGGCGGCGTGCCTCAAGGCTTACGGGTGAATAGGTTGGCAGGAGAATGGGCAATGGACCTTCAGACTCAGACACGGCAAGTCGGCGACGTAACGGTAGTGGATTTGCGAGGGCGGATTATCCTCGGGGAAGAAAGCGCATCGGTGCGCGACGCAGTGGCGAATTTATTGGGCGAAGGGCACGTGAAGATTTTGCTGAACATGAGCGGCGTCGACTACATGGACAGCTCCGGGCTGGGCATGCTGGTGAGCAGCGTGGCCAGCGTGCGCAAAGCGGGCGGGGAAATGAAACTGGTGAACCTGTCCGACAAGGTCGACGATTTGATGGAAGTCACGCGGCTGTACACTGTGTTTGATATTGAGGACGACGAACAAAAGGCGCTGGCGTCGTTCGAGCGCACGGCGGCCGCGGGGGCGTGAGAAAAGCAGTGGCTGGTGGCTAGTGATTAGTGGCTAGCGAAGAGGTAACCCAAGACCCACCCTCACAAACCGAGGATGGGGCACCCGCAAACCTCATTCTACAAGGTGTGGCTTATGTCCTGGGACACCACAACTGGCCGCTACACCAACCGGCGCTGGTACATCAACGGGACAGACCTGCCTGGGGCTTGCTAAAATAGTTAGATATGTTGAAGCAAATAGCGGGAACCGACGCTTCTGGGCTGCGCTATGCGCGCAAGAAGACCTTTGGCGTAAAAGTAGGCAACATAATGGTGGGCGGCGGCGCGCCGGTGGTGGTGCAGTCGATGACCAACACGGACACGGCGGACGTGGAGTCGACGCTGCAGCAGACGCTGGAATTGGCGGAAGCGGGCAGCGAGATTGTGCGCTGGACCGTGAATGTGCCGGAAGCGGCGGAAGCGGTGCCGCTGATCAAGAAGCGGCTGCTGGACGCGGGCTGCCATGTGCCGATTATTGGGGACTTCCACTACAACGGGCATGTGCTGTTGACGAAGTATCCGGAATGCGCGAAGGCGCTGGATAAGTACCGCATCAATCCCGGAAACGTGGGCGCGGGACAACGGCGCGACGAGCAGTTCTCTACGATTTGCAAAGTAGCAGTGGACAACAACAAGCCCGTGCGCATTGGAGTGAATGGCGGGTCGCTGAACCAGGAACTGGTGATGAAGAAGATGCAGGAGAATACCGACCAGAACCTGGGCAAAGAGAGCGAAGAAATCATTAATGAGTGCATGGTGCTGTCGGCGCTGGAGTCGACGGAACTGGCGCTGGAAAGCGGGCTGCGGAACGATCAGATCATTATTTCGTGCAAGACTTCGCGGCCACGGGACTTGATTACCGTGTATCGCGATTTGGCAGCGAAGACGAACCAGCCGCTGCACCTCGGATTGACCGAAGCGGGCATGGGCATGAAGGGCATGGTGTGGAGCGCGGCGTCGCTGGGCGTGCTGCTATACGAGGGCATTGGCGATACGATCCGGATTTCGCTGACGCCGAAGCCGGGCGGAGACCGGCGCGAGGAAGTGTATGCGTGTCACGAATTGCTGCAGGCGCTGGGACTGCGGTCGTTTTCGCCCAGCGTGACTGCATGCCCGGGATGCGGGCGGACCACGAGCACCACGTTCCAGGAGTTAGCGGAGCGTACACAGGAATATATTCGCGAGATGATGCCCACGTGGAAGACGCAATATGAAGGTGTGGAAACGATGACGCTGGCGGTGATGGGCTGCATCGTGAATGGTCCGGGGGAATCGAAGGCTGCGAATATCGGAATCAGTTTGCCGGGAACGGGCGAGGCGCCGAGGTGTCCGGTGTACATCGATGGGAAGAAGGATGTGACCCTGGAAGGAACGTACGACGAGTTAGCGGCGGCGTTCCAGAAGCTGGTGGACGATTACGTGGCGACGAAGTTCCCCAAGAGGGCGGTGGAGGTTTCCGGTGCCCGAAGTTAAGCCGGCCGGAATCCGGCGGCGCAATTCGTTGAAGCGAACCGCGCTTTCTTTGCTGATTATTTTGGGCGCATATGCGGGCCTGTGGGGTTATTTCCAGTGGAAGGCGCAGAAGGTGCGGGCGGCAGCCGAGAAGCGGTTGGAGCCATTGTTCAAGGAGAGCGATCAGCTGCAAGAACTAGGCAGCGTGGATTTGGATCCGCGCAGTGTGACCTTGGCGGAGTTGGAGGAAAAATTCCAGCAGCCGGGACGGAAGTTGGCCGGGGCGCAAAACACGACGAAATATGGATGGCTGTGCGGCGGAGATCAGTGCGCGGTTTGGGCGGCGTTTGCGGTGCCGTATGGGCAGGAAGTGGCGTCGACGGCTGCGCCGGTGTTGCTGCTGATGAATTCGCCGTTTCTGCAGGCGCCGCATCATTTGGCGATTGGCGGGATTGCTCTGGGCGAAACCGGAGACGACCTTAAGAAGTTCTGCGAGACGCACGGGTATGGATTGGATAAGGGGAAGAACCGCATCAGCTGGGACAAGGATTGGAGTGCGGTGTGGGCCGAACGGGAAGGCAAAGTCAGTTTGCTGGTGTTCACGAATGATAAGGCGTTGAGAAGCGAAGCGGCTGAGGGTGAAGCGGCGGGGAAGCGGCACGGCAGCTAGGGTGCGCTCAGGGTTGCGGTCCGGCCGAAGATCTTGGAAAGGGAGAAAGCCCATGGAAAGCAGGAAGGTCATGGCGGAGCCCCTCGAAACTCGGGGTGAACTAAAGCTCCGACCCCCGGTGCCAAGCACATTTATGCGCAACGCTGCGGAGTGTTAAGTAGGCAGAGGGAGTGTAAGGTGAAAATTTCGCGGGAAGATGTTTTGCGGGTGGCGGAACTGGCGTACCTCGAGCTGGATGAAGAGGAGCTGGAGAAATACCGCGCGCAGGTAGACGAGATTCTGGAGTATATCGGGAAGCTGAACGAGTTGGATACGACGAACGTGGAGCCCATGGCGCAAGTGTTGACGGACGATCAGACGGCGGACGCAACACTGCGGGAGGATTTGGTGGTGCCGTGCGCGGTGGCGGACGATGTGTTGGCGCACGCGCCAGATGCGGAAGCGCCGTATTTTCTGGTGCCGAAGGTGATTGAGAAGCAGTAGCAGAGCTACTGGAGGTTGTGGCACAGCCACTCTTGGCTGTGCGGTTGGGGCGAAGCAGAAGAGCACAGGCAAGAGTGCCTGTGCCACAAAGCGAAGCAGATGGATATGGGGATGATGAGGACGATTGGGGAAGTTAGGGACGCGATTCGTGGGAAGAAGGCTTCGGCGCGTGAAATTGCGGCGGAATACTTCGAGAGGATTGCCGCGCGGAATGCGGAGTTAAATGCGTATTTGACGCTTTGCGAGGAGCGGGCGTACCGGCAGGCGGATCGCGTGGACGCGGCGGTGGCGGCGGGCAAGACGCTGGGACCGTTGGCGGGAGTGCCCATCGCAGTGAAGGACGTGATCAGCACACGGGGGATTCGGTCCACGTGCGGCTCGAAAATCCTGTCGAACTATATTCCGCCGTACGATGCGACGGCGGTGACGCGACTGGAAGCGGCGGGCGCGGTGATTCTGGGCAAAACGAACTGCGATGAGTTTGCCATGGGCAGCTCAAACGAGAACTCCGCTTACGGAAATGTGCAAAATCCTGCCGCACCGGGTTGCGTACCGGGGGGGTCGAGCGGAGGATCGGCAGCGGCGGTGGCTGCGGATTTGGCGGTGGCTTCGCTGGGGACAGATACGGGTGGATCGATCCGGCAGCCGGGGTCGTTTTGCGGGATACCGGCGATGATGGGGAGCTACGGGCGAGTTTCGCGGTATGGGTTGATTGCCTTTGCTTCGTCGCTGGATCGCATTGGACCGTTTGCGCATACGGTGGCGGACGTGGCGGAAGTGTTGAAGGTGATGGCCGGGCGCGACCCGCAGGATTCCACGTCGACCACTGCGCCAGTGGAGGATTATCCGGCCGCGTTGAACCAGCCAGTGAAAGGGCTGAAGATCGGCATCCCGAAGGAATATTTTGGCTCGGGAATCGATGAGGGCGTGAGGGAAAAGATCTTAGCTGGGATCGAGTTACTGAAAAAGCTGGGATGCGACGTGCGCGAGATTCAATTGCCGCACACGGATTATGCGATCGCGACGTATTACATTATCGCGACGGCGGAGGCCAGCTCGAACCTGGCGCGCTACGACGGTGTGCGCTACGGGCCGCGGGCGCAAGCCGATTCGTTGATTGGGATGTATCGGCAGACACGCGGCGCGGGTTTCGGACCGGAAGTGAAGCGGCGCATTGTGCTGGGCACCTATGTGCTTTCGGCGGGTTACTACGACGCGTATTACCTGAAGGGACAGAAAGTGCGGGCGCTGATTGCCGAGGATTTCCGGAAGGCGTTTGCGCAGGTGGATGTGATCGTGACCCCGACGTCGCCGGTGCCGCCGTTCAAGATGGGAGAGCGAGTGAACGATCCGCTGCAGATGTATCTCGCTGATATTTATACAGTTACGGGATCTCTGGCGGGCTTGCCAGGGATTTCGGTGCCTTGCGGACGGACTGCCGGGAAGTTGCCGGTGGGACTGCAAATCGTGGGACCGGCGTTTGGCGAAGCGCGCGTATTGCAATTGGCCCATGCTTTCGAGCAAGCTGGTGGCGCGGGGCTATAGGTTAGCGACGTTTGCGCGGCGACCCGGAGGCTGACCTTTCAAAGTGAGTAGATAGCGAGGTTGAGATCCTTCGTCGCGAAAAGCGCTCCTCGGGATGACAAATTTGGCTTTGTCGTGAGTATGGGAGTAAGACCTGAGTCCGTGAAGGCGGCCGCAGACAGTGTAGCGGAATAGAAAGCCAGCGAGGTAGGTCTGAAGCTTTCGACTATCCTGGTGAAGCTCGCCGATGCGCAATCGGGATTCTTGCGTGCTGCTGATGGTATCTCCTCCGACAGATTCAACTGGAAACCGAGCGAGAAACAATGGAGCGCCGCGGAAGTGGTGGCGCACGTGGTGATGGTGGAGCGCGGAGTGGTGCGGAGCGCGCAAAGAATCATCGAAAAACCCCCAAAGGACGCGTGGTTTTGGGAGCAGGCGCATTTGCCCTTGTGGTTGGTGGAGACGCGGCTGATCCGGGTGAAGACGCCGCTGGCGCTGGACCCGGCGATGATTGCAAACAAAGAGGAAATGCTGGGAGAGCTGCGAGCCACGCGCGGCTGGACGCTGGAATTTCTAGCAGGAACGCAGAACCGGGACTTGAGTGAGTACGGATGGCCACATGTGTTCCTGGGCAGACTGAATTTGTACGAATGGTTCGAAATGATCGCGGCGCATGAAGTGCGACACACTAAGCAGATCAAGGAAATCGCGGCACGGCTACCAAAAGTGGTAGAAAGTTCGCAAAATCAGTAGTTTTTTTCACGCAGCCCCTGCTAATTGTGACAGATACAAGAAAAACTGTAAGCGCCGGGAAAAAGCGAAAAAACCGCGGAAAAACCGGGAAAAGAAAAAGTACTAGACGAATGGTTTAACAGCTATTCAAACGGAACGACTATTGCAGGGGAAATGGGCGTCTTCTAACCTGCAGCATGCATCCAACACGTTGGAAGGCGAAAGCGGCGGAGATAGAGAGAGGCCCCGTGGTAACAGTGAAGTCGAGTC
Source organism: Candidatus Sulfotelmatobacter sp. (assembly GCA_035524015.1). GTDB lineage: Bacteria > Acidobacteriota > Terriglobia > Acidiferrales > UBA7541 > Acidiferrum. Next base: position 100,349 of record DATKPS010000190.1, read on the forward strand.
AGAAAATATTTACGGACGCGGAAGTGGCTAGCCTGACGGGAATCTGCGTGGAGCATCTGCACAATTTCGCACGCAGCCGTCATCTAGGCATGATCGCGCGAGCAGCGGAAGCGGCGGGCGCGCAGGCGGAGCAATGGTTGTTTACATTGTCGGACCTGATGGTGCTCACGACGCTGTTCCCACGCTGTACGCACTAAGCGGTAGGAAGTCGCAAGTTCGCCTCGGGTGTACGTCGATACTCGCCCAGTTTGACACTCCCTAAGGAAGAAATGGCGCGTGGCTCCTTGCGGGAGTAGTGTGTGCGAGCTATGCTGAGGAGCGGACGGCGCGCGAGGAGAATGGGCAGGGCGCGGGCCGAGGAAAGCATGGCTGCAGCGCGCATCACCGGTAGTAATCCCACCTGTTGGTTTCGTTCCCCGTATGCGTGTGTGGTTTTGCTGATGGTGTATCTGTGGCTGCCGTGGACAGCAAAGGGGCAAGGAAGCGCTTCCCCGAGTACTCCTCCCCCAAGCACAGCCGCGCCAGCACCGGCAACGAAAACGGGTTCCGCCGACGTACCGCGCGGCAAACGGCTCATCCTGAAAGACGGAACGTACCAAGTGGTGCGCGAATACCAGCGGAACGGCGACCGGGTGCGCTATTGGAGCGAGGAGCGCGGGGATTGGGAAGAGTTGCCGGCGTCGATGGTGGATTGGGATGCGACGGCGAAATACGAGGCGGATACCGCCAAGTCTTCCGAGGCGTTGGCGGAGAAGGTCCATGAGCAGGAAGAAGCCAAGCGGATGGACAACGTGTCGGACATTGACGCGAGTTTGCAGGTAGGCGAAGGAGCGTTTTTGCCGCAGGGGGACGGATTATTCGTGGTAGAGGGAAAATCGGTCCGGTTGGTGAAACAGGCGGTGGCGGGGAATAAGCGAGACAAAATGCGCACGGTGGAACAGGTGATTTCGCCGATTCCGATTGTGCCGGGGAAGCAGAGAATCTACCTTGCGGGAGAGCATGCGACGTTGCGCTTGAGGACCTCCACACCGGAATTTTATTTGCGCGAACCGCCGCCGGACTCGGATCGCGTGTCGCCGATCGAAACGAGCAGCCGGCCGGGGGAAAGCGGGCCGGATGTGGTGCTGATCCGGGCGAAACAGATGCACGGTGGACGGGAGTTGGCCTCGATCAAGACACTGTTTGGGGAAAAGATTGATGAAAACGCGGATGAGGTGGCGATACAGCGATGGGAAGTGGCGCCGAATGTGTACCGGTTCACGTTGGGGGAGCAG
>DATKPS010000191.1:0-6180 GCA_035524015.1 Candidatus Sulfotelmatobacter sp.
CGGTCCATCGCAGCGATTCAGAGAACGAGCCTTGGTCCTGTGAAGCAAAAAGCGTTCTGCGAAGGAAAAAACACTTCTCTGACAAGTGCGGGAGAAGTGTTGCTTGACTTTGCCTTCGTTGTTATAGACAGGATGACAAACGTTTTTTGAGGGTGAATGATCCTCATGCACGTATAACGAATCAGACGGGGGACTTCTTGCTACGTTCCAGTTTGAGCGATTTGCGGTTCAAGAGCGCGGTTCGGCCGTTGAGATCCTTCGTCGCTAAAGGCGCTTCTCAGGATGACAAACGTTTTTTGAGGGTGAATGATCCTCATGCACGTATAACGAATCAGGCGGGGGACTTCTTGCTACGCTCCAGTTTGAGTGATTTGCGGTTCAAGAGCGCGGTTCGGCCATAATGCTCGCCTTCTAGCACACGGACTTCGCACCAGCCTCCACTGCCTTCCAGCGCCAGCAGCCGTACACTCTTTCCCGCTTCCAGCAGCAAAAGGCGCTTTTCGGCGATCATCATCGATACGCCCACATCGTCGTTCAGACCTAGCAGCCGGCGCCACTCTTCCAGGCATTTCCCGTCCAACGGCGCCAACACGCACTCCGTCCCTTCTTCCGCGACCAGGGTGAACAGCTTTCCTTCCAAGGGACTCGCCGTGCCTTTGATTGCAGGCGGCTCGCCAGTCGTTTCCACCTTGGCCACAAAGCGGTAGCCGCGCCTCGGCAACGTTTCCACAAATTTGGAATTGGTGGCACGATCACCCAAGGCCAGACGCAACTTCTTGATCGCGGTGTTCAAGCTGTGCTCGAAATCGACGAAGGTGTCCGCAGACCAGATGCTCTGGCGCAGTTCATCGCGGGTGACGATCTGGCCGGGTTTTTCGAGCAAGGCGAGCAACACCTGCATGGGCTGGTGCTGCAGGTTGATCTTCTTTCCGCGCCGAAAGAGCTCTCCAGAGCGGGGATCCGCGACGAAATCTGCAAACTTGTGTGTAGGACTGGTGTTCGCTGACGAACTCATCTATTTTTCCGGAGCTAAAAAATATACCAGAGTTTCCGGCCCTTCCGTAACCATTGATCGGACCGCGGGAATGTGCGCCCGACAAGGCCCGGAGAGCGGGCAAATTTCCCCTTGTGCTTCGACAAGAGGGCTGTTATCTTCTCCCCTGTAGAAGTACAAGGGGAGAATTTTCCGGCTTCGCGCTTTTCCGCGTAGCCCAGGCAGAAGAAAAACGATGAACGTTCCCGACCTGCTGCTTCGCTTGCGCGCTCTGTTTCAACGGAAAACGGTCGAGCGCGAACTGAATCAGGAATTGCGCTTTCACTTCGAGGAACTCGTGGCTCGCCATGTGCGCGCTGGGGTGCCGGTTAAGGAAGCTCGCCGGCGGGCCAAATTGGAATTTGGAGGATTTGGCCAGGTGCAGGAAGAGTGCCGCGACGCCCGAGGGACGCAGTTCCTCGACAGCCTGGCGCAGGACCTACGCTACAGCTTGCGCATGTTCCGCAAGTCGCCCGGGTTCACTGGAATTGCGGTGCTTACCCTGGCCTTAGGCATCGGCGCGAACACAGCGATCTTCAGTGTGCTTGAGTCCGTGCTGCTGCGCGCGCTTCCGGTTTACAAACCGAACGAACTGGTAGTGCTAACAAATCCTGACGCACACGGGACAAATTTCGGCAGTCAAGGGGGAACGCGCAACCAACTGGCCTACTCCGAATTCGAGTATCTGCGGAATCACAATGACGTGTTTTCGGGAATGTTTGCGGCCGATAGCACCTTGCCAGAGGTGGAGGTCATCCTCGCCAACACCGCAAACGGCAGCGGCGAAAAACAACGGGCGCGTATTAAGCTTGTCAGTGGCGGATATTTCACGGTCTTTGGCGTGAAGCCTGCGGCAGGGCGCTTTTTTTCCAGCGAAGTGGATCGCGAGCGCGGCGGTTCTCCGGTGGCGGTGGCCAGTTACTCCTTCTGGAAAGAGCGCTATGGCTTGAGTCCAGCAATTCTGGGAAAGACTATCCAGATTCACCAAACTTCCTTTGAGATCATCGGCGTCGCGCCTCCCGGATTTTTTGGGGAAACCGTTGGACAGTCGCCCGAGCTCTGGGTGCCCATGCTGATGCAGGATGCTGTTTATCCGGGGCAGGACTATCTGACCCCTTCGCCGCAAGGCCTCGTAAACGAATTTGAGTGGCTTCAGGTCGTGGGGCGCCTAAAACCGGGAGTTTCCTTGGCGCAGGCCAACGCCGCCATGAATGTGCAATTCACGCACGCACTGGCCGAGGCAGCTGGCAGCCAGATGACGGAAGAACAGCGTAAAGGTAATTTCGACCAGCACCTGGAATTGCATCCCGGCACGCGAGGAGCCTCGACGCTCCGCCAATCGTTTAGCCAGCCTCTGCAGTTTCTGATGGCCTTGGTGGGCTTGGTGTTGCTGATTGCATGCGCCAATGTCGCCAATCTGCTGCTGGCGCGCGGGGCTGCCCGGCAAAAAGAATTTGGCATGCGACTGGCCATTGGCGCCGGGCGGGCGCGCCTCATCCGTCAACTGCTGACGGAGAGTCTGCTGCTAGCAGCGTTCGGTGCGGCTGCGGGAGTTATTCTCTCCTATTGGGCAGATAAGCTTCTGCTGCAGATGGTGTCTGGGCGAAGCTCGTCTGCCGCATTGCCACTGGATTTGCATCCCGACCTATCGGTCTTGGCGTTTACCCTGGGCGTCACCGTGCTGACCGCGCTTTTGTTTGGGTTGGTTCCCTCGCTTCTCTTAACGCGCGTAAATCTCGCGCCGGTCCTGAAATCGACTGCGCTGGGTTGCAGCAACGCTGCGAGTGCAAGGCGGTGGTCCGCCGGAAAAATATTGGTAATCGCGCAAGTCGCCATTTCCCTGGTGCTCCTGGTCACCGCGGGAATGTTTGTGCGCAGCCTGGCGAAGCTGAGCGAAGTGAATCTTGGATACAACCGCGAGAACCTTTTGCTTTTCGGCGTGGATGCTGCTCCGACCAGACTCAAAGGCCCAGCGGCTCTCCGTCTCTTTCAAGACCTGCGAGAAAAGATTGCGGCCATTCCTGGGGTCCGCGCCGTGGCTGTCTCTGCCAACGGGCTGTTTTGGGGCTCAGAATCTGGCGATCCGGTTTCCGTGGAAGGCTACACGCCAAAGTCCGGTGAGCGCACGAATGTCCGCATGGATCACGTGGGTCCCCATTATTTCTCGACCGTGGGAATCCCGATTTTGATGGGAAGGGAGATTGAGGAGCAAGACGGGAAAGGACCGCGCGTGGCTGTCATCAATCAAAGTTTCGCTCGCCGCTTTTTTGGGAACACAAATCCTATCGGCAAGCAGGTGCGAGATACCTATCCGGGCAATCCGGCCGACTTGGAGATTGTTGGCGTTGTGGCGGACGCGAAATACAACAGCCTTCGTGAGGAAGGGATACAGCGGTTGTATGCGCCGTTTTTTAACCCGATGTGGGAAGAAACGGATGCTGCCTTTGAAGTTCGCACGTTCGCGGATCCCGCGGCCATCAGCGAGTCACTGCGGCAGGCTGTCGAATCAACGAACGCTGCCATACCTCCCATCGAGATTAAAACCATGTCCCGCTTGGTGGATGATTCGTTGCAAACCGACCGTTTCATCAAACAACTGTCGGAAGCCTTTGGCATGCTCGCGATGCTGCTGGCCGCCATTGGTCTTTACGGAGTGATGGCCTACACGGTGGCGCGGCGAACTCGAGAAATCGGCATACGTTTAGCTTTGGGTGCAGCGCCGGGGAATGTTGCGCGGCAAGTTTTGCGCGAGACGTTGGCGCTGGCGTTGGTGGGCATACCGATTGGGGTACCCATAGCGATTCTGGGAGCTTATTTGGTGCGGAGTATGCTGTTCGGATTGAGCTTTGCCGATCCACTGACGCTGGTATTCACGGCGCTTTTGTTAGTGATGGTCGCGGTTTTTGCGGGACTGCTCCCGGCGCATCGGGCGTCGCGCGTCGATCCGATCGTGGCGCTGCGGTACGAATAAACGCCAACCGGCCGACGGCGCAAGGCAGATTTTAGACCACTTATTTTCAGCGATTTAACCGGCACAAAAGTTCACCTCGGGTGCACCAGCAGTTCACCTGGCGTGCATTGTGGTTCCGCTGGAGTTCAGGCAAAGTGCCGGTGTCATTCAGCAATATCTATTGCGGAGGACAGCGCAAGGCGGTGCGAAGCTTGCGGTTGGAGATTGTATGTCGAACGTCATCTTTATCCCCGGCTTGGAGGGTTTCCGGTTACCGGCAATGGACCCGCGCAAGAAGCGCAATGCGCAGGGATTGTCCACCTCGGATTTCCGGCGGCTGCTCACGGAGTTGAAGCACAGGCCACCAACGCAGCGAGCGTTCTTGCGCAAACTATTACGTCGCGCGATGGCCACGGGCGCGCCGACACATTTCCCCGTAGTACACCACGTAGTTCGAACCCCGTGAAACCTACCTGACCAACCCACCACCGAAGGTGGCGTGCGATCCCTGGCGCAACCTTCGGACCCTGAACCAGACGAAGCCCGGGCGCAATCCCGGGCTTCGCTCTTTTCGAAACCGTAGAGCTTGGCGAAATTCGTCCTTGACAGCGGCACAACAGAGGACTAAATCTCGATTGCAATTCGCTCCCGTTAAAACGATTCAATACAGTTGTGGAGGGTGTTCTCATGAAGTATGCCGCGCGCATTCTGCTCAGTCTGTTGTTCGTCGCTGTGCCGCTGATCGCCCAAGAATCCCCCGCCGGCCAAGGCCAACCGGAAGCTCCGCCTAAACACAAGGTGATCGCCTATTTCCCGCAGTGGGGTCTGTATGGCGGGTACCCGTTTGCTGGGTATTTCGTCAAAAATTTGATTACCACGGGTTCGGTTCCTCGCTTGACCCATCTCAATTACGCGTTTGCGAATGTCGTCGATAATCAGTGCGCGAGTTTCGACACTTGGGCAGACTTCCAGGATCCGCTATCCGCCGATGAAACGGTCGATGGCCAGCCGGATAGCCTGGCTCCCAACGCGTTCGTAGGAAATTTCCACCAGCTGCAAGAGTTGAAGAAGCTATACCCGGACTTGCACATCGTCATTTCCATCGGAGGCGGCAGCGCGGATCCCAATGCATTCAGCAGCGCGGCTATGCCGGAAAATCGCGAAGCGTTTGTGAAGAGCTGCATCGACATGTACATTCATGGCAACTTCGCGCCCGGTATTCATGAGCCTGGCATCTTCGACGGAATCGACATTGACTGGGAATTCCCGGCGACGACGGCGGATGAACAAAACTTTACGGCGCTGCTGCGGGAATTTCGCAAACAACTGGATTGCATCCGTCCGGGCATGACGCTGTCGATCGCGGCCCCCGCTGGCAGCTGGGCGTATCAATATATCGACCTGCCGACGATCCAGCACGTCCTGAGTCACTTCGATTTAATGACGTACGATTTCGACGGTCCGTGGAACAACGCCACCGGCTTCGTGGCTCCGCTGTACGCTTCCCTGTTGGATCCAGACCCGACGAACAACGCCGATTATTCGGTGAAAGCCTATCTGAGCATGGGAATCGAGCCGGAAAAAATCGTGTTTGGCGTGCCTTTCTACGGCTACCAGTGGGACCAGGTGCCGAACATCAACCACGGCTTGTTTGAACCCGGGACGCCCGTTGGCTACGGCTCTGAATACAACTACATCGTCACCATCGCGAACACCTTAACGGAGTATCGCGATCCCACGAACAAAGCGCCGTGGCTTTATGACGGAAATAACTTCTGGACGTTCGATGATCCGTACGTTCTGGCCGTCAAGGCGGATTACATCCAGAAACATCACCTGGGTGGCGTGATGATCTGGGAAATCAGCGGCGACTTGCAGGATGGCATGCTGCTGAAGACGCTGGTGCGCGACTTGCACCAAGAGCCGTGCGACAAATAGAACCAAGTGTGGGCATGGGCCCCCGCGTTTTTGCCTGCGAAGGGTCTCACCGCAAAGTCTTTGCTCGGAGCTTACGGTAAACGCAAGGCAGATCAGTTGAGATTCTTCGTCGCGAAAAGCGCTCCTTGATTCCATAACAACGAAGGCTCCTAGGACCGAGTAAGCTTGGTAGGGCTTAACAGACCAAGGCTCGGAAGAAGGAGCCAACGATGCGGTTCATTATAGGCTGTGATTTTCATCCGAGCTATCAGCAAGTGGC
>DATKPS010000192.1:0-8088 GCA_035524015.1 Candidatus Sulfotelmatobacter sp.
CGGGCAATGAAGATATAGCCGAGGCGCCGCAGGTACCAGTAAGCATACGTTTCCCCGCGCACGCCCATCTGCAGCGCCTCGTGCTTTTTCGCCTGGTCCATGGCGCCTCCTGAATCACGAAGACCTTGTCGTGATTGCCACTGCACCCAGGCAAAACCAATACGCGCTACCCATTGCATCATCATATTACTGTATGTGTACTACACTCTGGAGTATAAGCGCAAGGCTTTCCTGGCGTGTTTTGGGGTAGGGGGCTTTGCGATCGTCGGCAGGTTAGGATTGCTTGAGATCCTTCGTGAGGCAGAAGTCGCGTCGCTCCGGAGGACAGGCGAGTTTTATATTGAGACAAGACGTGGTGAAAAGCGAACGGCCCTCAGAAGGCGGGCCCTACAAAGTGTTCACTCGAATCCTGCGGACATGGGGCGCAGGAGTCCTGCGCCCCTCCGAAGAAGCCAGCGGCGTAAAGCCGCTGCTACAAGACTAGCACGCCGTCACAGGGACTTTTCTGCTTCGCGGATGGACTCCTCCAGGATGGCGATCGCGCAGTCGGCTTGCTCTTTGTCGATGATCAGAGGCGGCGAGATGCGGATGGAATTTTCACCCGAGTCTAAGGTGAGCAATCCTTTGTGGAAGGCGTGCACGACGACTTTGTCGCGCAGATCCTTGGCGCGCTCCTTGGTAACCGGATCACGCACGATTTCGACGCCGATCATCAGGCCCTTGCCGCGCACGTCGCCGACAATCTTAAAGTGCTTCGGCCAATCACTCATTTTGCTGAAGAGATAGTCGCCGATTTTTTTGGCGTTGGCCATCAAGCCGCCCTGGATTAAATCCAAAGTGGCGATGGCCGCAGCCACGCAAACAGGATTGCCTCCATACGTGGTGCCGTGGGAGCCAGGCTTCCACTGCATCACGCTTTCCTTGGCGATGAACGCGCTAATGGGCATGCCGCTGGCGATGCCCTTGGCGGTCAACACGATGTCCGGAGTGATTCCGGCATGATCGAAGGCCCACATCTTGCCGGTGCGGCCCATGCCGGCCTGCACTTCGTCCATGATCAGCATGATGCCGTGCTTGTTGCAGATGCGCTGCAGTTCCTGCAAGAACTTCACCGGCGCGGGAATGAAGCCGCCCTCGCCCTGAATGGGCTCGACGATAATGGCCGCTACTTCTTCAGGGGCAAAGAGGCGTTTGAAAATTTGCTGCTCGAGCAGTTCGATAATCTCGCTACCGCATTCTTCCTTCCCGTGTCCCAAGGCGCAGCGATATGCGTAAGGATAAGGAATGTGCTCTACGCCGCCAAGCAGCGTGCCGAAATATTTGCGCTGGGTGTTTTTGGAGGCAGTCAGCGAGAGCGAGCCGAGCGTGCGGCCATGGAAGCAACCGTAAAAGGCGATCAACTTATCGCGCCGGGTGGCATAGCGCGCCAACTTGATTGCGCCTTCTACCGCCTCTGTGCCGGAATTGCCGAAGAAGACCTTCCATTGATGATCTTGAGGCATCGTGGCGACCAACCGCTCCGCCAGTTGCGGCATGTGCCGGTGATAAAAATCAGTGCCGGCGATATGGATCAACTCAGCAGCCTGTTTCTGGATGGCCTCGACCACTTTCGGGTGGCAATGTCCCGTGGAGCAAACGGCGATGCCGGCGCAAAAGTCCAAGAAGGTGTTGCCGTCGGGGTCTTCAACAATGGCACCGCTGGCGCGCTCTGCCACCATGGGATAAGCCCGAGAAAGCGACGGGGAAATGTATTTCAAATCCGATTCAATCACTTGACGGCCCTTCGGTCCGGGCAGCGCGGTCTTGATGTGAGGCAGTTTGTTTTCCGCAACGGTCAGCATAATTCCTCCAATATCTGCAAATTGGCTGGCGTGAATAGGAACAACAAGGGAGCGTGAGGGAGACGGACGTCCGCCTCATCTAACGGAAGGAAGGTACTTAATCTACGCTAAAAAGGCTGGGACGCAGGCTGGATGGACGGAACTTCCGCGGTACACGCGGGCCCACGGCCACTCGATCATGCTTTAAAAAGTGGAAGCGTTTCATTTGCGTTTCCAGCGAACACTGCCGTCTTTCGTATCTTCCAAAATTATACCACGGTTAAGTAATTCGTTACGGATGCGATCCGCGGTCGCGAAATCCCTGCGTTTCCGGGCGGCTTCGCGTTCGGCGATCAATTTCTCGATTTCTGCGTCATCCGGACCCGATGTTCCCCGATAACCCAGAGCCTTCAGTTTTTCTGCGTCGTTGTCTTCGAGCACCGCAAACACTTTGTCGAAAGTGGCCAGAAATTCTTGAGCGGCTTTCACATCACCCTGGCGAAAGTCGCCTTTATCCATGGCAATGTTCGCTTCGCGCACAAAGTCGAAGACCGCGGCAAGCGCCTGCGCGGTGTTCAAGTCATCGGAAAGGCCGGCATCGAAATCGTCCGCGGCCTTGGCAATTCGTTCAGCCATGCCTTTCTGTTTGCCGGCGGGAAACTTTTCATTTTTCAGGCGAGCCGCAAAATTGCGCAAACGTTCCACAGAGGCGGTAGCTTGCTGCAATCCATCGAAGGTGAAGTTCAGCTGGCGGCGATAGGGCACGCTGGCTAAAGCGAAACGCAGCGCCGAAGGTTTGTAGCCCTTTTCGAACAGATCGCGCAGGGTAAAGAAGTTGCCTAAGGATTTGGACATCTTCTCGCCTTCCACCAACAGGTGTTCGGCGTGCAGCCAATAGCGCACAAATTGCTTGCCGGTGGCCGCCTGGCTCTGGGCAATTTCGTTTTCGTGATGAGGAAAGGCTAAGTCAATGCCGCCCGTGTGAATATCGATGGTCTCGCCGAGATATTTCATGGCCATGGCGGAGCATTCGATGTGCCACCCGGGACGGCCGGGACCGATCGGGGTTTCCCAGAAATGCTCGCCCGGTTTCGGCGCCTTCCACAAAGCAAAATCCCGCGCGCTCTCTTTTTCGTAGCGGTCGTTGTCCACCCGGGCGCCTGCCTGGATTCCGCTCAGGTCGACCTTGGACAATTTCCCGTAATCCTTGAACTTCAGGATGCGGTAGTAGATGGAACCTTCCGAATCGTACGTGTAGGTTTTTTCCTGAAGTTTCTGGATGAGTGCGACCATCGAATCGATATTTTCCGTGGCACGAATCCAGTGTTCCGGTGACTCTACGCTGAGCGTGCGGCAATCGGCAAAAAACGCCTGGACATATTTTTCGGTGTATTCGCGGATGCCAATTCCTGCCGCGGCCGCATTGGCGATGATGCGGTCGTCCACGTCCGTCAAGTTCATGACGTGGGTGAGTTTGAATCCGCGCAGTTTCAGGAAACGCCGCAAAATGTCCTGAAAGACGAAGGTTCGGAAATTGCCGATGTGGGCGAAGTCATACACCGTAGGCCCGCAGGTGTACATGTGCACCACGCCCGGCTTCAGCGGCACAAACGGTTCAACTTTTCCAGACAGAGTGTTATGGACCTGGATTTCGTGCATGGACCTTCCGTTGTCCTTTTTGACTGACCAGCAAATGAACGATTGTATCCGACGATTTGCAGGTGCCGCAATGACGCTCAGCGGGGAGTTGTTGTAGCAGCGGGTTCATCCAGCTACACAGCGGCGTAAAGCCGCTGCTACGTTTGCTAGCGCTTACTGCCGCCCAGGAGAGAACCGAGTACGCCGCGAACAATCTGGCGGCCCAGGGAACTGCCCATGGCCCGCGCTGCACTTTTCGCCATGGCGTCGGCAAGGTTGTCGCCGCGGCGTCCGTGGCTGCTCATTCCCGGGATATTTTCGTACCAGGGCGGCGAAGCCGGAGTTTGCCCAGGGGCGGTGGTTGCCGGCGCGCCTTGTGCCGCGCGAGCGCGGAGCACTTCAAAGGCAGATTCGCGGTCCACGGCGTTTTCGTAGACGCCGGCTACGACGGAATTCTTGATCAATTCCCGCCGCTGCTCTGGCGTGATTGGGCCAATCTGGCTGTGCGGCGGACAAACCAGGGCGCGCTCGACGATTCCTGGAGTGCCTTTCTCGTCCAGGAACGACACCAGCGCTTCTCCTACAGCCAACTCGGTGATGGATTTGCTGACGTCCAGCTTGGGATTGCTTCGAAAGGTTTCCGCCGCGGCTTTCACGGCCTTTTGATCTTGCGGTGTGAACGCACGCAGCGCGTGCTGCACGCGGTTTCCCAGTTGGCCGAGAACTGTCTGAGGCACGTCCAGCGGATTCTGGGTTACAAAGTAAACGCCGACGCCTTTGGAGCGGATCAGCCGCACCACCTGCACGACCTTATCTTCAATGATTTTTGGCAAATCACTGAACAGCAGGTGCGCCTCGTCGAAAAAGAAAACCAGCTTGGGCTTTTCGGGATCGCCCACTTCCGGCAATTGTTCGAACAGCGAAGTGAGCAGCCACAATAAAAAGGTTGCGTACAGTTTTGGTGATTGGTTCAACTTATCGGCCGCCAGAATATTCACGATGCCATGGCCTTGCGCGTCGGTCTGCAGCAAATCGTCCAGATTCAGCGCGGGTTCGCCGAAGAACTTTTCGGCGCCTTGCTGCTGAAGAGTCAACAGGCCCCGTTGAATGGCGCCGATACTGGCCGCGGAAATATTTCCGTACTGCGTCTGGAAATCCTTGGAGTGTTCGCCCACGTATTGCAGCATCGCTTGCAGGTCTTTGAGGTCCAGCAACAACAACTGGTTGTCGTCGGCAATCTTGAAGACCAGCGTGAGCACGCCTTCCTGCGTGTCGTTCAGATTCAGCAAACGTCCTAACAGCAGCGGCCCCATTTCCGAAATGGTGGCGCGCACGGGATGCCCCTGTTCGCCAAAGACGTCCCAAAACGTAACCGGGCAACCCGCAAACGAAAAATCGGTCAACTTCAGTGTCTTGATGCGTTCGGCCAGTTTTGGATTGTCGGTGCCGGGCTGGCTGATTCCCGAGAGGTCGCCCTTAATGTCCGCAGCGAACACCGGCACGCCGATGCGACTAAACGCTTCCGCCATCACTTGCAAGGTCACGGTTTTGCCTGTGCCGGTAGCGCCTGCGACGAGCCCGTGGCGATTCGCCATTTGCGGCAACAGATAAAGCGGCGACGCGCCTTTGGCAATCAAAAGTGGTTCCACCATGTCTCCGACTCCATTCGAGAGCGGCTGTCAGCGCAGGCGGTACGCGAGCGAGCCTTCCGTAGATTCTACCTGCGTTTGTCTGCGCCGACGAATCAGACGGTGATAAAGTCCAAACGTGCCCCGCAAAGGATGGAACTGTGGATACGCGGCAATTGAACGCAGTGTATTCGACCCGGCAGATGAAGCGACGCTACGAAGTTTGGTTCGTGCGCATCGGATCGGCCGACGGGCGAGGAGCGTGGTGGTTCCGCTATTTGCTGATGAATCTTGGCAAAAATGGGTGCGACGCAGAGCCGGCAGGGATGCCGGTGCAGGTGTGGGCCACGTGGTTTCCGCAAAATGGAAAGCCGCAAACGTTCATTCAGGGTTATCCGTCGGAGGCCTTGGAACTGAGCGCGCGGCGAAAATTGCCGTTCCATTTCCAGGTTGCGGAGAACGGCATTGAGGAGAACACCTGCTGGGGCGAGATGCACGTGGATGGTCACGCGATTTCCTGGAAGCTGCGGTATCAGTCGGATTTTGGCGTCGTGCTCAGCGACAAAGGCTGGATCGGCTTTTCGAAGTCGCCGCATTCCAACGCGCAATTTTCAGGTGAAATTATTTTTGATGGCGCGAGATTCTCCGGCGAACCGCTAGGCTTCGGCGTGCAAGGACACAACAGCGGCTATCGGCACCGCACCTATTGGTATTGGACGCACGCATATTTTCTGAGCGAGCAAGGCTACTCCAGCGCCCTGGAAGCGCTGCTGTACGACATGCCGTTTGGCACGGTGTTTCGCAAAGCGGTCTGGTGGCACGATGGCCGGCCGCAGGTGCTGCAACGATTCAAGGAAATTTCGGCGGAGCGCGAACCCGATCATTTGAAATGGAGGTTCATCGGACTGGACGACAGTGGGTTTCCAGTCGATGCCACGGTGGAAGGTCATGCGCCCGGGCTTCACCGGCTCTCTTATCTCAAAACCGACTGCTCCGGCACCTTCCCTGTTTCGAATGCTAGCCTCGGAAACGCCACGGTACGTTTTGGGAAGAATGGCGACGAGATTTTAGAGACAATAGGAGGAGCAGTGCTGGAAATGGGAGGCGCGTAGGCGTGGCAAAGGGACCCGAGTGGAACGCGGAGTTATACGACCAAAAACATTCGTTCGTCTGGAAAATGGCGGCGGCGCTTTTGGATCTTTTGGACGCTAAACCGGGAGAGCGCATTCTGGATCTCGGCTGCGGGACCGGCCATCTCACTGAGCAGATCGCGGCCAGCGGCGCCAAAGTCGTGGGCGTCGACAAGTCCGCCGAGATGATTGAGCAAGCGCGCCAAAAGCACCCGGCCATTTCGTTTGAGGTAATGGACGCGCGCCAATTAGCGTTTCCGCAACGGTTTGACGCTGTCTTTTCCAACGCAACCCTGCACTGGATCACGGAACCGGAGAAAGTCATCGCCGGCATCGCCAAGATTCTGCGCCCTGGAGGCAGGTTCGTGGCTGAGTTCGGCGGCAAAGGCAATGTGGCGGAACTGCTGGCCGCCAAAGAACGTGCCTGGCACAAACTGAAACTGCCGGCATCACAGAATCCCTGGTATTACCCGAGCATCGCCGAATATTCCACGCTGCTCGAAAAGTACGGCCTGGAAGTAACCTACGCCAACCTGTTCGAACGCCCCACGCCCCTGGAAGATGGCGCGCGCGGCCTGCACAACTGGCTGGAAATGTTTGGCGGCGTGTTTTTGGATGAACTTCCTCCGGAACAGCGCGAAGCGGCTATGGCCGCCATCGAGCGCGAAGCACGCCCAACGCTGTTCCACGACGACCATTGGGTGATGGATTATCGGCGGCTCCGTGTAGTGGCCCAGCGGGTCGCGTAGCCTGTTGCCGAGCCGCACTCATGGAAGCACTTGTGGCGTGTGGAAAACCGCCACAATAGGTTGAGTAGGGCTTTACAGCCCTGACGCCCCATGTTACGCTTTGTTCCCGTACCGCCATCTTAGCGCCAGGCGGCTGGGCCTCTGAACGAGAACCTGCCAAACGTGTGTAGTTTCTGTCGTTTAGCGACAGAACGGTCGCGCCGAAGAACCTCCCCTCGAGGAAAGGAAAGTCGTCTCTCTTCGCGCGGTATGACCCTGGCCCCTTCACTGCCTGTTGCAGGTGTAGCATGTGCGGTAGTGCATCGCGAAGTGGAAGTTAACGACAAAAGGGGACACCTTGCTTAAGCTGCGAAAAGTGGAAATCGTTGGCTTTAAGTCGTTCTGCGAACGCACCGTAGTCACCTTCAGCGGAAACGGCACGACCTGCATCGTGGGACCCAACGGCTGCGGTAAGTCGAATGTGGTGGACGCGATCAGCTGGGTTCTGGGCGAACAGAGCCACAAATCCCTTCGCGCCGAGCGCATGGCCGACTGCATCTTCAACGGCACCGCCAAGCGTCCTCCCATGGGGCTGGCGGAGGTCACCATCACTTTGGAAGACCCGGAGCTGGCGGAAGCGGCGCGGTTCGTGCTGCAGGGCGCCGAGTCCACGGAAAGCGCCGAAGCGGCTGCTGAAACCTCGGCGCTTAATGATCCCACTGCCGCGGATGCTGTCCCGAGCGAATCATCCGTCGCCACCGAAGCTTCTGGCGAAACACCCGAGGGGCAAGCCGAAACCATTGAAGATACCGCCGCGCCCGCCGAATCCAGTTTTATCGCCAAGAAGCGGAAAAAGTCCGAAAAGCCCACGATGAACACTAAGCCGGGCGAAGTCGTGGTCAGCCGCCGGCTGTATCGCAGCGGCCAAAGCGAATACTTGATCAATGGTCGGGTGGCCCGACTCCGCGACATTCAGGAAATGTTTATGGGCGTTGGCCTGGGTCCCGATTCGTACGCCATTATCGAACAGGGCCGCATCGGGCAGATTCTGGCGACTAAGCCTATGGAGCGGCGCGCCATCATCGAGGAAGCTGCGGGCGTGACCAAGTTCAAGACGAAGAAACGCTTGAGCGAAGCGAAACTG
>DATKPS010000193.1:0-3843 GCA_035524015.1 Candidatus Sulfotelmatobacter sp.
AATGGGCTGCTGGTTTGAGCTTATTCAGTAAATTTCCAAATCACAATTTGTAATGGGGATACGGGCTTAGAATCTGCCCAGAGGAAATTCGTGTGCGAGATCGACGGAGGCACGGCGTAAGAGCAGCGACAAAACGGGGGAAACGGTCAGCGCTGCTTTTGTGTTTGGTGGTGGCGGGCAACATGGCCATCCCTGTGGCCAAGGGACAGGCGGTACGTATTGTGGATCCTTTGGCGGTGCGAGCGGAAGGCGACGCGGCCCAGGCAGTGGTTTCCGTGACGGTGCCAGCCGCGGTTGCGGGCAAGAATTGCGACGTTGTGATTGTGGGAGGGGGCTTGGGCGGAAGCGCAGCCGCATTGACAGCGGCTTCTCGAGGCGCGCGGGTGTGCATGATGGAGCCGACGAAGTGGTTGGGCGGGCAGATGACCTCGCAGGGAATTTCCGCGTTCGACGATAACGAATGGACCGAGACTACGGGAGCAACGCGGTCGTTCCACCTGTTGCGGCAGAAGATCCGCGAGCATTACGCGCCGTTGTTGCGACCAGGAGTGAAAGTGGGCAGCTCGTTGAATCCCGGTTTGTGCTGGGTCAGCTATGAGTGCTCGGAAGCTGAGGTGGATCGCGCTGTGTTGGAATCGATGTTGGAACCGTTGGTCCAGAGCTGCGAGCTCATCGTGTATTTAAGAAGCGCGCCAGTCGCGGTAGAACGGAGTCGCGATCGCCTTCGGAATGTGACCATTTATAACTTTGAGACGCATGGTTTTCTGCGGCTGACGGGCAAAGTGTTTATTGATGCTACGGAGTTGGGCGAATTTTTGCCCTTGGCTGGCGCTCACTTTGTGACCGGAGCGGAAGCGCGGCGCGAAACGGGGGAACCGGATGCTCCCGCGGAAGCCGATCCCACGGCGGCGCAGAGTTTTACGTACGCATTCGTGCTGCAGCAGACCCAGATGGCTGATGAGCATGCGAAGCCGATTGGGTATGACCGCTACGCTCCGTATTTTTCTATTCGGTCGACGGACGCGGATGGTACGACCCTTACCTATGGAATGTTTGCGCAGTTGCCGAAAACGCCGGGATCTTTCTGGACCTATCGAAGACTCATCGCGAAGGAGCAATTCCAGGCCGGCACATTTTCTTCCGACCTCAGCATGATCAATTGGGATAGCAATGATGTATGCGATGTGAGGCTGTTGTCGGCGGATCCGGGAGAGGAAGCGGCGGCGTTGCAACACGGGAAGCAAGTGTCGGCGGCGTTCGCGTGGTGGTTGCAACACGATGTTCCACGCGACGATGGGAACGGAACCGGATACCCTGAACTGCGTGTTGTTGAGTCGGCACTGGGGAGCAACGACGGGCTATCGCAATTCCCTTACGTGCGGGAATCGCGGCGCATTAGGGCGCTGCGGACGATTCGCGAGCAGGATTTGGCGACGAACGGGGCGCGCGCGGTTCCTTTCGACGATTCCGTGGGAATTGGCCAGTATCCGATTGATATTCACGCGTGTGGAACGAATCCGCATTTGCCTGCTTCCAAGCCTTATCAGATTTCGCTGGGAGCGCTGATTCCTGGCGATCTGTCGAACTTGTTGGCGGCGTCGAAGAACATCGGAACCACGCACATTACCAACGGAGCGTATCGCGTGCATCCGACAGAGTGGGCGATTGGGGTTGCCGCGGGAGCGGTTGCTGCGGAGGCAGCCAGAGACGGTGTTGCGCCGCGAACGATCGATGAGAGTGCGGAGCGATTGCGTCGATTGCAGTGGGCGTTGATCAATGGCGGCCAGCCACTGGTGTGGTTTGACGACGTGCCGCTGGATGCCGAGTACTTTAAGAGCGCGCAGTATGCGGTCGTTCTGGGACTGCTTGACTTGCCCGAGGATTCCTTGCACTTTGCGGGGGAACAGGCGGTGAGCGGGCAAGAAGCGATGGACGCAATAGATGAATTGCGAAAACTGGGGACGTTTGACGAGATTGCGGGGCGGGTTGATCTTGCGGGAAAAAAGACGATCGAGTGGTCCTCGCTCGCCTCGCTAGGGCATGGCGCCGAGCGAAAGCGTGGAATGGCAAAGCGAGGAGAGTTCGCCGATTGGCTAATTGACTGCTATTTTTCGGCCGGTGGGCCAAGCCCTTCTGGCAGCCCGGCGGCCACAGGCAAATAACGAAACGATTTCCTCAGGCTTGCAGAAAATGCGCTGAAGAAGGATGCGGATTCCCGATAGAATCCGCGAAGAGGCGATTCATAGTATGCAAAGGTATTTCATTGCAGTGGGTAGTGTGCGGCGACCGAAACTGAACGCGGTGAAGGATGCCGTGTTATCCATGGCGCAGTTTTTTGGCGAGGGGGCGGTGTTGGAGGTGGAAGGGTATGAGGTGGAGAGTGGTGTGAACCATACGCCGAGTTCCCGCGAAGAGTTGATGCGGGGAGCGCGTCAACGGGCGGAAGCATTGCGTGAGCACTTACTGAGACAAGAGACGCGAGCGGATTTCTTCGTGGGCGTGGAAGGTGGATTGGATGTGGCCGAGGAGAACGGCGTGCGGCGCGTGTTCCTGGAGAGTTGGGCGTACGTGAGCGACGGCACGCGCGGGCATTTTGGCTGCTCGGGGAGCATTGAACTGCCGGAAGCGCTGGCGGAGGAAGTGCTCGCGCGAGGGACGGAGCTAGCTGCGGCGATCGACCAGTTCGCGGGAGCGGTGGGGATTCGCGATGGGCAAGGCGCGTGGGGAGTGCTGTCACGCAACCTGATTTCGCGCCAGGATTCATTCCGGCTGGCGGTGATTGCCGCGTTCGCGCCTTTCTACAACGCGAAAATGTATCGGGTATCGGCCGCGGCGGGTAGTTGATTGGGAAAGGCACAACGGAAAGAGTATTCTTTGAAGTAGAGTGAGCTTGACCGGCGGTCGAGTGAAGGCAAATCGAGGGAGCGCCAAGTGGACATCGTAAAGGGCAACATGGGGTGGATCGAAGTCGTGGTTGGCCCGATGTTTTCCGGCAAAAGCGAAGAGTTGATCCGGCGATTGCGGCGGGCGGAAATCGCGCGGCAACGCGTGCAGATTTTCAAGCCGTTGATTGACGCGCGCTATGCGGCGAATGAAATCGTGTCCCATTCGGGATTGGAGATTCCTTCCGACAATGTCAGCAAGGCCAGTGAGATTCTGGAGAAACTGCAGCCGCGGACGGAGGTGGTGGGAATCGACGAGGCGCAATTTTTGGGGGAAGAGGTAGTGGAGGTTTGCACCAAGCTGGCGAATTTGGGAAAGCGCGTGATTGTGGCCGGCCTGGACACGGATTTTCGCGGACGGCCCTTTGAGCCGATGCCGCGGTTGCTGGCGGTAGCCGAAGAGATCACCAAATTGCTGGCCATCTGCGTGCGCTGCGGCAATCCCGCGGTGCACACGCAGCGGTTGGTGGAGAATGAGGAACTGGTCGTGGTAGGCGCAGGCGAAGCCTATGAAGCACGTTGCCGGCGCTGCTTTGAGCCGAATCCCGCACAAGCCCGGCGGGAAAACGGGCCGTTGCTGCTGAATCGGAATCGCGCAGTTTCCGGCGGCGCGTAGTAGAATTCGTTCAAGAAGTGAGTAGTGGCTGGCGGCGAGTGGCTAGCTAAGAAGAGACGCCATCGTTGCGATCGCCTCGTTGCTTTGCGCCAGCCCTTCGAAACTCAGGGCGGGCGAAAAAGCGGCCACTACAAGAATCTGCAAGGCCATTTCACGCTCACAGGATAACCATGCGCATTGAATCGAAAGCACCAACACGGGTTGACCTTGCCGGAGGCACGCTGGATATTTGGCCATTGTATTTATTCCATCCCGGGGCGGTGACGGTAAACGCGGCGATCTCGC
>DATKPS010000194.1:0-38023 GCA_035524015.1 Candidatus Sulfotelmatobacter sp.
TGGTCGATGGACGCGCGCAACGTTCTTGTCTAACCCCCGTCTCTGCGGTCACCGGAAAATCCATTGTTACCGTCGAAGGCCTTGCCAAAGGTGATCGTTTGCACCCGGTGCAGCAGGCTTTCCTGGACGAAGGCGCGATGCAGTGCGCCTACTGCACCTCGGGCATGATTATGTCTGCGGTTTCGCTTCTGAGTAATCGCGAAAATCCTTCCGACGCGGACATCGTGCAATTCATGCAGGGGAATATTTGCCGCTGTGGCACCTATCCACGCATAGTGGCGGCCATACGAAAAGCCAGCTCCGCCGGAAAGGAGCTGGTCCGATGACCCGCAAATCTGAATTGGCCATCGGTTTGGAACTGGAACGCTACGAGCTGCATTCTCCTGTGTCCGTGATATTCGAAAGCGATCGCCGCGACTTTTTCAAGTTTCTAGGCGCGGGCATTTTCGTCACGTGCGCTGCCAGCAAAACCGCGGCGCTTCAAGAGTCCGGCAAGAATCACCGGAGGAGCGAAGACGATCTGCCTCGGGAAATCGATGCCTGGTTGCATATTGGGGAAAATGGCGAAATCACCGTGTTCACCGGAAAGGTCGAAGTGGGCCAAAACATTCGCACTTCGCTGTCGCAGGCCGTCGCCGAAGAATTGTGTGTGCCCATTGCGTCCGTGCATCTGGTGATGGGCGATACGCAACTGGTTCCGTTCGACATGGGCACGTTTGGCAGCCGCACCACTCCGGTGATGAATCTGCAATTGCGCCGTGTTTCTGCCGCGGCCCGCGATGTTCTGCTCGGTCTCGCGGCCAAACAGTGGAACAGGGACGCCGCGCAACTTACCGCTGCCGGCGGAAAAGTCTGTGATCCCAGTTCCAATCGATCCGCAACGTATGCCGAACTGGTGAAAGGTCAACAGCTTACACAGTTGCTTCCGCCGGAGGATCCGCTGATTCCCGCCGCGCAGTGGAAGGTCGCCGGTCAGCCGGTCCCTAAGGTCGACGGGCGCGATTTCGTCACCGGCAAGCATCGCTACCCATCCGATTACAAACTGCCAGACATGCTCTACGGCAAGGTGGTGCGTCCGCCTTCCTTCGGCGCCACTCTGATTTCTTTTGACGCGCACGCGGCGGAGCAAATGCCCGGTGTCACGGTTGTGCGCGATGGCGACTTTCTCGCCGTGGCGGCCCCGAGCAGTGCGCTGGCGCAAAAGGCCGCTTCCGCGATCCACGTGGAGTGGAAGTCTGTGCCGCAGCCCTCCAGCCACGAACTCTTCGATTATCTGAAGAACAATCAGATAGCGGGCGAACGGGATTCCGCTTACGAAACTGGAAATGTCGACAAAATCTTTGCCTCGTCCGATCGTCGCCTCAATTCCACCTTCGACATCGCCTACATCGCGCACGCCCCCTTGGAACCGCGCGCCGCTTTGGCTCAGTGGAAGGGCGACCAGCTCACCGTTTGGACCGGCACACAGCGGCCGTTTGGCGTTCGCAGCGAATTGGCCACGGCGTTTCATCTTCCCGAGGAACAAGTGCGCGTGCTGATGCCGGATATGGGTTCTGGCTACGGCGGAAAGCACACCGGTGAAGCTGCCCTCGAAGCGGCGCGGCTGGCTCGCGCCGCAAAACGCCCCGTAAAACTCGTGTGGACCCGCGAGGAGGAATTCACCTGGGCCTATTTCCGGCCTGCAGGCCGAATCGAAGTAAGCAGCGCTGTGGGCGCCGACGGAAAAATCACTGCGTGGGAATTTCACAATTACAATTCGGGCGGGGCTGGCATTCGCACCTACTATGAAGTGCCCAACCAGCGCATTCAATTCCATCCCGTGAATTCACCCCTGCGCCAAGGTTCCTATCGCGCGCTCGCGGCCACTGCGAATCATTTCGCTCGCGAAGTACACATGGACGAAATGGCCTCTTCACTCAAGATGGATTCTCTGGAATTTCGCCTGAAGAATCTGAAAGAAGAGCGCCTGCGCGCTGTATTCGAACAAGGCGCCAAGCAATTCGGCTGGGACAAACCGCGCCAAGCCAATCATGGATTCGGCATGGGTGGTGGCTATGAAAAACTTGGGTACATCGCCACGTTTGCTGAGGTTTCTCTGAACCCGGCAACCAAGGCGATTAAGGTCGAGCGTGTGCTGACCGCCTTCGATTGTGGCGCAGTCGTCAATCCCGATGGTGTGCGCAATCAGTTGATTGGGGCGAACATCATGGGCATCGGCGGCGCCATTTTCGAAGCGATTGAATTCGACAACGGCCGCATCCTCAACAATCGTTTCTCGAAGTATCGCGTGCCCCGCTTCCGCGATGTCCCTCGGATGGATGCGCTTTTGATCGACCGCAAGGATCAGCCATCTGTGGGAGCGGGCGAGGCTCCCATCCTCGGCATAGCACCGGCGATTGCCAATGCCATTTACGCGCTGACGGGCATTCCGCTGCACACCCTGCCCATGGCGCCGGCGCTTTCCGCGCGCGGTTACCAGTTCTCCTGACCCACAAAATAAAAAGGGGCGGCGACCACTTCGTCGCCGCCCAAATGACTGTCTGAACCGACCGCTGCCTTTACTTCTTTCGATGTGGCGTTTTCAGGTCCAAAGTGTGTAGCAATGTCCTTGCGCTTGGCGGTGGTTTCACCGCCCCTTTTAACACGATAGCGTCGGCATTGATTTCTTTGCCATACAGCTTCTTGTTGGCGTCGTTGTCCGGACGCAGCGTGGAGCCGTCCAACGAAACACCCGCAAATGCACCGCGTGCCCGCGAGTAGCTCAAGATTTCCGCGCGCATGGTGGCGTCCGTCTCTGCCGAAGCCGTGCGGCCCACGGGCCCTGCGGCCGCCGAGGCGTCCGCTCCCAGCTTCACTTTGCTGGTCAGGATGCCCTTGGCACTGCGGTCGCTCATCAGCAGCAAAACGAAATCTGTCGCTTCGCCACCGATCTGCAACCCAAAGCTGCCACCTTCCAAGGCCATCATGGTTGGAGCTCCCCACGGGCCTTCAAAATTGGCGCCACTCCGGCAAGTCATCACCCCACGGCCGTAACTCGCTCCCACAATGAACGCCGCTTTTAGAACCGAGGGCAGTACTACGACACAATAGGCCTTGTTCAGAACGTCCGAAGGAATGTCATCCGGCACGTTCAAAATCTCCGTCATGACCTTTCCCGAGTTCTCCACGCGATCTACTTCTTTGACGTCGTCTGCAAATACACTGGTGCTCGTCAGGGCCAATAATGCCGCCGCGAACACCGAAATCCATTTTTTTTTCATAACGTAAGGCTCCTTGAGGCTTGTTTGCCGGGGCCAATCCACAGGCCGTTGCGGCGGGCGGGAAATTCGGGGGGATTATAGGTCATACCTGCCTGCAAGCCTAGAAGAAAAACTCTTAGCTCATTCGGGGAAATCCTTTAGATACATAGGCAAGCAGCAGACAGAAGCAGGCAAGGCGGACTGAAATTGTCGGGTTTGGTGATGAATTTTTCATCATCGAGCGCATATTTTGTTGACATTTTACGCTGCTACTGCAAACATTAAGACATCCTTTCGATTCTTCCCGCGATCACTGAGCGCGGGGTAATTTCTCCTTCCTTATAGTTCATTAACCCACGCCGGTTTTGCGCATTCGGGGTCCGCCCAACTCCGCACGTGTTCATTCGTCTGCGCGCTGGCTCGACGCAACGAAGGAGTCGCATGAGGAAATCCAGCCTGTTTTCTGTCGCGCCATCACTGCTCTTCGCTCCTTCGAAGGGCGGTGTGATATTTGGCTGCACCCTTTGCGACGGATTATCCCTGCCTGGTCATTTCTGCCAGTTTGCAAAACACTGGACAGAACATACCAGTTGGGACTATTACGGTTACCACGAAGATTCGGACAGTTCCTGTCAGGACCTCTACGCACCCAGCAATTTCCAGGCGAACCTGATGGCGCTGTCCGTTCGTTGTGCTTTTTAGCAAGACCGGGGGGAAGCGAGTTGGGTCCTCGCCGAAAACTCATAGAGGAGAAGAACATGAATCAAACAACCAAGAACCTGGGAGCGGTCGCACTCACCGGCGCGTTGCTGGCGGGCATTTGCCTGTTCAGCACACCGGCGAAAGCAGATGTGGCCGCCGCGGAAGCAACCTTCAAGGCCAAGTGCGCCATGTGCCACGGTGCGGACGGCAAGGGGAAGTCCATGCCAAACACGGATCTGACCGCGGCCGACGTGCAGAAGAAGAGCGACGCGGATCTGAGCGGCATCATCACCAATGGCAAGCCGCCGAAGATGCCGGCGTACAAGTCCATGACTCCTGATCAGGTGAAGGACATGGTCGCGTACATTCGTTCGCTCAAGAAGTAACCGGAGTGGGTTCTGGCACGAAGCGCGGACGCTCCTCACGCGCTTCGTGCAAGTAAAACAAACAAGGAGGAAGTGATGAAGAAGGTTTTGTCAGGGATAGCAATTTTAGCAGCGTTGTCGTTCGCCGGCTCCGTGGTTTGCGCTCAGGATGCGGCCAACGGTGAAAAGCTCTTTAAAGCGAAGTGCGCGGCCTGCCATGGTGCGAACGCCGAAGGCAAAGACGCCATGAAGGCGCCCGCCATCAAAGGCAAGACAGCCGATGAAATCCAGAAGCAGATCACGACTTCGCCGAAGCATGCAGGCGTGAAGAACCTCACAGCGGATCAGGTGAAAGACGTCGCTGCCTATCTCGCCACGCTCAAGTAGCCGTTTAAGTTCGCCGGTGGGCCTGTAGGACACAGGCACACAGCAGTTGTTCCTGGGCCCCGGCGTATCCTTCGTCGGGGCTCTTCTATGTGCACGGAAGACGCGCCGGTCGCGAACTGAAAGGCGAGGACCCCTCGGATCATGAGTATGCAAAATCCCCTAAAAGATTGGGCCAGGCTGCTCTATTACCTGAGCCAGAATACAGTGAGCCTCATCGGTGTTGTGCTGACCACCAGCAGCGCCATCACTTTGCTTGGTTTCTGGATTTACGATTTTATCCTGCCGGGCCCTCCTCATCCTTATGTCGGCATTCTGATTTTCCTGATTCTGCCCGGTGTTTTTGTGCTCGGCCTGCTTTTGATGCCCATCGGCATTTATTTCCGGCGCCGCAAACTTCGGGCTAATGGTGAATTGCCGTCGATCTATCCGGAGATCGACTTAAAAACGCCGATGGTCCGCAACGGGCTCTTCTTCATCAGCTTTGCCACTGCGTTAAACATCATGATCTTCGGTTTTGCTTCCTATCGCGGCGTCTCTTACATGGACACCACCACGTTCTGCGGGCAGACCTGCCACACGGTGATGGCGCCCGAATTCAGCGCCTACCAAGGTTCGCCGCACTCGCGGGTCGATTGCGTGGAATGCCACATCGGCCCGGGCGCCGGCTGGTTCGTCAAGTCCAAACTCTCTGGATTGCGTCAGGTTTTCGCGGTCACTTTTCACACCTATTCCCGCCCGATTCCTTCCCCGGTGAAGTACCTGCGTCCGGCGCGAGAAACGTGTGAGCAGTGCCATTGGCCGGCACGCTTCACGGGAGACAGGTTCCTGGTCAAGACCACGTACACCGAAGACGAAAAGAACACGCCGCTAAAGACGGTCCTGCTGCTGAAGATAGGGGGCCGGACCTGGCAAGGTTCTGTGGGTATCCACGGACGCCACCTGGACGCCGGCTCGCGCATCCACTACATCTCCACCGACGACAAGCGCCAGGTGATTCCGGTGGTTTACTACACCGACGATAAGGGCAAGACCGTCGAATACGTTTCCTCGGATATCAAGGTCACCAAAGAACAGCTGGAGAAGGGCGAAAAGCGCGCGATGGATTGCATCGATTGCCACAATCGTCCGACACACAACTTCGAATTGCCGGAAAATGCGGTCGATCTGCGGATGTCCCGCGGCTTTATCAGCCCGGAATTGCCCTTCGCCCGGAAGAAGGCGGTGGAGCTGCTCAAGGTAGATTATCCGGACCGTGATACCGCCAAGGCCAAAATCGTCGAAGGCTTTACCAGCTATTACCGCACTACTTATCCCGACGTATACAACCACAAGCGAGCGCTGGTAGACCAATCCGCCGACGCGGTCGCGGATATTTATCTGCGCAATATTTTCCCCGATATGAAGGTGACTTGGGGCGTTCACCCCAACAATCTGGGCCACAACGATTTTCCCGGCTGCTTCCGTTGCCATGATGGCTCGCACACCAGCGCGGACGGCCAAACCATCACGAATGATTGTAATGCTTGCCACAATCTACTCGCGGTGCAGGAGGAAAAACCCAAAGTCTTAACGGACCTGGGATTGCAGCAATAAAAATTTCGTGGGCCTGCGGGCCCGGAGGTAGTGCCTTATGAGCTCCAACCGAGCGCAAAGGCAAGGCCACACCCTTCTTGTTTCGGCCTTGCTTCTCGCGCTGGCGTGGGTGCTCGCTCCCACTCGCGCTACCGCACAACCAAAAAATGCTCATCCCTTGAAACAGGATGAGGCTTGCCTGGCTTGCCATGGCGCAGCAGGCATGAAGTCCGACAAGGGCAAAGATATATCCATCAATCCCGCTAAGCATGCGGCCAGCGCCCACGGCGTCCTTGGCTGCCAGGATTGCCACACGTCGATCAAGGATTTCCCGCATCCTGCGAACGTGCCGAAAGTGCAATGCGCCACTTGTCACGATCAGGAAGCCAAGGGCTTCGCCACCAGTGCGCACTCCGTGCTGGGCGATTCCGCCTGCGCCACTTGCCACGGCAGCGTGCATGAACTCACTACCGCGGAAAATCTGGCGCCGGCGAAATGCAACGAGTGCCACGCGGATGAAGTGAAGCAGTTCGCGTCCAGTATTCATGGGCAAGCCGCCGCCAAGGGTGATCCCGACGCCCCGAAATGCATGTCTTGCCACGGCTCAATTCATGAGGTGAAAGCCGCCAGCGAACCCGATTCCGCGGTGGCGCGCAAAAACCTGGCGGATACCTGCGCGAAGTGCCACAGCAATGCGGGATTTTTGTCGCGTCATCAGATTCCCGTCGCGCATCCGGTCGAATCCTACAAGCAGAGTGTGCACGGCCGCGCGATCGCCGCGGGCAGCGAAAAGGCCGCGGACTGCAACAGCTGTCACGGCAACCACGACATTCTTCCTGCCAAGGACGCAAACTCCCGCGTAAATCACTGGAAAGTGTCGGAAACCTGCGCATCTTGCCACGGCGAAATCGCCAAGATGTACCAGGAGAGTGTGCACGGCGTGGCAGTGCAAGCCGGCGTGAAAGATGCTCCGGCGTGCGTCGATTGCCACGGAGAGCACCTCATTCTCGATCCTAAGAATCCGGCTTCGCCCGTGAATGCCGCGAACGTCTCTGCGGAGACCTGCGGCCGCTGCCATGCCAGCAAACGCATGGCGCAACTGTACGATCTGCCGGCGGATCGCGTGCCCTCCTATGCGGATAGCTATCACGGCTTGGCGGTGCGCGAGGGAAAGCTCACTGCCGCCAATTGCGCCTCTTGCCACGGCGTCCACAGCATCTTCAAATCCAGCGATCCTCGCTCCACAGTAAACGCCGCAAATCTGCCCAAGACCTGCGGCCAGTGCCACACCGGAGTGAATCAGGCGCGTTATGCCATTGGAGCGGTTCACGTGCAAACGGGCTCGGGCCCGAACCATCCGGTGGTGCGCTTCATCCGTTGGACATACCTGACGCTGATTCCGTTTACCCTCGGCTTCATGCTGCTGCACAATCTGCTGGACCTGCTCAGCAAGCTCATCCGGCGCAAGCCTCGGCACGAAAGCACCGAAGTGGCCCTGCGCATGAATCTGTGGTTCCGCATCGCGCACTGGGGCATTATGGCCAGCTTCCCCACTCTGGTGGTTACCGGCTTCGCTTTGAAGTTCCCCGATAGCTGGTGGGCCAAACCCATCTTGATGTGGGAAGCCAACGCCGGGGTGCGCGGTGGTCTCCACCGCACCGCGGCGGTGGTCATGATCGCTGCCACGGTTTTCCACGTTGTTCACCTCATCACTCGGAAACAAGACCGCGCCTTTCTTTGGGGCATGCTTCCCAATCTGGATGACGCCACCGACATTCTGGCGGTGCTGCGCTACAACCTTGGCCTCTCCAACAAGGAACCGAAATTCGGCAAATTCAATTACGCCGAGAAAATGGAATATTGGGCCTTCATGTGGGGCACCATGGTCATGGCCCTTTCCGGCTTCATCCTGTGGTTCAACAATTTTGTACTGCGCCATTTCCCCAAATGGATTACGGACGCTGCTACCGCGGTGCATTGGTATGAAGCGCTGCTGGCCACTTTCGCGATCCTGATCTGGCACTTCTATTTGGTTATTTTCGATCCGGCCGTATATCCGATGGATACGGCCTGGCTCGATGGCAAAATTCCGGCCGACCATTACCGGCATACACGGCCTGCATACTACCGCGAGTTGGCGAAGCGTGGGCTGATCACCACGCCCGACGAAGAGCAAGAAGAAGTGGCGGGCGAACCCGAACCGGCTCACGGTGACGACTAACTTTTTGCAGCGGCTGGGTCACGGAGCACCGCATTGAGGTGTGGTAGTGTTTGCAAGGAGCCTGCCACACCATGTCCACTCGTCCAATCATCGAACCGTTTCGCATTAAAAGCGTGGAACCTATTCGCCGCACCACTCCGGCGGAACGCAAAAAGCTGATCGAAGACGCCGGCTACAATCTGTTTCTCGTCCCATCCGAAGCGATCCTGATCGACCTGCTCACCGATTCCGGCACCTCGGCCATGTCCACCGAACAGTGGGCGGCCATGATGCGCGGCGATGAATCGTATGCGGGTTCGCCCAGCTTCACACGCTTCCGCAACTCCATCGTGTCCATATTTGGCTTTCACCACGTAATTCCCACGCACCAGGGCCGCGCCGCTGAACGCATTCTCTTCAACGTAATGTGCAAGAAGGATGACATCGTCCCGAACAACACCCATTTCGACACCACTCGCGCCAATTGCGAATTTGTGGGCGCTCACGCCGTGGACATCCCCATTCCCGAAGCGAAAGAGCCGGCGCACCTCCATCCCTTCAAGGGGAACATGGACACCGCAAAGCTAACCGAACTGATCGAGCGCGAAGGTGCAAAGAAGATTCCGCTGGTCATGCTCACGGTCACCAATAATTCCGGGGGCGGCCAACCCATCTCCCTCGGCAACATTCGCGACGTGAAACAAATCTGCAAGAAACACGGCATTCCCCTGTATATCGACGCGTGCCGTTTCGCGGAAAATGCGTATTTCATCAAGCTGCGCGAACCGGGCTATGCCGACAAAACTCCGCGCGATATCGCTCGCGAAATGTTTTCTTATGCCGATGGCTGCACCATGTCTGCGAAGAAGGATGGTCTCGCCAATATCGGCGGCTTTCTGTGCACCAACGACGACATTCTTGCGCAGCAGGAAAAGGATCTGTTGATTCTTACCGAAGGCTTTCCCACGTACGGTGGACTTGCCGGCCGCGATCTCGATGCCATCGCCGTCGGTTTAAACGAAGCGCTCGAAGAAGACTATTTGCAGTATCGCATCGCCTCCACTGCGTTTCTCGGCAATCACATTGCCCAGGAAGGTGTGCCGATTGTGCAGCCGCCGGGTGGCCACGCCATTTATCTTGATGCGCGTGCCTTCCTGCCGCACATTCCTGTGTCGCAATTTCCGGGCGTCGCGCTGGCCGTGGAACTGTATCTCGAGGGCGGAATTCGTTCCGTGGAAATTGGCACGCTGATGTTCGGCGAACACGCCACCATGGATTTGGTGCGCCTGGCCATTTCTCGGCGCGTTTACACGCAGAGTCACATCGAATATGTGGTGGAAGTCATCCTCGATGTATGGCGACGCCGCGACAAGATCCCCGGCTACGAATTAACCCATTCCGCTCCATTTCTGCGGCATTTTACGGCGCGTCTGAAGCCGCTTGGCTGAATCCAAAACTCGACGCAGTCTGGCCTCCCTTTTGCTTCGTTAAAGGAATAGTTGCCAGTGGATTCCATGACCTGTCGGGGCTGACGTTCCGATTATGGTTACTTGCTGCCACTTAACTCATTGGAATTAAACGAATTAGGTAATTGGCAATCAGAGTGGCCCTGAGCCCAATGGAGCCCGGCCGACAATTCCCCGAGGGGAATCCCCGCAACCGCTGAGTCTTCTGGCTCAGTGTCTGCCAAAGGAGCTTTCGCCATGAAAGCCAATCCGGAAGCTCGCGGTCCACGCCTTGACGTGCCGCAATTGCAAGCGGCCGCCGCAGAAATGCGCGCCATGGATGTCGTCAGCATTTTTGCCGCAGGCTCAGGTCATCCCGGCGGCACTTTGTCGGTGATGGACGTGGCTGCGGCACTCTATTTAAATGTTTTGAATCATGATCCAGCCGATCCCAATTGGCCGCATCGCGATCGCGTCTTCTGGTCCGCAGGACACAAAGCACCTGCGTTGTACGTCGCGTTGGGCCGCGCGGGTTATTTTCCGCTCGACGATGTGGTGTTGCTGCGGCAACTGGGCGCGAAGTTTGAAGGCCATCCGAATTGGTTGAAGGTTCCCGGCGTGGAAGTTTCCAGCGGCTCGTTAGGGCAGGGGCTCGGCGCCGCGGTGGGCAATGCGCTTGCCGGAAAATTGCGCGGCGAAGCCTTTCGCGTTTACGTGATTATGGGCGATGGCGAGCAGCAGGAAGGCAGCGTTTGGGAGGCGGCCATGGCTGCCGGCCACTACAAGTTGGGCAATCTCTGCGCCATCATCGATGTCAATCGTTTGCAGATCGATGGTTGGGTGAAAGACGTGATGAGCGTCGAACCGCTGAA
This sequence comes from Candidatus Sulfotelmatobacter sp., assembly GCA_035524015.1. Lineage (GTDB taxonomy): Bacteria > Acidobacteriota > Terriglobia > Acidiferrales > UBA7541 > Acidiferrum. Next base: position 10,783 of record DATKPS010000194.1, read on the forward strand.
GGACAAGTACGCGGCTTTCGGATGGAACGTCATCGAAATCGATGGCCACAATATGCCGCAAATCCTGGACGCGTTCACCCGCGCGCGGCAGCAGACGGAACGCCCCACAGTCATTCTGGCGCGCACGGTTAAAGGCAAGGGTGTCTCGTACATGGAAAACGAGGCAAGTTGGCACGGCACTGCTCCGAAAAAAGAGCAATTCGAAAAAGCTTTGCCCGAGCTGCTTACGCCCGATTTCCCTCGTTCGCGCGTGGATGCCCTGCTGCAGCGTGCCGCCGCGAGCGCCTCGGAGGCCACCAAGAGAGCGAAAGCCGGCATCCCCAAATTCGTAAACGATTACTGGTGGAATTCTCGCGCCAACATGAAAGTGGACATGGACCCTACGCGCATGGGATTTGGCCGCGGTTTAGAGAAAGCCGGGGAAGATCCGCGGGTGGTCACGCTGCATGCGGACATTTCCGGTTCTATCCGCATCACCGACTTCGAAGCCAAGCATCCAGAACGCAAGAACCGGGTGTTCAGCGTCGGCATTGCCGAGCAAAACATGATGAGCGTCGCCGCGGGCCTCTCGCGCGAAGGATTTATTCCCGTGACCGGCACTTATGGCGTTTTTGCTTCCGGCCGCGCCTGGGACCAGATCCGCACGACGATTTGCTACTCCAACCTCAATGTGAAAATTGCCGGCGCCCACGGCGGCATTTCGGTGGGGCCCGACGGAGCCACACACCAAGCCCTGGAAGAAATCACGCTGACCAACGTGCTTCCGAACATGAACGTCGTGGTCCCTTGCGATTCCGTGGAAACGGAAAAGGCCACGGAGCATACGCTGCTCTCCGTGCTAGGCCCGTGCTATCTGCGCTTTGCCCGCGAGGCCACTCCCATGGTCACCAACGCGGAAACACCTTTCGAATTTGGCGTGGCGAACGTGATTCGCTATCGGGGGCAGCAGGAAAAGTTTCTCGATGCCTTCGACACGATTCTCGGTCCCCGTTACCACAACGAACGCGAACAACTGGCCATCATCGCCTGCGGTCCTATGGTGCCCGAGGCTATGCGCGCCGCCTGGATCCTCAAGGAAGAATATGGCATCGAAACGCGCATCGTGAATGTACACACGGTGAAGCCGCTCGACGTGGCAACCATCGTCCGCGCGGCTGACGAAACCCGCGTGGTCATTACCGCCGAAGAGCACCAAGTCGGCGGTTTTGGCAATGTCATCGCCGGTGCCATTCTTCGTCACCGCTCGAATTTCCGCCAGCCCTTACAGTGGAGCATGATTGGCGTCGAGGATCGCTTCGGCGTTTCCGGTAATCCCTGGGAGTTGGTGCAGCATTTTGGGCTGACCGCCGAGCACATTGCCAAGCGCGCTCTCGAACTCCTGGACAAGAAAGTCGCCAGCGCTCCCGCGATTGGTGGCGAGCTCATCACGATTCGTTGCGCACGCTGCGGCACCAAGGTCCCCATCAACGAATATGCCAAGGAGCTTCCCTCTCGCAGCGACGAACTCTGCGCCGACTGCGATTACCAATCTATGGAGCTTTGTGCCGTCTGCCGCATTGAATGGGGCAAAGTAACCGGCAACACCACGTATGTCTGCCTGGCCTGCCGCGCTAAGCCGGTTTTGCGCTAGCTCCTCCGAAACTTCGTGGCCGGCCCCTCCCCGCGCGTCTTGACGTGTGCGAATCGCTGCGGCGTCAGTTATTCTTACTCGCATGGTCAACGTCACCATCGATCCTGGGTTAAAACTCAAATGTCCTCGAACCTCGCTGGGAGTGTTAACCGCTAAGGTGGTTCCGCGGGAAACGCCGGTGGATCTGCAAGAAGAAATGAAACTGCGCGAAACGGAGATTTTGCATATTGCCGATCCGCGCACCCTGCTGGAGTCCCCCAAAATCCTGGCGACGCGCGCCGGCTACAAAGCGCTGGGCAAGGATCCGGCACGTTATCGTGGCTCAGCTGAAGCTTTGCTGCGTCGCATCATCAGTGGAAAAGGCTTCCCGCAAATCAATTCTGTGGTCGACATCATCAACCTGATCTCCGTCGAAAGCCGTTTGCCGATTGGGCTGTATGATCTGGCGCGCGTACACGGTGACATCGTCTTTCGGCCCGGCCGCGCCGGCGAAACCTACAAGGGCATTGGCAAATACGATCTCAATCTCGAAGGCTTGCCGGTTTTTTCGGACGAAGACGGGCCGCACGGCAGTCCCACCAGCGATTCCGAACGCACCATGGTCACGTCCGCGACCCGCAACGTCGGCGCAATTCTGGTCTCTTTTGGGGGCGCGGAGGGCTTGCAATCTTCGTGTCAGCGCATGACTTCCTTGTTGCAAAAGTATGCCGAAGGGCAGGAAATTCAGTTTAGGGTGTGTTGGTAATACCGCCTGTGGCACGGGCTTTAGCCTGTGGTCTGATTAATGAGCAACCACATTCACCCCATTGCTAGCCTGCTGGCCGCGGTTGGACGCGGCATCAGTGGCGTGCAGGTGCAATGGGCCGGGTGCGAACCCGACGAACGCCAGCGCATCTATTTCGCCAATCACACCAGCCATCTCGATTTTGTTGTGCTGTGGTCCGCGCTTCCCTCCGAGATACGCGCCAAAACTCGCCCTATTGCCGCAAAAGATTATTGGGAAGCCACCGCCGTCCGGCGCTATCTGGCACAAAATGTGTTTCACGCCGTTTTTCTGGAACGTGGCTCCCCGGCCAAGTCTAAAACCCCAGACGAGCCCCATTTTGCCGGCCGTCATCTTATCGACGAAATGGCCGCGGCCCTCGGTACCGAGCATTCCCTCATTCTTTTCCCGGAAGGCACCCGGGGCACCGGCGAAAAAGTCGGTCCTTTCCGTTCCGGGCTCTACCACCTTGCGGAGCGCCGCCCTGATGTAGAGTTAGTGCCAGCCTATCTGGAGAATCTCAACCGCATTCTGCCCAAGGGAGAATTTTTGCCGGTGCCCATGCTCAGTTTGCTGACCTTCGGCAAGCCATTGCGCATCGCGCCGGAGGAAGATAAGGATGTTTTTCTCGAACGTGCGCGCGACGCGGTCTCCAGTCTGCGCCGGATCGGATCTTCTTGATGTCGGAATTTCTTCACGATGCCAAACTCGACTGGCTGTTCGGCGGCGTGCTTTTCCTGCTGGTGATCCTTAGCATCATCGGCAACAGCAAGAAAGGCCCTCGTCGCGCAGAAGGCAGTCGCGGCACGATCGCGAATCTGAACGACTGGGTCCCCGCCTGGTGGAAGATGTGCGCCATTTTTACCCTGGCGGTTCTACTCGGACGAATCGGAGCGCTGGTGCTCTTCGGCATCATTTCCTTCCTGGCCATGCGCGAGTACATGACCCTGGTGCCGACGCACCGCGGCGATCACCGCACTTTATTCTGGAGCTTCTTTGTGATCATGCCGCTGCAGTATTACCTCATCGGCATGCAGTGGTACTTGCTGTTCGCCACCATGATTCCGGTGCTGGCCTGCGTTTATATTCCGCCGAGTATCGCGATCGCCGGCGATACGGAACAGTTCCTCGAACGCGCCTCGAAAATCCAGTTTGGCATCATGGTCTGCGTTTATTCGCTTAGCCATGTCCCCGCGCTGCTGCAACTCAAAATTCCCGGTTTTCACGGGCACGACGCGCGCTTGCTTCTATATCTCGGGATTGTCGATCAGATGAACAACGTCCTTCAATTTGTGTGGGACAAACTTATCGGCAAAACGAAAATTGCCTGGCGCGTCAGTCCCAGTAAAACCTGGGAAGGCGCTTTTGCCGGCGTTGTCTGTGCCACCGCCATCGGTACGGCGCTCTGGTGGGTAACCCCCTTCACGCCATTCCAGTCCGCCGGGATGTCTTTGATGATTTGCATTCTCGGCTTTAACGGCAATCTGGTGATGAGCGCCGTCAAACGCGACATCGGCATTAAGGATTTTGGCGTTGTGGTCGAAGGTCGCGGCGGCATCCTCGATCGCATCGACTCGCTTTGCTTCGCCGCGCCGATTTTCTTCCACTTGGTCCGTTATTATTTCAATTTCGTCGTGTAAGCCGCCCGACGCTACCGAATCGCCTCTTCGACTTCCGGCGTTTCGGCCAACCGGCTCTTCAGGAAGCCCCGCGCTGCCAATAACTCCGCGTTCAGCACCGCCGCTCCGGCCGCTCCGCGGAGCAAGTTGTGCGACAGCAGCGTCAGCTTCACGTCCAGCAGCGGGCATTCGCGTACGCGGCCAACCACCGCCGCCATGCCATGCCCGGTATTCGCATCCTTTCGTGGCTGCGGGCGATCCTCGCCGTCGTGCACCACGACTGGGTGTTTCACCGCGGTCGGCAAGGACGCCAGCTCTTCGGACACCTCAAATTCCCGCAGTGCCTCGCGCACTTCCTCGATCGTGGCCGTCTTCTTCAGTCGCACCGAAACGCATTCCAGGTGCCCATCCACCACCGGCACGCGGTTGCAATGCGCGCTAATTCCCAGACCCGCGTCGATGAAGCGGTTCCCGTCCCATTTCCCCAGCAGCTTCTGCGGTTCCGCTTCCATCTTTTCTTCTTCGCCGCTGATAAAGGGAATCGCATTTCCCAGAGCATCCATCGCCGGAACTCCCGGATAGCCCGCTCCAGAAACCGCCTGCAGGGTCACCACGAACAGCTTCTCCAAACCAAATGAATCTGCCAATGGTTTCAGCACCAGCACCAAACCCGCCGTGGAACAGTTTGGATTCGTCACGATGAAACCGGTATCGTAACCGCGATTCTTCTGCTGCACCGGAATGCAATTAATGTGCGACGCGTTCACCTCCGGTATCAGCAGCGGCACATCCGGATCCATGCGATGATTCTTGGAGTTGCTCACCACCGGATAGCCTGCTCGCGCAAACCGTTCTTCCGCTTCCCCCGCCACTGAAGAATCCAGCGCCGAGAAAACAAAGTCGCAATCCAGCGTTGTGTCCAGATCCTTCACCACCAGCCCTCGGGCCTTTTCCGGCACCGGACCTTCCAAATGCCACCGCGCCGCCTCCGCATAGGTTTTTCCCGTGGATCGTTCCGACGCGGCGACCGCCGTCAACTCAAACCACGGATGATCCGCCAAAAGCTTCACAATGCGTTGCCCGACCATTCCCGTGGCGCCCAGCACGCCCGCGCGCCATCTTTTCGTATTTGCCCGAGCGTTCATGCCAATCCTCCCTTTTGTTGCGAGCCGATGCGCGTGCCGCGCGCCTGTGGTTTAAAGGTGTTTCGCACCCAAACGGTCATTTCCGTTTGCGCCGCGAGTGGCAGTACATGAGGATGCAGTACTTTCGCACCGCTCGCCGCCAGCGCGTGGGCTTCATCGTAGCTCAGTTCGTGCAGCAACTTTGCTTCTTCGGACTCGCGCGGATTCGCAGTGTAAATTCCGTCGACATCCGTCCAGATCACCAATTCTTCCGCGTCCACCACATGGGCAATCAGCGCACCCGAGAAATCGGAACTGTTTCGCCCCAGGGTTGTAATTCGCCCGTCCTGTGTCGCGCCGATAAAGCCCGTCACTACCGGGACGATTTCCGCTTCCAGCAAGGGCAGCAGAATCTCACGCCCGCGGGTCCGCGTGTGCTCCAAATGCGGCTTCGCATCGCGAAATGTATCGCAAGTCAGCACAAAATCGGAAGAAGCCACCGGAACCGAGGTGACCCCAATCTTACCCAGCGCTCCGGCGAACAGCCGGGCAGCGTAGCGTTCCCCGAACGATGCCAGCCGGTCCAGCAAAGCGCCCGTGGCCTGCACGCGACCGCGCAACGGAGCCTCGTGCAAAAGATCGCCCGTCAGCAACGCTAGCTCTTGTTCCACGCGTTGGTGCTCCACCGGCGCCATTTGCAGCTCTGCGAGCGTTGACCGGTGCAGTTCCGCAACCCGTTCGGCCTCCTTGCGCGCCTGCACATTCTGGCTTTGCCCCAGCAAGTATCCCGCGTGCAGTAACCGGTCCGTTACGCCTTTCATTGCGGAAACCACCGCGACCACCGGCCGCGTCTGCGACTCCTCCTGCACCAGCCTCGCCGCATGGAGCATTCGCTCCGCTCCCAGCAACGAACTGCCGCCAAATTTGAAGGCGATGACGTTTTCCTGCTCGGGACACTCGGCTCGCAGCCTATACACCCGCTCCAAGCCAATTCGTTCGTAAGGGCCTAACTCACCCTCGGCGTTGTGACTCGATTCTTGTTGTTCCTGTTCCATGGTCAACCGCTCCTTGGTTACCGCCGGAGCGTCTCTGGAGGGGGCTTAGACTAAGAAACCCACCGCCAGGTCGCTTCTGGCGGTGGGTTTGGAAACTTTTTCTAGCTGGCTAGCTGTTTCTCCCCGCGCCCGAAGCGATGGTAGTGCGCATAATAGCAGTCGTAGTCGACTTGGAGGACTTAGTCGACGGAGAGGAGATTCGCTTCGTGGCCATAGCCAACATGCGAAAAGGATAGCATGCCTTCCCGGGATTCCAATCAAAATTTCGTAAATAATCGCGATAAATGTGCTTTTTGCCCTTGGGCGAACATTGAGCGAAGTTCGAATTAAGCCGTAAAGAGTAAGCTCGAGCAGGTCAAGCCGGATTCCGCTTTCTGTAGTTCGCTGATGTCCAGCGGTAATACCTGGAAACCATGCGCTTCCAGCAGCGCTCGCGTTTTCGGGAACGAAGCGGGGAAGATCACCGAATCCTGCACGGCCAGCGCGTTTGCCGCGTGTGGTTCGCTGGCATCCACATCGACCCATTCGAATCCTTCCATGCGCTTCGGGTCGAACCAAGCCCGATTCGCCAGCAAGGTGTTCCGCCCCAGGCTCGTGACCGCCGACTTGAGGTGCAAGCAGCCCGTGACCCGCACCGCGGTGACGTCATACCCAAAGTGCTCCACAATCACCGCCAGTTGCCGGATGCCCTCCGGATTGGAGCGCGCTGTAATCCCCACGAAAATCTTTTTCCCCACCACCAGAACGTCTCCGCCCTCCAGTGTGCCCGGCAACTTCACATACGCCAGCTTGCGAAATTTCTCCAGCGCGGCCGCAATCGTCGCCGCCTCTTTCCTGCGTGACTCCGTCCCCAACAGACAAATCACCGCCACCTCATCCAAAACAATGGCAGGATCTTCCACAAACATGGAGTCCGGCAGGTCCGGTTCTTCCGGCAACGAAATCACTCGCGCCCCAAGCTTCGTCAGCAATTCCTCGTACGCCTGATGTTGCACCCGCGCTTTGTCCAGCTCGATGGGCTGGCGCTCGATGAAACTGAGCTCGCACCGCGCGAGCGACGAACTTACCTTCCGCGTAATCGCTGTCAGCATTTGTCGAATGTACCAGACAATCTGCCCATCGTGGCACAGGCACTCCTGCCTGTGCTCTGAGTGTGGCAGTGGCAGTTGGCCCCCGAGGCGTCTCCGATCTGGTCCGCCGGGTTGTCGCTGCTCGCGATTCTCGGTAGACTCGCTTCTTCACTCCCACAGCTAGTTAAAGGAGCTTCGGATATGTCCGACGTGGTGCGCAAGGTGATTGCCCTTTCGATCGTCATACTCGGTGCCGCGTTGCTCTGGGCGGGCCGCCGCTCCTACACAGACGCGCAAGACGCCAAGACCGCCATGGACGCCTCCGTCGCTTCCGCTGAGGAGCAGGCGGCTTCTCACAATCCTCGCCTTAAGGGCACTTATAGTTTCGAACGCGGCGGCTGGGTCTACGTACACCTCGAAGGCGAGCCGTTCACCATCGGCTATCAGCACGGCTACATGTTGGCCAAGGAAATCGAAGACGCCTTTCCCGCGGTGCAGGCCGGCATGATGCATTCCAGTCATCGCGATTGGCCGTTCTTCCGCGAGGTCGCTCGCGAACAGCTCTGGCCCAAGCTCGATCCCGAATATCAGCAGGAATTAGAAGGCATCGCGGAAGGGCTCCACGCGCGCACGGGTTCGGCCCTGGATGTGTACGATATCGTCGCGCTCAATTCCTTCGAAGAAGTTCCCGATTACTACGTGGCCTGGCTAGATAAACAGCAGCAAACTGCCAATGCCCCCAATTTGAAGAGCCCAGGAAATTGCAGCGCTTTCGTCGCCACCGGAAGTTGGACCAAGGACGGCCAGATCGTCATTGCCCACAACAATTGGACCAGCTACATGAACGGCGAACGCTGGCGCATCATCTTCGATATTCAGTCCACGCACGGCTACCGCATTTTGATGGATGGCTTTCCCGGAGTGATCGTCAGCGACGACGACTTTGGCATTAACAGCGACGGCTTGATGGTCACGGAAACGACCATCACGCAATTCGAGGGTTGGGATCCCAACGGCAAACCGGAATTCATGCGCGCGCGCAAAGCTCTGCAATATGCCAGTTCCATCGACGATTACACCCGGATCATGCTCGACGGCAATAACGGCGGTTACGCCAACGATTGGCTGCTCGGCGACCGCAAAACCGGCGAAATTGCGCAATTCGAGCTCGGCCTGAGAGCTTATAAGCTTTGGCGTACCAAAGATGGCGCGTTCTCCGGCTCCAATTGGGCCCGCGATCCCAAGGTGCTAAAGCTCGACACGCCGCAATTCGACCCCAACAACCTGGAAACTTCGCCTAATGCCCGCCGCGTGCGCTGGGAGCAGCTTCTGAACGAAAACAAGGGAAAGATCGACGTCGCCCTCGCCGAACAAATGCTCAGCGACCACTACGACAGCTACGAAAAGAAGACCCAGGCCAACGAGCGCACTCTCTGCGGCCACGTCGAAAACACGCAAGGGATTTCCATTTGGGGCTGGGGCCCCAATTACCCCGGCGGCGCCGTTCAGGGCAAAGCCACGGATTCCACCATGACCAAGGAAATGCGCTTGGTCGCCCGCGTGGGTCACCCGTGTGGCGAGGACTTCATTGCAAAACCTTTCCTCGATGCCCATCCGGATTACGCTTGGCAGGCCCCTTATCTTCGCGATATGAAGGCCGGTCCGTGGTCCTTCTTCCAGTCTGGCGAAGGCCACTCTGTGGCGGCAAAATAAAGTTTACCGTTGTGGATTCGCGGGAGCCCGTACGGCTTGCGCTTTCTGCGCCACATTGAGCGCTTCTACCTCTCTTGGCAAGCAGTGTCGGTAAGCCTTGTAGGTTTGTTCGAATGCAGCGTCCCAGGAAATTCCCTCGACTCGATGCCGTGCCGCGGCTCCCAATTGTTTTAACTGTTCTCGGTTGTGAGCAAGTTCCACAACTTTAGCCACGAATTGCGCATCGGACTCGGCGATGTAACCCGTCTGCCCCTGCACGACGAGATGGCGCGGCCCTCCCTCATTAGTCACCACGGAGGGCACGCCGGAAGCCGCCGCTTCTTGGATTACATTGCCAAAGGTATCTGTCTTCGACGGAAATACGAACAAGTCCATGTTCGCGTACGCACGCGCCAGCTCTGCGCCGCGCAACACGCCGGTGAACTCGGCATGTTTGAGCCGTCGCTTCAGCCATGCCACCTCGCTGCCGTCTCCCACAATCAGGATTCGAAAATCCTTCAGTCCACTCGCCAGCAGCGCTTCCTCGATTTTGCGGAACAGTCGCACGCCTTTTTCCGGCGTAACTCGCCCGACGAATCCCAGCCGCAGCGGTCCATCGCTTACGGTTCTGTGTTTGGGGTTGAATTGTTCTGGGTCCACTCCGCGGGGCATCAGGAAGGATGGTTTCCCCAATTCTTTCTCGAGCCACTCCACCTGTGGCCGCGTGGGCGCCAGGGTTACTTTCGCGAAATCATAAAACCACAACAAAATCCCCAAGCCCCGCTGCTGTGACCATGCCACCGTCGATTTTGTTGTGCTAGCCGGTAGAAACCCCAGCAACTTCTGTAGACGGCGCGCCGCAAATTGATGGAAATTCGTATGCCACGAAGCCACCAATGGCACTTTCAGCTTCCGCGAGAGATATACGCCCAGCTCGCCCAATTCGCCGGGACTGGTTATGTGAATCACGTCTGGCCGAAAGTCGAGAAGTTCCTGGCGTAGCCTTCGCGCATATCGCCAAAAAGCAAAATCAAACTCCAGGTCGCTTTCAATCCCGATGCTGAGCCAAGACCGTTTCAGCTCGACCCGCCGCACCGTTCCTTCTGTTTCAATTCCCGGCTGCTTCCCGCCGTGAACCGCCAGCAGCGGCAGGTTTTGCCGCTTTGCATACGCCACCAGTTGCCGCGCAGTCAGCGCCACACCATTAATCTCGTGGTAGGTCTCGCAGAACAGCGCGACCCGCGGCGTTTGGGTCATAGCCCTCCTTCTTCATATCCAACGAAGGGCAGGCGTAGCGCCGGCCTCACGATCGGGTTCGCCACCAGTCCGATCACCCAGCGGAACTTGTCGATGATTCTATGGAAGCGCGTGCCGGTGAATTGCGAGAGCGCCTTCACCTGGCCCTCTTCCTCGATAAACACGCGGGTCATCCAATGCCGCCGGCCAAACTCTCCGGGAGCATCCGCCAGCGCATGCCAAGCGTTTTCGATCAGCCGCAGGGGCAGCGCTTCAAAAAATTGCGGCATCAGCAGGATTTCGCTGCGTTTCTCGTGGCGGACTTCATGCACGAATCCTTCGAAGCTATCTGCGTGCGAGAGGTTCAGCACAGCATTTGGTTCGCACCCATGACGGTCGCCGCCGGAAATGACCGGCAGGTCGATACTCTGGCCCAGCGAGAGCACCTCGCGATTTTCCCGGCGCGAGCGCATGCCATTCAGTTCAAGCGCGTGAAGGTAAGGCAGAAAGTTCACCAGAAAGCCGTGCAGCACCCGGCGATGTTCCACCGGGCCAATGCTCTCCGCATCCCAGTACGGATGATTCAATACGATCAATGTGTTTTTCTCGTCCTGAAGCGCCCTCAGGATGTCCCCAAGCATTTCCTTATTGGGTTTCGCGTGATACAGGGCGAATTCCTTCATCCAGGCACCCGCACGTGACGCCCGAAGGTTATGCACGCCAATATGAAACTCCGTTTCTTCCCAGGGCACCGTCCACTCCACCGAAATCGGGCAGCGCTGTGTCTTCTCCAGCAATCGCAGGCGCGAGCCAGCCGCGATATTGTCGTGATCAGTCAGGGAAACGAGCGCCTTTTTCCCCACCAGCTCCTCGATCTGCTTGCTTTCCAGTTCGTACGCCTCGCGTGGCGAAAGCGGCGGCGTCCAATACACCTTGTTGAAGTTGAAAATTCGCCCCTCGTACAGATGCAATCGGCCGATCTCCCGCTCCAGAACATACGAGCCAATCGGGAATTTGGCGATATAGCTCGGCAAGCGGCCCAGGTATTCCTTCGAATACATGGTGTGACTATGAAGGGAAACGCCGGCGCGGCTATCCGAGAATTGGCGGTTTCGAGTCTTAAAGCGGTAGATCTGAGTGCGGATTTCGCTCATCGGATGCTCCGAATCCGTTCGACATCCACAGCACAGTTGGATTTTTTCTATTTACTAAGCTAGAAATCCTGCGTTACCGCTGCATGACACGCGCATCAACATTTGAATTTTGGTGATTCTTTCGACACAAATGGGCGCTGTCCGGCCGCTCGTTTTTACGATTTAAATAGCCGTAACTGCCATGCAACAATTGGTTTCTACCTTGAGCTTATGACCGCGCTCCGCAAGACCCGAATCTTGCCCGAGGTCGCTCCCCGATGAGGACTGCTGCTCAGGCCGCCTTCGCTACTTGTTTCGTCGCTCTTTTTTCTGTTCTTCTTCCGGCTTCTTCCTCCCCATCCGCTGACCGCCAGCCCATCGACGAGGCCTTGACTTGGGTGCGCAATTCCCCCCAACACTTCGTGGAATACGACTACCTGATGACCGCCCGCGTTCGTTTACTCTTCTTCTGGGCCGGCAAAGACGACGTGGGTGGCGGATACATTCGCCGGGGAGTTTCCTCGGACGACCCCCGGATGGACTTTATCCAGGTGCTCTTCGGCAGCGATCCGGCAAAAGCGCCCCGCGCCATCAATCGCTGGGGTGCGGGTACGGAAGTTTCCTGGCACAACGAACCAGCGAGCGCCGCCACGCCCGACGAAGAGGTCACCACCAGCGCCTTCTTCGGTTTCATGAAATCGTCGCAGGGCAAGTCCGTGGGCGAAATGCAGTCAGAGTTGGCACATGAAAAAGAACGAGGCGAGCATGCCTTCACGGGCATCCTCAGCCGTGTCGAGCCCTCTCGAGCTGTTTCGCTGGTGGTGCCTCTGCTGTCCGATACGGATTACAACCTGCATGACTACGATCGCGCCGAGCCGGTTATGCTGGAACACCTCGCCGGCTCCCAACGCCCTTTACGCACTTTGGATGATTCCTCGCGGTGCGCAAGCTCAGCGGGCTTCCTCGCTACCGTGGCCCAACTGATGGACGGCGCGCTACAGGGCCAACCGGCTCCGCTTTCTCGCTGCTACATCTACGATGCCCAGCAGAATACCCTTTCGCTCGAGAAAGTCTCTCTCCTGGAATCGCTGGATGTTCTGTTGCACGGCCCCGGTAATGTCGTGCTGCTCAACACCACCCACAAACACCTTCTGCAGCTCGACTTTACTTCCACCCACAAGTTGACCGGCAAGAAGGTGTACTTCACGATCTATGAAGGCACTCAAGGGGTGCTACGCGGTGTGCCAGTGCAGATCTGTTACCAGCCCAACTGGTGGTTTCAGGTGGTTCTCAATCTGCGGCCAGAAAAGACCGCGCCACCGGACCGCACCGTCGCTTCTCGCTGAAGCTTAGTGTCCGGGGTTCTCCGGCACCACCGAAACTTCGACGCTGGAAGGATACTGGGTCGAACGATAAATCTTCTGCGTCGCTTTCTGGTAATCCGCCGCGGTCGCATCGAAAATGTTCGGCACAAACTTTTGCGGATTGCGGTCGTACAACGGGAACCACGTGCTTTGCACCTGCACCATGATGCGGTGCCCCTTCTTGAACACGTGATCCGCGGTATGCAGGCTGAAGGTAAACGGCGTAATCTGCCCCGCCACTAACGCCTCTGGCTTCTCGTACGAATTGCGATAACGCCCGCGAAAAATTTCGTCCGCGACCATCAATTCGTACCCGGACAACTTCCAGTCCGACTCAACCTTTTGCGGATACACGTCAATCAGCTTCACCACCCAGTCGCTGTCCGTTCCGGTAGTCGACGCAAACAGCTTCGCGGTCACGTCTCCGGCGATGGTCACGTCTTCCTGCAGTTCGCCGGTCTGCCAGGTCAGCACGTCCGGACGGTTGTCGACAAACCGCTGGTCCTGTACCAGCCAGGTATACCAGGAACCCGGATGATCGTTGGGATAAGTCATATCAATCGGCCGATGGCGGTAGGGCACCGGGTGCGCCGGGTCGCTTACGTAAGTGTCAAATGCATCCGCACTCGTGGTCTCCGGGGCAGCAAACGAAAGCGTGCCGTTCTCGCCAAAATACAGGTTCTTCCGTTGCGCGTCCTTGGGTGGCCATTGGTTGAATTTGGTCCACTCGTCGCTGCCGGTCTGAAACAGCAGCGCCTCTTTCAACGGCAAGCTCCCTTTGTCGTGCAGCCAGTAGGCAAACCATGGCGCTTCTACGTTCTGCCGGAAATATTGCGCGGTGTTCGAATCAAACGGAATTTGCCCTAGCGTATCTCCCAAACCCTGCGCCCATCCGCCGTGATTCCACGGACCGACCACCAGGTAATTCAAATGTTTCGTGTCGTTCTTTTCCAAATTTTCGTACGTGCGCATCGGTCCATAAAAATCTTCCTGATCCCACCATCCGGCTACGTTCAAATTGGGCACCGTCGCCACCTTCAACGCATTTTCCACCGCATGAACCTTCCAGAAATTGTCGTATGTCGGGTGGTTTACGAAATTATCCCAAGTGGGAATTTTGCCGTGAAAATACAGCTTGTTCGCGTTGGATAACACGCCGAGCCGCAGAAACCAGTCGTACAAATCGAACACATTAAATTCGAAACTGTAATTTTCGTTCGTGGTCTCCATCAGCGCCGCATATTCGAAGCCGTAACTCAGCCGGAATGCCCCATTATGAAAGAAATCGTCGCCCATCCACGCATCGCCCATGCACGCTTGCTCAGACACTGCCTTCAGCGCGGGATGCGGATTCACCATCGCCATCGCCGCCAGAAAACCTCCGTAGGAAATTCCCCAAACGCCAACCCGCCCATTGTTCTTCGGCACATTCTTCACCAGCCAATCGATGGTGTCATACGTATCCGTGCTCTCGTCGACGCCTTTCGGATCCTTCGGGTCATGCAGCGGGCGATTCATCTCAAACTCTCCTTCGGATCCATAGCGCCCACGAATATCCTGGTATACAAAGATGTAGCCGTCCGCATACAAGTCCTGCGCCCCGAATAGCAGTCCGCTGTAGCCTTGGGGCCCTCCGGACACACCGTAAGGCGTGCGTTCCATAAGCATCGGCAGCGGTTCGTGGGTGTCCCGTGGCGTATAGATCTCGGTGTGCAGCTTCGCGCCGTCGCGCATGCGGATCATCACTTCTTTCTTTTCGAACAGTTTCGGCAGGTCGGGCCGCGCCTTTTGGTCCTGTGCGTGCCCCGTCACCGCCAGCGTCAGAATACAGACCACCAGCCACACTGCCGTTCGCATCACCCTCATGCTGTCCCTCACTTCGCCCTCACACTTCTTCTTCCGTCGCGCAAAGCGGTGAGCATACCACACCACCTTGCTCTTTCCGCACGCGCCTCGGTCCCTACTCTGTGGCAACGACTTTGCGCCGCTAGCCGGCGGGGTAAACCCGCCGCTACAAAGAAAACAGCTACGAAGGCATTGGCCCCACGCTCTGCCTCTGGTAAAATAAAGGTTCGTACACCGCACCTGTTACTGATCAAGAAAGGGAATCGTCCGGGCTGCTGGTTGTTTCAGCAGCTATTTTTGTCTAAAGACGCTTTTACGCACATGAGTCAGGATATTCGCAACATCGCCATCATTGCCCACGTGGACCACGGCAAAACCACGCTGGTGGACACCATGCTCCGCCAGAGCGGCATCTTCCGCGCCAACCAAGCCGTCGTCGAACGGGTCATGGACTCCAACGACCTGGAGCGCGAGCGTGGTATCACCATTCTGGCCAAGAATACCGCCCTGTTTTTCCATGACACCAAGATCAACATCGTCGACACTCCGGGCCATAGTGATTTCGGCGGGGAAGTCGAACGCGCCCTGCGCATGGTCGATGGCGTGGTGCTGCTCGTCGACGCCAGCGAAGGCCCGCTGCCGCAAACTCGCTACGTCCTGCAGAAGGCTCTGGCCGCAAAGCTTCCTCCGGTTGTGGTGCTCAATAAGATCGACCGTGCCGACGCGCGCCCCGAGGAAGTCCTCAACGAAATTTACGACCTGTTTATCGACTTGGATGCCACGGAAGACCAGCTGGATTTTCCCATTGTCTACACCAATGCCCGTGCGGGTGTGGCCCATCGAAAGATTGGCGACGACTCCCAGGATTTGCTGCCGCTCTTCGAAGCCATCGTCAACAAGATCCCTCGTCCCACCGGCGATCCCGCGGGCGTCCTCCAGCTCCAAGTCACCAATCTCGACTATTCCGACTTTCTCGGCCGCCTAGCCATTTGCCGCTTGTTCAATGGCACGCTCAATCGCGGCGACGAAGTGGCCATCAGCAAGCTCGATGGCAAGCTCATATCCACGAAAATCACCAAGCTGTACACGTTCCGCGGGCTCGAGCGGGACGAAGCGGAGTCCGTAGTCGCCGGCGACATTGCGGCCATTGCTGGCGTGGAAGGCATCCAGATCGGCGAGAGCATCACTTCGCTGGAAAATCCCATGCCGCTCGAGCCGCTGACCATCGATGAGCCCACCCTCGCCATGATTTTCTCCGTCAATTCCTCTCCGCTCTGTGGCCGTGAAGGCACCTATCTCACCTCCCGCGACCTTCGCGACCGCCTCGCCAAAGAGCTGCTCACCAACGTCTCCATCCGTGTCGAAGACACCGAAACTCCCGAATCCTTCCGGGTGCTCGGCCGTGGCGAATTGCAACTCGCCATCTTGATCGAAACCATGCGCCGCGAAGGGTTCGAACTCATGGTCGGCAAGCCCGAAATCGTGGTCCGCAGCGAAAACGGCAAGAAACTCGAGCCCGTGGAACGCCTGGTCATCGACATTCCCGAGGGCTTCATCGGCATTATCATGGAGACCATCGGCAGCCGTCGCGGCGAAATGCTCAAAATGAGCAATCACGGCTCCGGCCGGGTGCGTCTCGACTTCAAGATTCCTTCTCGTGGCTTAATTGGCTTGCGCAGCCAATTGCTCACCGATACGCGTGGCACCGCGCTTATCCACTCCATTTTCGATGGCTGGGTGGAATATGGCGGCGAGATGGCTTTGCGGTCTACCGGAGCGCTGGTCGCCGACCGTGCCGGGGCTTCGACGGCCTATGCACTTTGGGGTTTACAGGAACGTGGCGAACTCTTCATCGGCCCGACCGTCGAGGTCTACGAGGGTATGGTTGTCGGCGAAAATTCCCGCGAGCAAGACATGGAAGTTAACGTCACCAAAGAGAAGAAGCTCACCAACATGCGCTCTTCCTCCGCCGACGAAGCCATTCGCCTGATTCCGCACCGTCAACTGAGCCTGGAACAGGCCATCGAGTTCATCGCTGACGACGAACTCGTCGAAATTACCCCCAAATCCATCCGCCTGCGCAAAAAAATCCTGCAGTACAATAAGCGGCCCCGCCGCTGGCAGGAAATTCGCGCCAGTCAGGAAGCCGCGGGCTGATTTGACGGCAGAAATCCCAGCAGCTTACTATCATTGGCAATTGACGCTGCGGGAGATTGCTGGTTGTCACATGTTTGTCTTGGTATTTCCCCTGCAGCGGAATTTGATGTACAGTAACCAATTAAATGAATTCGTCGTCCAGGGTTGCCAAGCATTCTCACTGGTTGTGCCCAATTTTGAAGAAAAATCACCGGGTGGGGGACGGTTAATTTGAACTTGTCGAATCAGGTCTCATCCAACGGGCACTCGCCCGTCGCGGTTATAGCCGCATCTGCCACTGCCGTACCTCCGTATCTAATTACCCGCAATGACGTGAAATATTACATGGGCCGGGTTTTCGATATTCCCGAGCGCCGCGTCGAAGCCATGATGGCCATCGTCGACAATGCCCAGGTCCACCAGCGTCACGCCATCTTCCCCATCGACTATACGATTGAACCCAGAGCACTTAGCCAGACCAATAACGAGTACATCGAACACGCCATTAAATTGGGCCGCGAAGCCGCCGAAAAATGCCTGGCCAAAGCCAATCTCACTCCCCAAGACATCGATCTCATCATCACGGTTTCCTGCACCGGCTTCATGATTCCGTCCCTGGATGCTCATCTCATCAAGCTTATGGGTTTCCGCTCGGACATTCGCCGCATGCCGTTCACCGAACTCGGTTGCGCCGCCGGGGCCATGGCGATCTCGCGCGCTGCCGATTACATCAAGTCCTATCCCGGCGCGAATGTGCTCATCATCGCTGTGGAGCTGCCCTCGCTCACTTTCCAGCGCAAAGACATTTCCCAAGCCAATCTGATTTCCTCCATCCTGTTTGGGGATGGCGCCGCCGCCGTCATTGTCAGCGGCCAAGACCGCCCCGGGCCTCGCGTGCTGGTCACCGAGACCTACACTTTCCCCGATTCCCTCGGGGCCATGGGCTTCGATCTGCGCGATTCGGGTTTCCACATTCTGCTCGCGAAGGACGTCCCCGAAATGATCGGCTCGGAAATCGAGAGCTTGGTACACGGATTCCTGGAGCGCCACGGCAAAACCCGCAAAGACATTAAGGGCTGGATCCTGCATCCCGGCGGGGCACGCCTGCTGGGCAATATCGAAGAACAACTGGGCCTGTGCAAGTGCGACACCCAGCCTTCCTGGGACATCCTCGCCAATGTAGGCAACTTGTCCAGTGCCACCATCCTCTTTATTCTTCAGGAGTGGCTTGAGAAGCGCCCCCTCAAGCCTGGCGAACACGCCATGGCTGCGGCCTTCGGCCCAGGCTTCAGTGCAGAGTTTTTGTTGCTGCAATGGAATTGAGTGTTAAAGCTTATCTCGGTCTCCTGCTTCTCGTAGCGCTCTTGCGCTTTTACGAATTGGCGCTTTCCCGGCGGCACCAGCGCGAAATGGTGGCTCACGGCGCCTCTAAAGTCGTCGATCCCATCTTCCGGCCCATGGTTCTCGTCCATACCGGGGTGCTCTTGGGCGCCGCTCTCGAAGTGGTGTTCCTGCACCGCCCGTTTTATCCCCTGCTCGCAGCAATCTGCTTCGTGATCTTTCTCGCTGCCAATGTCGTTCGCTGGTGGGTCATTCGAACTCTTGGCGCACACTGGAACGTGGAAGTCATGAACTCCACGGGCATGGGAGTAGTCACCTCGGGTCCATTTCGTTACGTCCGCCATCCGAACTACGCTGCTGTTTTTGTCGAGATGCTGGCGCTCCCGCTGATGCATTGTGCGTGGATCACCGCCGCCGTCGGTTCTGCCGCCCATGTACTTGTTCTCTCGCGTCGAATCAACACCGAAGAGCGCGTGCTGTTCTCCGACGCGCACTACCGGGAGGCCATGTACGGGAAGGCCCGATTTCTTCCCGGACTTTTCTGAGGCAGGTGGAACATGCGTGTCTTGTCTTATGTGCTGCTGGCGTCCCTACTGGCCGCCGCTCTCTACTGCAAATCGGCGCCGGACCAGGCCACCGGACCAGCCTTTACCTCCGTCCCGGAACTCGAAAATGGCTACCGTCTCCTCTACCAGCAGAAGTTCGCTGAGGCTCGCCAGGTCTTCCAGGAATGGGCGGAGCAACATCCCACCGAGCCTTTCGGGCAGGTTTCTCTCGCAGCCACCTATCTCTTTGAAGAGTTCTACCTCCAGCATGTTCTGACCAGCGACTACTTTCTCGACGACAAACGCTTCCTTGGTGGTATTACGGGCACCCCGGATCCCACGCGCATGAAGAATTTCGAAGATTCCTGTGCCCGCGCGCGCAACCTCGCCAATCAGAAGCTGAAATCTCGGCCGCACGATTCCGAGGGCCTTTTCGCCCTGACGCTCTGCGCCGGTATGCAGTCCGATGCTGATAGCATGCTCATGAAACGGCATTACGACGCCTTGAAGCATCTGAAGGAAGCCAACGCCAATGCCGAGATCCTCCTGCGAGAGCACCCCGAGGCCTACGACGCCTATGTCGCCCCCGGGATCGCCTACTACGTGATTGGCTCGCTCACTCCCGCCGCCCGTTTCATGCTCTGGTTTGGCGGCATCCACGGCGACAAAGAACTTGGCATGTCCGAAGTCCAAAAAACCGCCGACAACGGCCATTACCTCAAGCCATTCGCCCAAATCCTGCTAGCTCTGTCTGCCCGCCGCGAGAAGAAGGACGCCATGGCCCAAAAGAATCTCAAGGCCTTAACCGAAGAATTCCCCGGCAACCCCGTTTACGATACCGAGTACGCCAAGGCCATGGGATTCCCCATACCGGCCACCGTCGGCCCGGCCAACTGACAACCCGGGTTGCCCCTTCCAGCTAGATCAACTACCCGCTGCCGCCCTGGGGAACTGCGTTATTTTCATCACGCTTATGGGTCTTTGTGTATTCCCACGCAGCTTGACCCAATGGGATCTTGGCTCCATCTAGCTATGTATTCTTTTTTCTATCACTTACGAATGTCCCACTTTGGTTCGCTACCTGCTTTTTCCACCGCGTCAGCCGGATTCGCCCACCGGATACCCTGTTTGTGGTGCCGCTTCGGGGGAAAGAACATGCAACTAAAAGAGGCCTATCTGGAGCGCGCGGTTGCTGAAGTCGAGGACTTGTCCGGCCGCGTCTCGGTTTTGAAGAATCGCTTCGCCCGGCAAAAGGTCAACGTCAAGCTCGAGCACTACTGGGAGCTTGAATATGTCCGCAGCCGGTTTGGTGAGTTCAAGCACCGCATTCAGGAACTCGAAGACGCGGACGAAAGCGATATCGGTCGCACCCAGGAGGCTGTAGAAGTCGCCTGGAAGGATTTGATTCACGCTGTGGACACGCTTCTCGCCGCACTCCCCTGAAGGTAGCTCTTCTGTTCTCTCGCCCGCTACAACAGGGAGTACAGGCAAGCGGTGACTGCTCCTGGCTCGCTTATGGGGGAGTGCCCGAGCTGTTATGCTCCTGCGAGCCGTGCGGTCCTGATAGCAAAGCGCGCCGCCGACACAAGGCTTTGCTCCACAGCGTTATTGCGGTAAGCGGTTCGCCGCTTCCGCGTCAGGGCGGGGTGGGTCCAGGTCCCCATCCCGCCCTGGTCCTTTTACTGCTCTAATTCCGTCCGCCCTTGCCCCTGAGATTCCCCTGCTACAATGCTGCTTCCCGCACCGCAAAGGAGGCGTGATGTTTCAATCCGATTTGCTCAAGGGCCGAGCGATTTTCCTTACCGGAGGCGGCAGTGGCTTGGGCCGCTCCATGGCCATCGAATTTTCGAAACTTGGCGCTCGTCTCTTCCTCATCGGCCGCCGTGAAGAGCCTTTAAAAGAAACTTGCGCGGAAATTCATCGGCTGGGGGGCGCCGCTGCGTTTACTACTTGCGACGTCCGCGAACCCGCCGCTGTCGACGCGGCCTTCGCCGCCGCAGAGCAACATTTCGGGGAAATCGATTCACTGGTCAACAACGCCGCCGGGAACTTCATGGCCCGCACCGAAAAGCTTTCTCCCAATGCCTTTCACTCCGTGGTCGGCATCGTGCTCTACGGCACGTTTCACTGCACGCAAGCCTTTGCCCGGCGCCGCATGGCGCAGAAACTTGGCGGCAATATCCTGAACATTACCACCACCTACGCGGCCGCGAATTCCGGTTCTGGCTACGTCGTACCCTCCGCCTGTGCCAAGGCCGGTGTGCTCGCGTTGACCACTTCTCTCGCCGTGGAGTGGGCCAAATATCACATTCGCGTCAATGCGATTGCTCCCGGCTCGTTCCCCACGGAAGGAGCGTGGTCCCGCTTGATGCCCTCGAAGCAGTTTGAGGAGCATGCCATCAGCCGGCATCCCATGAAGCGCTTCGGCAAGCATCTCGAGCTCACCAATCTCGCCGCCTTTCTTCTTAGCGACATGGCCGAATACATCAATGGCGAATGTGTGGTGATCGACGGTGGCCAGTGGCTTCGTGGGGCGGGGGAGTTCAACGATCTGGCTATGCTTCCCGAAGCCGTCTGGGAACAAATGGAAACGCTGCGTCCCAAAAAGTGAGAACTACGACTCCGGCAACGCGTTCTTCCTCAGCAGCACACGCAGCTTGATGTCTCCAACGGGTTTCCCGTTCGACTCGCCGTGTACCGTCACTTCCTGCGGCGTTGCTTTCTTCAACTGTTCATCGGTCAACTTCGGCGTATCAATCATCAACTCAATGCTCGTCGACGCTTCTGGCGGCAATGTGAATGCTCCGCTCCCATCGCTGAACGTCCATCCTTCCGGCAGTTTTGCCGTCACCGTTAGCGTCAGACTTTTCGTAGGATCGTGTAGCACCACTAGCGGAATCGAAAGCGTCGACCCGCTCTTGATGGCAATTTGCGGTGGGTTCGCCACAATTAAATGGGTCAGTCCGTGCGCCGGGGCGAACTCGCTATAAAAGTTCCACGGACCTCCCAACTCCATCCGGGGATTTGCTCCTTCTGCGCTTCCCGCCTCCACGCTGCGGCTGTGGTAGAGCAACTCCTTCTGCGGTTTTTCGTCGATATGCGCGAACACATCGTCCGTCGGCTTCCCGCCGACCACGGATTTCCCGAAAATCAGGGTTAGCGGCTCCGACCACCAGCCCTGGTTTGGATCGTTCATCATTTTTTCCAGTTCGGCGTCGCTCATCTTCGCTAGCCGGTCTATCTCCCCCGGAAATTGTGTACGATGCGCCATCGCGGAATAGAGCGCCAAGCGCCAGTACGGCTTCTTCTGCGAAGGCGAAATCTCCCGTACCGAATACGCTGGCCCGCTTCCGTCAAATTGCTTGTTGTCGTTCGCGTCGCTCCCGAAATAGATCTTTTTCGCCTGCCACGCTTGCAGATTCGAGAGATACGACTCGTAGTGATTCATCGGTCCTGCTAGTTGCGAAGGAAACACCAGCGGATCGCCCGCAAGATCAAACGCCTCAATCGTCAGCACGCCGGTAGCCTGATGGTCGCCATGATTCTCGCCAATGAACACGCCGGGATAATGCGTCAGGATCACCTCCGGTCGCGTCAGGCGAATCAGCCCGACCAGCCGTTCCAGGTTCTCTCCATGCCCCCAGTTCGATAACGACTCCAGCAGGTTCTGCGACGGCGTATCTTTGCCATCCAGAAACCACACATTCGAAATATTCAGCCGGGCACAAGCGTCCCGCGCTTCGATCTCGCGTTCGTTTGCCATCGCCGGACCACGCTCCCGCGTGAAGCGGTTCACCCCGCTGCCCCCGTGCGTACTGAAAATCACTGCCACCCGCTTATGCGCATCGTAAATTTCCCGCGCCAGGTATGGCGTAAAGAACGCCTCATCGTCCGGATGCGCCACCACCACCAAAATGTCCGCCTTATACCGCGCGTCCTCCGGATTTATCTTCTGCGGCGCTTGCGCCAGCAGCACCGTGGCGAAGACAAACATGGCGGCTAACGCAGAACCTCGTAGGACTGGCCTCATTTGGTTCCCCTAGTGCAATCTCGCCAACTTCGATAAGGCCAAGATTGTAGCAAGAAGGCGGTTCATCGCGTTTGACGAGGTTTTGGCCGTCAAAAGTGCTGCGCTAAGCCTCGATTACAAGCTTGCTATGGCAGATGCGATCATCTATGCGACAGCGCAACACTGCTCGGTTCCCCTGGTCACCTCCGATCCGCATTTTGCGAATCTCCCCGGCGTGACTCTGCTATAGCGTCTCCGCCTTGACCCCTTTCGCGCCCGCCTATACTCTAACTAATTAAATACTTCGCAGCTTTCTGCGTCTTAGGACTCCGACCATGGATCAGATCCACGTAACTCTTCCCGACGGTAGCGTGAAGAACTTCCCCAAGGGGACTACTCCTGTCGAAATTGCCAAATCTATTTCTCCGCGCTTGGCCGATGCCGCGCTCGTCGCCAAAGTGCGCGCGACCAATGGCGACAATCCTGCCGACAAAACCGGGATTTTCTCCAATTCCGTCGATCCCGCCGAGGATGGCAGCCTGCTCTACGATCTGCGCCGCCCGCTGGAGCAAGACGTCTCCTTGCAGATTCTTACCGAGAAGGATCCCGACGCGCTTTACGTCTTTCGCCATTCTGCCGCGCATCTTCTGGCGGCTGCCGTCATGGAGCTCTACCCGAATGTAAAACTCGGGATTGGGCCCCCGGTAGAAAATGGCTTCTTCTATGAATTTCTCCGGGATCAGCCTTTCACTCCGGAGGATCTGGAAAAAATCGAAAAGAAGATGCACGAACTGGCCTCCCACGATCTCCCCAACGAGCGCAAGTTGCTGCCCAAGGACGAGGCCCTCAAGCTCTACAAAGAGTCCAACCAGATCTTCAAGTGTGAGCTCATCGAAGAAAAGGCCGACGAACCCATGGTCTCCTTCTACACTACCGGTAAATTCATCGACTTTTGCCGCGGCCCGCACATTCCTTCCACCAAGCGCATCCAGGCCTTCAAGCTTATGAACGTCGCCGGCGCCTATTGGAAGGGTCAGGAAGGGAATGCGCAGCTCCAGCGTATTTACGCGGCCGCCTTTTTTACTCAGAAGGAACTCGACGCCTATCTCCATCGCCTCGAAGAAGCCAAGCGCCGCGACCACCGCCGCCTCGGCCCCGAACTCGAACTCTTCAGCATCCAGGAAGAAGCCGGTCCCGGCCTGATTTTCTGGCATCCCAAGGGTGGCTTGATCCGCACCATCATCGAGAACTGGCTCCGCGAAGAACTCCTGCACCGCGGCTACGACCTGGTCTTCACCCCGCACATCATGCGCTTCGACCTTTGGAAAACTTCCGGCCACGCCAATTTCTATAAAGAAAACATGTTCGGTCAGATGGAAGTCGAAAAGGACGATTACCAGCTCAAGCCCATGAATTGCCCGGGCCACATCCTCATCTACAAGTCCAAACTCCGCAGCTATCGCGACCTTCCTGTCCGTCTCGCCGAACTCGGCACCGTTTATCGCTATGAGCGCAGCGGCGTGCTTCACGGCCTTCTCCGCGTTCGGGGATTCACCCAGGACGACGCGCACATCTTCTGCATGCCGGAGCAGATCGAGGCGGAAGTCGAAGCCTGTATGGAATTCGCCTACGCGGTCATGAAAAATTTCGGTTTCGACAAATTCGAAGTTGAACTTTCCGACTGGGATCCCAAGCACCCCGAAAACTACCCTGGGAAGGCGGAAGATTGGCAGCACGCTAGCGACGCACTGGCCTCTGTAATGAATCGCATGAAGATTCCGTACAAGCGTATGGTGGGCGAAGGTGCGTTCTACGGCCCCAAAATTGACGTGAAATTGATTGACGCCATCGGCCGGCCTTGGCAACTCACCACCGTACAGTTCGATTTCAACTTGCCCGCTCGTTTCGAACTCGAATATGTCGGCGTCGATGGCGCGCGCCACCAGCCCCTGATGGTCCACCGCGCGCTGCTCGGTTCCGTGGAGCGCTTCTTCGGCATCCTCATCGAGCACTACGCCGGCGCCTTCCCGCTGTGGCTCGCTCCCACTCAAGTCGAAATCTGCCCGGTCAGCGAAAAAGTTGCGGATTACGCGAAGCACCTCTACGAGACACTCAAAAGCAACGGCATTCGCGTGCATCTCGACGATCGCAACGAAAAGCTGCCGGCGAAGATTCGCGACGCCCAGCTCCAGAAAATCCCGTACATGCTCGTGGTTGGTCCGAAAGAAGCTGAAGCCGGTACCGTCAGCGTGCGCCATCGCAGCAAAGGCGACCTCGGCGCACGCCCGATTCCCGATCTGATCACCGCTCTGAAACAAGAAATTGATTCGCGCAGCATTCAATAATCGCCGGTGCTAGGCTGAAGTTGTTTCGCTGACTTTGATCCATACGATGACCTGGAGGAATAGGTGCTTCATGCTTTGTCGTCGCGCTTTTCTGTATGCCTCCTGTGGCGCCGCCGCAGCCTCGCTCTCGCTCAGCTCAAAACTCATGGCCGCTGACTCTCCGCAACCCGATCACCTGGTTCTCGGTTGCCGCGATCTCGGCGAGGGCATCGCCTATATGAAGAAAGTTTCGGGTTACGCCGCCGCTCCCGGCGGTTCGCATCCCGGCAAAGGTACACGCAATGCTCTCCTGAAGTTGGGCAACCGCTGCTATCTCGAGATTATGGCTCCGGACCCGGCGCAACCCGAACTCAGTTGGCATCAGGAACTGCCTACCCTCACGGAACCGCGTCTGGTAGGCTGGGCGCAACCCGCTAAGGATCTGGACAGCCTTGCCGCACGGCTGCGCGCCAAAGGAATTGCCTGCGTCGGCCCATTTCCTGGTTCGCGCGCCAGGCCCAACGGAGAACTTCTGCGTTGGAGGCTCCTCGTCCTCGAAGACGAGAAAGAGGGTATTCTGCCTTTCTATATTGAATGGGCCGCCGATTCCGCCCATCCAGCGGACGATGCTCCCGGGGCTTGCCTGCTCCTCTCCCTTCACCGCATCGGCCACGTGACTCAGATGCCCTCGCCAGGTCCTGACTTTCACCTGGTTCCAGACCCAAGCGCGCCCCCGGCGCAATTGAAAGCCACGATTGCCGGCCTTTTCGGTGACTTCGAGTTGGTATCCCGCACCGTCCCCTCCGAGGCTTGGAGCAAGATTCCTAAATAACGCCTTTATTGCTCAGTTCCGCCCCGCGCATGCTATACTTTAAAGTCTGCCCCATGCTGCGGTAGCCGCTGGGGTTAGCCAGTCAGACGGGGTGTAACCCGGTTCGCCGGGTGCCTTTTTTTCTTAGGGGGATTTATCGCTGAGCGGAATTTCCGGCAGGCCGACCGTATTCGCATCAACGAAAGGATACGTGCTCGAGAAGTTCGAGTGATTGACGAAGAAGGCGCGCAGTTGGGAGTCATGCAGCCGTTTGAGGCGATGCGCTTGGCTCGCGAGCGCGGTTTGGATTTGGTGGAGATTTCGCCCACAGCGGACCCGCCGGTTTGCAAGATTACGGACTACGGCAAATACCAATATCAACTGAACAAAAAAGCCCACGAGCAGCGTAAGAGCAGCCGTGGCTCGCAATTGAAAGAGGTAAAGTTCCGTCCGGCTACCGCGGAGCACGATTATCAGGTTCGTAAGAACCAGATCATTCGTTTCCTCGGGGAAGGCCACAAGGTCCGTGCCATGATTTTTCATCGTGGCCGCGAAATGGCTCACCAGGAAGTGGGACGCGCCAAAATGACCCGCCTCCTTGGCGAAATCGGGGATTACGGGCAGATCGAAACCATGCCCCGCATGGAAGGCAACGTTTTGGTCGCTCTGCTTGCTCCCAAAAAAGGCGCCGGCGTTGCGCCTCGCGCTGGTGGCTCCGCGCAGGTGAACGCGTAACGTCGTTCGCGGAACCCTCGGTTTTCTCGGCGAAATTTTCAGAGCCGCGGAATCGGCTCGCAATACAGGAGAGGATTTACAGCAATGCCACGCAATTCATTGAAGCCCAAAAAGAAGCTCAAGACCCACCGCGGCGCGCGCAAGCGCTTTAAGGTCACCGCCAACGGCAAAATCCTGCGCATGCATTCCGGGAAGCGCCACTTGCTCGGCACCAAAGCCGCCAAGCGCATGCGTAAGCTCAAGAAGATCACCAAGGTCAACGAGCGCGACGTCGCGGCCGTTCGCCAGATGCTCCCTTACGGAGCCTAGTTTTTCGTAGGGGCGCGTTTATCCTGCCCCTACAACGAAGTTGCGGATTCACTTCCGCTTCAACGTGTCAGGCAGCGCTACACGGGTGCCTGCCGGCCGTTCCGCCCTGTTTGCAGGGCATCCATGCCGAGCTTTAGCTCGGCGCCAGCGTTGCGCTCGCCGCAAGGCGCGCCACGCAATCATCGGAAACAAACCCGTTGCCAGATGCGCCTCGTCGCGTTTCTTCGCAACCTGTTTTGTTTCCCCTAAAATCTGTTGAACGAAGGAGAAAACCCATGCCACGCGTAAAACGCGGCACCAAACGCCGGGCTCGGCGTAAGAAGTATCTCAAGCGGACCAAAGGCTTCTTCCTTACCAAAAGCAAGCTCTACCAATCCGCACAGGAGGCCGCCAATCGCGCGGATCGCTATGCCAAACGCGATCGCCGCGTGAAAAAGCGCCAGTATCGCCGCCTGTGGATTCAGCGTGTCGGCGCCGCCGCTCGCCAGAATGGTCTGACG
>DATKPS010000195.1:0-4553 GCA_035524015.1 Candidatus Sulfotelmatobacter sp.
GGGCAGCCCGCGGAAAATATCCGACATCGTTTCCGAATAGCCTGGGCCCGCGGGTGATTCGCCGTTGTATTCGGTGAATTTGAGCGATTCCGGCAGCAGGAAAGCGTCCAACCGCGAAGCCGTGCTGGCAGGACCGAAGCCTGTGGTCATGCGTGCCAGTCGCTCTTCTTCCGGGCGCAAATGAAATTGTTCGAGAAGGGAAGGGTCCTCCAGGGCCGCGGCAGTCAATCGCTCCGCAATGGCCGCGATGGTTTCGGCCACAAATTTCACCCGTTCGTCATCCTGCGGCGATAGAAATACGGGCCGCAAAAACGGGCAGTGCACGCGGTCGCCAAAGGTGAGTTTTGCCTCTTGGACTTGCCGCAGGAAATGTTTTGCCAAATCAGGGGACTTTTTCACCAGTGGACGCAGCAGTTCGTCCCAATACTCCACCGGATGAGGGTTGTTCCCGCCCGTGCGTGGCTTTGCGGCTGTCATCGGTGAGCGCTGGTGGACGGAGAAGTCGGCGCAGCCTGCGCGCTTTGCACCGTGCGCGGCGCACCCGTGAATCCAGCAGGCGAGCCGATTCCCAACATTTCTTCCCAGCGCGGCCAGGTATTGGCCACGTTACCGCGCAATGCCCGGTCAATCACCAGTCGCGCCATTTTTTCCACGACAAGCTCGAAATAAAACTCAGTGATACGGTCGCGTTCGAAATCGGGCGCCGGATTCAGGAAATCGATGGCGTAGGGAATGCCATCCTTCACCGCAAATTCGATGGTGTTCATTTCGTAGCCGAGCGCGAGGTTGATCGTTTGCGCATCTTTCACAACCCGTGCGCCCAATTCCGGCTTCAGGTAATTGTGCTCCACCAGGTAGCGCCGCTCCTTCGGGTCATAAGCCACAGGCAGAATGTCGGTCTTGCCGAAGGTGAAGCAGCGCACATACTGCTCGAAGTCGATAAATTCCTGCAAGGTCATGCAATAGGGCGAGGTCTGGTCGTAGGCCTGCAGCAATTCCTCCTCGTTGTTTACCTTATAAACGTGTTTCCACCCGCCTCCCGAAAACGGCTTCAGTATCGCGGGCCTGCCTACATAATCGAGCAGCGCTACCCAATCGACGGGATATTTCAGGTTGCGCAACGACTCTGAATTGATGTCAACGTTAGCGGGATAGCCTTTTTGTGGCAGCAAAATGGTTTTGGGAACCGCGAGTCCCAGCTTGGAAGCCAACGCGTAGTTGAAATATTTGTCGTCGGCGGTCCACCAGAAAGGATTGTTGATGACGTAAGTGCCTTGCAGCGCGGCGTGCTTGAGGTAACCGCGATAGTAGTCAACCTCGTGGGAAATGCGATCGACAATGACGCGGTATTCCGCAGGTTCGCCCATTTTGGTGCCACCGAGTTTCACAAATTCGGCAGTCACGCCATCTTTCTGACCGAGTCTGTTTACGCGTTCCAGAAACGCGGGAGGAAAACTGAATTCACGCCCGCACAGCAATCCCACTTTCATCATGGTTCCCTCCCGCCTGGCCGAACCGCAATGCAAAGTTCAATGCACCGTACCCGCGGAGCTCGAGTGTGTTTCCATGGCACTCGCGCGAGTTTCGCGAACTAGGTGGCGCACCACTTCCCTTAAATCGCCGGTTTGTTGGTAGACACGCACCTGCCGCTCGGCACTGGTGCCTTCGTGCAAAATAGTGTGAACATACTCCACCGCGCCCCGACTGCCGAGATCGTCTACGACGTCGTCCACCAGTTCCAATAATTCCGGGATCAGCGACCGCATTGGAACTTCTTGTTCTTTGCCGAAGTCGATCATCTTGCCTTCGATGCCATAGCGCGCTGCCCGCCACTTGTTTTCTTCAATTAACGCGCGGTGGTAGGTGCGCCAGCCCATATTGCCGGTGTACAGCCGATGCAGCTTCACGACAATTGCCTGCGTGAGTGCGGCGATGGCCACCGCCTCTTCCACCTTGGTGGCGGTATCGAACATGCGGAACTCGAGCGTTCCGTAACTCGGATGGGGCCGCACGTCCCACCAGATTTTCTTTCCGTTATCAATGCAATTCAAGCGAATGAGCAGATTCACATAGTGCTCGTAAGCGCTCCAGGACTCGAACTGCTCGGGAATGCCGGTTCGCGGAAAACGCCGAAACACGGTGGTGCGGAATGACTTCAGGCCGGTGTTGCGGCCCATCCAAAACGGGGAACTGGTGGAAAGCGCCAACAGGTGCGGTATGAAATAGCGCACCATGTTCATAATGTCGATGGTAGTTTGTTTATCCGGCATGGCGACATGGATGTGCATGCCAAAAATCAGCAGCGACCGCGCCAATTGCCCCATTTCTTCCACAATGTTCTGGTAACGTTCGCCGGGCGAAATTACCTGATCGATCCAGCTGGAAAACGGGTGCGTGCCCGCCGCCGCCACCTGCAGGCCAGTGCTCTCCGCCGCGGAAACCAATTCGCTCCGCGTGCGGTGCATTTCCAAACGCAATTCGCTGACGTTTTCACAGATTTTCGTGCCGGTTTCGACGATGGACTGGTGCATCTCCTGCTTCACCTGATCACCGAGCCCGCGGGAAGCCGCAGCGGACAGCAGTTGCACAACATGCGAGCGCAACTCCAGCGTCTCTGGATCGATAATCTGGAATTCCTCTTCGACACCGATGGTGAAACGGTGAGCCATGAGCGGCCCTCCGGAGCGCTTGATCCCTGCCGGGAACGTCTTTGGAGTGAGTATCATACTCCGTCAGACGCGAAAACACACCTGCCCTGCCTCCGATCTTTGTCGCCTTTGGGAATTACACCGGCGCGCCGCGTTCAATTTGGCGCTAGACGACCGTCCGTGCGCCTTGGCAAACTCAGGAACCATGCAAATCACGCCGTTCCGCATTGAAGAGTACATGGGCAAGTACGAGTTCTCCGCCAAGTATTTGCTCTGCTCGTCCGACGCGGAGTCTCAAACCGTCGGTGACCTGCTCTCCTTGGAATCGGGCGCACACGACGCCTTCTTGAAGCATTGGTGTGGCTACACGGAGTCGCCGGGCGCGCCGTATCTTCGTGAGGCGCTAGCTGCTATTTACCAGCAGATTCATCCGGATCAAATTGTAGTGACAGCCGCTGCGGAAGAGGCCATTTTTCTCTTTTACCACGCATTGCTGACGGCTCGCGATCACGTAATTGTGGAGACGCCCTGTTACGAAAGCGCGCTCACCCTGCCCAAGAGCACTGGCGCAATGGTAAGCGAGTGGCGGCGTAAGCCTGAGGATGGCTGGGCGCACGATTTTGCCGGGCTCGAACGCCTGATTCGCCCCAACACGCGAGCCATCTATATCAACACGCCGCACAACCCCACGGGATTGCTGATGCTTCCGCAGATCTTTCGCAAGGTACTCGAGTTGGCCGCCTACCGGGGTATTTATGTGTTGTGCGACGAGGTTTACCGGGAACTGGAGCACGATCCCGCCAGGCGCCTGCCCGCCGGCTGCGATTTTCACGAACGCGTCGTGAGTCTTGGCTCCGTTAGCAAAACCTACGGCTTGCCCGGTCTCCGTCTTGGTTGGCTGGCTTGCCGCGACACCGGCATTCTGCAAAAAATCATCTCCCTGAAGCACTACACTACAATTTGCTCCAGTGGCCCGAGCGAGTTTCTGACCGCACTGGCTTTCCGTCATCGTCGAAAATTTGTCGACCGCAACCTGCAGATCGTACTTCGCAATCTCCGTCTGCTTTCCGCCTTTTTCGCCAGCCACGCCGAGGTATTCGAGTGGACGCCCCCAAACGCCAGCACCATCGGATTTGCGCGTTTCAAGCCACAACAGGACGTCGAGGCGTTTTGCGAGGAACTGGTGCGGCGCGCAGGCGTGTTGCTGCTGCCGGGTACAGTTTTTGACGAGCCGCGTCACATTCGTTTTGGCTATGGACGCCGCAACCTGCCCGAAGCTCTCGCCGAGTTGGAATCGTGGCTGCGCCGGCATCCCCGAAATGAAAAAGGCCATCGCGCAGGATGGCCCTAATCCTTACCGTCGTTCGGCGATTTGTCTGCCAATTCGGCGAGTTTTTTATGCCGCGCCCATCGACCGTCTTGCTTGGAAGCACTCCCGGCAGAACACCGGGCGTCCTTGCGTGGGCTTGAAGGGAACGGTGGTTTCCTTACCGCATTGCGAGCAGGTAGTCTTGGTTTCCGCCCTTACCTGGCCGCCTCCGGGGCCACCGCTTTCGGCCCTCTTGGCTTTACATGCTTTGCAGCGCTTGGGTTCGTTTTTAAAACCCTTGTCGGCGAAAAACATCTGTTCGCCTGCGGTAAAAACGAACTCGGCGCCACACTCGGAACATTTCAGAACCTTATCGTGGAATTCCATGGCCGGCTCCCCTGGACCCCGATCGGGCAGCAGGGACCGGCATGAGCTTTCACCATGGGCCTGAACCGAACGCTAGAGCCGTTTCCCGAATACACCAAAAACGGACCCTCTGGGCCAAAGGGCGAAGAACTTGAGCGTATTCCCAACATCTCTGCCTGACTGGGGCCTGATCCCGGAAGTGCGGCGCCGAGCTTCGTCGCTGAGCAGGT
>DATKPS010000196.1:0-15371 GCA_035524015.1 Candidatus Sulfotelmatobacter sp.
AGCAGGCCCTCAGCGGCTGAAGCCGCAATGATGCTGCGCTGGTTACGGCACGACTGAAGTCGTGCCCTGACGAAAAACAGGAGTTGTCACACAGACTCTGAAGCTCCGACGCCCACTGCCGAACACATTTTTCCGCAGGCTGTGAAGGCTGTGCTACAGGGATTCAGTTGGCGAAGGAGACGCGGATTTCGTCGGCTAGTTTGAGGGCGTGTTCCACGCAGGTGCCAATGGCGGGGCCGTTGAGGTAATTACCGGCGAAGTGCAGACCGGGAAAGCTGCCGCGAAGTTGTTCGAGTTTGGCGAGACGGGCGGTGTGACCCAGGTTGTATTGCGGCAGGGCGCGCGGCCAAACGGTTACATTCGAAAAAATGGGTTGCTGGCGGATGGAAAGAATCGGGGAAAGTTCGCCATGCAGCAAACTGGGGAGTTCTTCCGGTGACTTCTGCACCATTTGAGCATTCGTGGCGCCACCCACAAAACTGGTCAGCAGAGCGTAACCCTCCGGAGCACGACCAGGGAACAGCGAAGAGTTCCAGACGCTGCCAAGGGCGTGTAATCCCGAAGAGCGAGGGATAAGAAAGCCGAAGCCGGCGAGGTTGTGTCCGACATCGGATTTGCGGTAGCCGAGAGACACGACGGCGATCGCGGCATATTCCACACTGCCTAACTGGGTTTCGAATTCGGAATGAAGCGGAGCAAGAACGCGCGCGGCGCCAGCCGGAGAATTGGCGAGCACCAGCCGTTCGGCTTCGATAGTTTCTTCTCCACGAGCGGTGCGAACAACGACGCGAAAGCGCGGAGCCGCTGGTTCGCGAGAGCCTTCGAGGGGATGGATCGCGGTAACTTCGGAATTCAGCGCCAGACGATCCCCGAGATTTTTGGCCAGGGCACGGATCAGGGTTTCGTTTCCGTCGCGAAAGGTCTGCAGTGTCGCTTTTTCGCGAGGGGCATTGCCGCGCTTGGCTTTTCTGGCTTTCAGGACCGGGAAGATGCCGCGAAGGATGCTGCCTTTTGCGGTTTCGGCTTCATGCAGCATGGGAAATGCCGCGCGGAGACTAAGCTTTTCGGGGTCGCCCGCATAGATGCCAGAGGTAAACGGGCCGACGAGACGCTCGAGGAGCGTGGCCGAGAATTTGCGGCGAATGAAATCGGCGATGGATTCATCGGGCTCGGGGGCTCGGCTGGAACCGAGAAGATCGCGCAGGATGGCGAAGCGGGTGCCCCCGGCGAATAGAGGCGAGAACAGAATACCGGGGCCCATGGGGACGTTCTGGAGTTTTCCATCGATCAGGATGAAGCGGGGAGCTTTGGAATCGGCGACCAGACGCTGGTCTAAGATACCGAGGTCGTTGCATACCGCAGTGACGCTGGCGTTGCCAGAGAAACTTTGGGGACCACACTCGATGAGAAAGCCTTCGCGTTGGACGGATTGGATAACGCCGCCGGGCCGCGGGCAGGCTTCTACGACGAGCGCAGAAACGCCCGCTTTTCGTAGTGCGTAGGCGGTGGTGAGACCGGAGACTCCCGCGCCCACAACGAGTGCCTGGACCTGGGTGGACATGCGTTGAACCTTTTAGCGTCTAACATCTACCGAGCCAGCGGCGTAAAGAGGTCACGGAAAAAAGTCAGAAGCAATTCCTCAGGGGCTAAAGCCCGACGCATTGCCAAGCATTTATGTCGGAGCTAAAGAGTTTGTGTGAGAACTCGTAAACAGGCCCTCAGCGGCTGAAGCCGCAATGATTCTGCGCTGGTTACGGCACGACTGAAGTCGTGCCCTGACGAAAAACAGGAGTTGTCACACAGACTCTAAAGCTCCGACCCCCGGTGCCAAGCTCATTTTTCCGCAGCGGAGTAAAGCCGCTGCTACAAAAGCCGTGATCCGCATGCGCGTGGCTGCTACAGCGTTTTGGAAAAGAGCGGGCGAGCGGCGAGTTGCTGCTTTTCCAGATACGGATCAAAAACCATAGCGAGATTGCGGATGAAGATACGGCCGAGCCAGGCGGTGCGGATTTCCTTGTCGTTGATGACAACCAGGCCGTCTTCCTGGGGCATTTTGAGGCGTTCAAGTTCCGGAGCGAAGTACTCGTCGAAGTGGATGCCAAACTGGCGGGAAATTTCGTCTTTGACGATGACGGTATGGCACAGGAGGCGGCTGATGACTTCGCGGCGGATGACATCATCCTGAGAAAGACGATAACCACGCATGGTGGCGATGCCGCGCTCATTGACGGCTTTTTCCCAGTTGGGAATATCACGGAAATTCTGGGCGTAGATTTGCTGAATGCCGCTGATGGCGGTGATGCCCATGCCGTAAAGGTCGGCGCCTGCCTTGGTGGTGTAACCCTGGAAATTGCGGTGCAGTGTGCGATTACGCTGGGAGACCGCGAGCTCGTCATTCTCTTTGGCGAAATGATCCATGCCGATGTACAGATAGCCGGCCTCGAGGAACTTAAGCAGGCCACTGCGGAAAATGTCGAACTTCTGCATGCCTTCGGGAAGAAACTTGACGAAAGAGCCTTGCTGCTTTTTGAGCCAGGGAACATGGGCGTAACTGAACATGGCGATGCGGTCGGGGGAAAGGCCGACGATTTGCTCCACGGTGTGGGCGAAACTGTCGCCGGTCTGGTAGGGAAGGCCGTAGATCAGGTCGACATTGATGCTGTCGAAGCCAAGCTCGCGGGCGCTGGCGATGATATCGCGGGTGATCTCGTAAGGCTGAACGCGGTGGACAGCTTTCTGGACGTCTTCCTTGAAATCCTGAATGCCCATGGAAAGGCGATTGAAGCCCATGCGACGAACGGTTTCCAGATGCGCGCGGGTTGTGACACGGGGATCGACTTCGATACCGATTTCCGCGTCGGGTGCAAAGGAGAAGCGCTCTCGCGTGTAGGTGAACAGGTCTTCGATCTGTTCGGGAGAAAGATAGGTGGGCGTGCCGCCGCCCCAATGGAACTGCGCAACCGGACGGCTGCGAGACACGCCGCGGGCGATGCGGTCGATTTCTTTTTTCAGGGTGGCGAGGTAGGGCGGAGTGACCCGCTTATCCTTCTGAATAATGACGTTGCAGGCGCAGAACAGGCACAGGCTCTCGCAGAAGGGAAGGTGCATGTAAAGGGAGACTGGGGAGCCCTTGCGGTCGGCATCTTCGATAGCGGCTTCGTAGTCGGCGGGGCCGAAGGAATCAACCCACACGGGAGCGGTGGGATAGCTGGTGTAACGCGGGCCGGGACGATTGTAGCGATTCACGAATTCTTCGCCGACGGAGAGTTCTTGCTGCATTTCGTGCAGCGTGGGATTCATGGTTGGCACGACGTATACCTCGCTTCACAGACTCGGTTCGGATTGGCAGGTCTGTGGTTGTTGCTCATGGTGTCAGAGGTGCGCGGAAACTGCGGGCTTGCTGCCACCGAGAGCAGCTTGCTGGCCGGTGTGGATGAACAGTTGGGCATTGTCTACCGAAGTATGTTGCAGAATGCCGTGGCCTAAATTCAAGATGTGACCCTGGCCGTTGAGTTCGGCGACGATGTCCAGAGTAGCCTGGCGAATTTTGTCTTGAGGGCCAAAGAGAATGGCGGGATCAAGATTGCCCTGCAAGGCCACACGTGGCCCGGCCAACGCGCGAACTTCACCAAGGGGAACGCGCCAATCGACACTGAGGACATTCGCCCCTACTTTCACGATGGAAGGCAGCAAGTGGTGCGACGCCTTGGTGTAGTAAATGACCGGAACGGCGTTGCCGAGCCCGGAAATCACTTCCTGAACAGCAGGCAGGACGAATTCGCTGTAATCCTCGAGGTTCAATTCGCCGCACCAGGTGTCGAAGAGCTGAACCGCGGTGACGCCCGCGGCGATCTGGCCCTTGAGATAAAGAATGGTGGCCTTGGCGATGCGGTGAAGCAGTTCGCGAAATACCTTGGGCTGTGAGTAAAGGAAGTTTTTGACGGTGGCGAATCCTTCCTTGGTGCGACCCTCGACCATGTAGCAGGCGAGCGTCCAAGGGGAGGCGGCGAAGCCGAGCACAGGGGTTTCGGGACCGGCGTAGCGAACGGTGCGACGCAGGGCTTCCATCAGGAATCCAGTTTCGACTTCGGGATCGAAGATGCGGAGTTTTTTTACATCGGCTTCGGTGCGTACCGGTTCGGGAAGATTTGGGCCTTTGTCCTCGAGTTCGAGCGGGAGTCCCATGGCCTCGGCGGGAATCAGGATGTCCGAGAAGATAATGATGGCGTCAACGCCGAGGCGGCGGAAGGGCTGAACGGAGACTTCGAGTGCCAAATCGGGAGTCTTGCAGACCTCTAAGAACGAGTGTTTTGCGCGAATCTCGCGGTATTCGGGGAGATAGCGGCCGGCCTGGCGCATCATCCAAACCGGCAGGCGTGGAACCGGCTCGCAGCGACAGGCGCGCAGGAAGAGGTCTTTGCGAGTGAGGGCAGTGGGGGCCTGGGAAGTCATAGGTCGATGTGAGCAGGATAACAAATCCCTGTGATTCTTGCCTGTGCGTCGGGTCACTGACCGCACAGAGGGGATTGAAGTGTCGTAGAAACAGCTTCCATCGTTCCGTGAGGGAAGACAAGACCACGGTGCTCGACGGGTCGTTGCATCTGATGTATGATGTTTGATGCCAAACCTGGAGGCGGAGAAATGCGAACAACCCTAACGATTGAGGACGACGTATTGGCTGCGGCCAAAGAGTTGGCGAGCCGGGAAGGGAAGTCGGTGGGCGAGGTCATTTCCGAATTGGCCAGACAGGCGCTACGACCAGCGAAAGCCACCAAGAATAGGCGAAATGGGATAAGGCTGCTCCCCGTGCGGCCGGGCGCGAGCCGAGTGACACCGGAGTTGGTGAACCAGTTGCGCGATGAGTTGCTATGACGACTTTTCTGCTGGATGTGAACGTTTTGATCGCTTTGATCGATCCGGTACATATTCACCACGACGCGGCACACGCGTGGTTCGAGGCAACGGGAAAGAGAAGTTGGGCGACCTGCCCGATGACCGAGAACGCAGTGCTCCGGATTGTGGGAGATAGCCGCTATCCAAACTCGCCGGGCTCGCCAGCGGTGGTAGCCGAGGTACTCGAAGAGGTGCTGGCATTGCAGGGACACGCATTCTGGCCGGACGATGTGAGCTTGTTTGGGAATGCGGAAGTGGATGTCACACGTCTGCTAAGCGCCCGGCAGGTAACGGACAGTTATCTGTTGGCATTGGCGAGTGCGCACGAGGGTTCTCTGGCGACATTTGACCGACGGCTGATTACGACTGTAGTGAGCGGGGGCAGCCGAGTCGTGCATGTAATCGCGTGATTGGAGGGAAGATGTGCGTGGGGATTGTCTGTGCCGTGTCGCACTGCGGGAAGAGGGGGAGTGCGGTATACTCGGCCCAGAAACGTGCAGACTGGACTTTGCCGTGCTGGAAGATGCTATCCCCTAGACTGGTACGGAAATAGCTGATGATTCATCCATTTATTATCGTGACGGTGCTGGCCTATTTGGTCAGCATGGGCTTGTACATCCGCTTCCTGAATACCGGAAAGGAACTGACCGGTAAGCTGGCTACGGCGATGATGTTCCTAGGGTTAGTGGTGCACTACCTGGCGTTGCTGATGCGGGCCAAGGGGACGCATACGGTACCTTACCATGACCTGCAGGGATCGATGTCGCTGTTTGGGTGGCTGCTGGCGGTGACGTATTTGTGCCTGGAGATCTACCACCGGCAGCGAACCGTAGGAGCGTTCGTTCTACCGATCATTTTGGCGTTCTTCTTTACCGCTTATTTGGTGCCAGATCACCCACATCCCCCGGCGGCAGCACACGGCGTAGTGTTTGCGTTGCATGTGACGCTGAGCATTCTGGCGTATGCGGCATTTGCATTGTCGTGCGTATTGAGCCTGATGTACCTGGCGGAGGAGCGATTTCTGAAGCTGCGCAAGTTCGGAGATGCGGTCTGGAGATTGCCGCCGTTGGAATTATTGGAGCGAATGAGCCATACCAGCGTATTGCTGGGATTAATCACGATTGCGGTGGGCACAGCGCTGGGATTTGTGGCCGTCGACCGGTTGCCAGGGCAGCCCGCTTATTTCGATCCGAAATATGTGGTGACCCTGGTGGTGTTGTTTTTGTATGTGGCGTATTTCCGGTTGGCGCGGACGACGGCGTGGCGCGGGGCGCGGGCATCGATGTTGTGTGTGTTTAATTTTGTGTTGGTGGTACTGAGTTTTACCGTGGTGAACCTCTATTTTTCGCAGCACCACCGGTATTTCTAGGAGCGCAGTTAACGCGGCATGGAGATTGTACTGATTGGCCTGAATTTCCGGACTGCGCCTGTGGAGGTGCGGGAGAAAGTCTCGTTCTCGCACGAGCAGGCACTGCGCGCGTCGGAGGAGTTGCGGTCGAGCGGGATCCTGGAAGAGACGCTGGTGCTGTCGACGTGCAATCGCAGCGAGGTATATGGGGTGCACGCGAACGGAAACCGGGAATCGGCGGCGGCGCTGTCGGGCTATTTGTGCAAGTTTCATCAACTGAAACCAGACCAACTGACTCCTTCGCTTTATCACCATTACGATCATGACGTGGTGCGGCATTTATTTCGTGTGTCGGCGGGCTTGGAGTCGATGCTGTTGGGGGAAGCGGAAATCCTGGGGCAAGTGCGGGATGCATATTTGCGGGCGCACGATGGGCATGTGACCGGGCCGGTGCTGAATCGATTGTTCCAGGCAGCCTTGGAAATAGGGAAGCGGGTGCGGGCGGAGACGGAGTTGGGGACACGCCCGATGGGCGTAGCGTCTGCCGGAATGAAACTGGCGGAACGAATTTTCGGCAAGCTGAACGATCGAACGGCGCTGGTGTTGGGAGCGGGAACGATCAGCGAGCAAGTGGTTTCGCAATTGCGGGACCGCAATATTGGGCGACTGTTTGTGACCAATCGCTCGCGCGAAAAAGCAGAGGAGTTTGCGCGAGAGTACAAGGGCGAGGTCATAGAGTGGGGGGAATGGGATACGGCACTGAAGCTGCCCGACGTGATCGTATCGGCGGTGGGGGTGCAAGAGCCGCTGTTGACCAAGCCACTGATCGAAAAGGCCATGGCGGCGCGTGGCAACAAAGCGCTGTTCCTGATGGATTTGGGACTGCCGCGGAATATTGCGCCGGCGGTGGGGGACCTTTATAACGCATATCTGTATACGATGGACGATTTGACGGAGATCGTCGATCAAAACCGTAAGGCGCGGCAAAGTGAAGTGCCTAAAGCCGAAGCGCTGGTGGAAGAACACGTAGGGAAGTTCATTTCCTGGCAAGCCAGCGTGGAGTTGATTGGTGTGCTGGATACGCTGAGGGACCGCATGAAGATAAGGCGGGCGGCATTCCTGCAGGAAAAATTGAATGGGATGGATCGCTACAGTGCGGAAGACCGCGAGCATCTGGGTCAACTGATGGACGAGCTGGTGGAGAAACTGCTGATTGCACCGGCGGAACGGCTTCGCGCGGAAAAAGAATTTCGGAAGAAAATACAAAGTGTGGAAGCGATCCGGGAACTGTACTTATCGGATAGGGAGAAACCTTGAGGCCACTACGCATTGGAAGTCGAGGAAGCATACTGGCGCGGTGGCAAGCGGAATTTGTGCGCAAGCAGTTGTTCCAGTTGACCGGAATGGAAGCGGAGGTGGTGATCATCAAGACTTCCGGGGACAAGATGCAGCAGGCGCCGCTGACGCAGATAGGGGGGAAGGGCATCTTCATCAAGGAGCTGGAAGAGGCGCTACTGGACGAAAGCGTGGATCTGGCGGTGCACAGCGTCAAGGATATTCCCACGGATACGCCATCGCGGCTATTTTTCCCCGCGGTTTGCCGGCGAGATGACGTGCGGGATTGCCTGGTCTCGAATAACGGCACAATGTTGGCGAATTTGAAGCAGGGTGCCCGGGTGGGAACGAGCAGCTTACGGCGGCAGGCACAGTTGCGACATTACCGGCCAGATTTGGATATCCGCGAGCTTCGCGGGAATGTCGATACGCGATTGCGAAAAGTGGAGAGCGGGGAATATGAGGCGATTGTGCTGTCGAAGGCGGGATTGGACCGGTTGGGCTGGAGCGCGAAGATAACCGAGCCGCTTTCGACGGATATTTCGCTGCCAGCGGTGGGTCAGGGAGCGATTGCAATCGAGTCGCGGGTGAAGGATCAGGAGGCCGCGCAGATTCTGGAGAAGTTGAACGACGAAGAGACGCGCACCGTGATTATCGCCGAGCGGGCGCTGCTGGCGGCGCTGCAAGGCGGGTGCCAAGTGCCGTTAGGAGCGTGGGCGCGTGTGGAGCGCGGAGAACTGGTGATGGAGGCGGTGGTGTGTTCGGTGGATGGCAAGCAGTACGTGCGCCAGAAAGCGACGGGGCCGCCGAGCGAGGCAGCGGAATTAGGGCAACGGATGGCGCAATTGCTGATCGAGGGCGGGGCGCGAACGATCTTGGACGAGGTGAACCGCGCGCGTGGGTGAAACGGCGAGATCGTTGGCGGGGAAGCGCGTGGTGGTGACGCGCGCGGCGGCGCAGAGTGAGGTGCTGGTGCAGGCGTTGGAGGAACAAGGCGCAGTGGCGATGGTGGTACCGATGGTAGCATTTGCGCCTCCGGACGATTTGCGGGGTTTGGATGAGGCGATCCGGGCAATTGGGAGCTACGAGTGGCTGTTCTTGACGAGCCAGAATGCGCTGCGGGCCTTGCTGGAACGTGGGGAAGCACTGGGGATTCGGCTGGAGCAAGCGGCTGGGAAGGTGAAGATTGCCGCGGTGGGACCAGCGACGGCAGACGCTGCGGAACATGCTGGGTTGCACGTGGAATACGTCGCGGTGAAGCATCAAGGTACAGCGATGGCGGAGGAATTAGCGGAGCGGGTTCGCGGTAAACGCGTTCTGCTGCCGCGGAGCGACCGGGCGAACCCGGAGTTGGTGAAAAAATTGCGGGAATTGGGTGCCAGCGTGAAGGAAGTGGTGGCCTACAAGACGGTGCAACCGGACGAGGAGAGCATCGCCAGGGCCAAGCAAATGTTGGGTGACGGGGCCGACGCGGTGTTGTTTTTCAGCCCGTCGGCTGTCCATCATCTGCAAGAGATATTGGGAGCGGAAAAGTTCCAGGAACTCGCGCAGCGTGTCTTGTTCACGGCGATAGGTCCGGTAACAGAGAAGGCCCTTCGCCAAGCGAAAATAGAGCGGGTGGCCATGGCGCGAGATACGACGGTGGACGCGGTGATCGGGATTTTGCGGGATTATTTTTCGGCAAAAGTGAAGTTGCCGGCAGGAGCGAACCCAGAGTGAGTTTTCCATTGCACCGTCCCAGACGGTTACGTCGTACCGAAAAATTGCGCAGCCTGGTGAGGGAACATCGGCTGAGCCCGGCCGGATTTGTGTATCCCCTGTTTGTCTGCCCCGGAAACCAAGTGCGCGAAGAAATTAGCTCGATGCCGGGGATTTACCACCAGTCGGTGGACCAGATCGTGGAAGAATGCCGCGAGGTGGAATCGCTGGGTATCTCGGCAGTAGTGCTGTTTGGATTGCCGGAAACGAAGGACCCGCGGGGAGCGAGTTCGCTGGCGAAAGATGGGGTGGTGCAGCGAGCAGTGCAAGGGATCAAGAACGCGAAACTGAATCTGCTGGTGGTAACGGACGTGTGCCTGTGCGAGTACACCGATCACGGCCATTGCGGAGTGGTGGAGAATGGCGAAATTCTAAATGATGCGACGCTAGAGATTCTGAGTGAGCAAGCGCTGTCGCACGCGCGGGCGGGGGCGGATATTGTGGCGCCGTCGGACATGATGGACGGGCGAGTGGGAGTGATCCGGGCGAAGCTGGATGATCACAAGTTCG
The DNA here is from genome assembly GCA_035524015.1 of Candidatus Sulfotelmatobacter sp. Taxonomy (GTDB): domain Bacteria; phylum Acidobacteriota; class Terriglobia; order Acidiferrales; family UBA7541; genus Acidiferrum. Next base: position 9,845 of record DATKPS010000196.1, read on the forward strand.
AGAATGTGGCGATCATGGCGTATTCCGCGAAGTATTGTTCCGGATTTTACGGGCCATTTCGCGAGGCGGCACATTCGGCGCCATTAGTAGGAGACCGGCGGAGTTATCAGATGGACCCTGCGAACGGAAATGAATCGCTGAAGGAAGTAGCGATGGACATTGAGGAAGGCGCGGATATTGTGATGGTCAAGCCGGCGCTGGCGTATCTGGATGTGATCCGGCTGGTGCGGGACCATTTTGATATGCCGGTGGCGGCCTATAATGTCAGCGGCGAATATTCGATGGTGAAGGCGGCCGCGGCGAAGAATTGGATCGATGAGAAGCGCATTGTGATGGAGATTTTGACGGGGATACAGAGGGCGGGAGCGGAGATCATTTTGACGTATCATGCCAAGGATGCGGCGCGGTGGTTGAAAGAAACGAGTTAAAGAGTTAAAGAGTTAAAGAGTTAAAGAGTCAAAGAGTAAAAGAGCAGAAAAGTAAAAACAAACAGTCAGGGTGGAGAGATGAGCCAGGCGACGAGAACGGTGACACCGGAGCGGAAGCGTTCGCGGGAGATATTTGAGAAGGCGGAGAAAGTGCTAGTGGGCGGCGTGAATAGCCCGGTGCGGGCATTCCGATCCGTTGGCGGCGAGCCGTTGATCATCGAGAAGGGAAGCGGGCAGCATTTGTATGACGCGGACGGGAACATGCTGCTGGACTATGTGTGCTCGTGGGGAGCGATGCTGCTGGGGCACGCGCATCCGGTGGTGACGGCGGCGATTGCGGATCAGGCGGCCAGGGGCACGAGCTTTGGGGTGACCACGGAGCTGGAGCTGGAACTGGCGACGTTAATCACGAAGGCGATTCCGTTTCTGGAAAAAGTGCGATTTGTATCGAGCGGCACGGAAGCGACTATGAGCGCGGTGCGGCTGGCGCGAGGTGTAACGAAACGGGATTTGCTTGTTAAGTTCGAAGGCGGCTATCACGGCCACGCGGATAGCTTTTTGTCGCAGGCGGGTTCCGGGTTGGCCACGCTGGGAATTGCGGAATGTCCGGGTGTGCCGCAGGCGCTGGCGGCGTTGACGCTGAACGTACCGTACAACGATTTGGCGCGAGTGGAGAAACTGTTTGCGGAGCACAAGGACAAGATCGCGGCGGTGATTGTCGAGCCCGTGGCGGCGAACATGGGAGTGGTGCTACCGAAAGAAGGATTTTTGAAGGGGCTGCGGGAAATCACCCGCAAAAACGGAGCGCTGCTGATCATCGATGAGGTGATTACCGGATTTCGGTTGAAGAACGGGTCGGCGCAGGACATTTTTGGGGTAGAAGCGGACCTGACGACGATGGGCAAGATTATTGGCGGGGGAGTGCCGGTGGCCGCCTATGCGGGGCGCGCAGAATTGATGAACAATGTGGCGCCGCTCGGCCCGGTCTATCAGGCGGGGACGTTGGCCGGGAATCCACTAGCGATGCGCGCGGGGATTGCGACGCTAAAAGAGCTGAGTAAGCCGGGAGTGTACCAGGCGATTGACGAGTTGGCTAAGAAACTCGTGGCCGGGTTAAAGAAGGCGCTGCGTGATGCGGGCGTTGTGGCGCAAGTGAACAGCATTGGGTCGCTATCGACGATTTTCTTTGCGCCGCAGGCGGTGAGCAATTACAGTGATGCGAAGCGCTCGGACACGAAAGTGTATGCGAGGTTCTTCCGCGAAATGCTGAACCGGGGCATTTTCCTGGCGCCGTCGCAATTTGAAGCGGCGTTTGTTTCCGCGGCGCACACCAGCGGGGATATCGACCGAACCATCATTGCCGCGAGCGACGCATTCAAAGCCATTTCCGCCTGACCATCTGCAGAAACAAAAGAGGAGAAAATCGGATGCATGAAGTCATGGAAGCCCATGAGGCTGGGGAGCACCATGAAGACAACCCGTTGATGTTGCCGGTGGCAGTGACGCTGTCGATTTTGGCGGTGCTGGTGGCGATCGCGACGCTATTGGGACATCGCGCGGCGACAGAAGAATTGATATTGCAGAATAAGGCCACGGACCAGTGGTCGTTGTTTCAGGCGAAAAACATCCGGGCGCACGAGATGGCTAGCGTGGCGGACATGTTGGGGACGTTGACACCGGTCGACAAGGAAAAGGCGGAGGCTCTCCGCGAGAAATATCAGGGAGAGGCGGACAGATACCAGAAAGAGAAGGACGAGGCCAGTGGGGAGGCGAAGCAACTGGAGGCGGAACGGGACGTGGTGGAACGCCGCGAGGACCGCTACGACGCCGGGGAAGTGATTTTGGAGATAGCTCTGATCGTGTGCTCGTTGACGCTGTTGACGAAGAGAAGAATTTTCTGGCTGGCGGGGATCGCGTTGGGATTGGTGGGGTTAGTGGTCACGGCGAGCGGGCATTTGTTGAAGTGAGAATACGCGCGCGAGTGGGTGCCGATCGAGCGAAAAGGCCTCACCCCTGAAGGGGTGAGCTACAGGGCGGCCAAGTGGCGGACCTGTACGGAAGGACAGTCATGCTTAGACAACTGCGCCATGGGCCAGCATTTACGCGAAGGCCGAACTTTATTATTGTTGAGGACAGGGTCATCTAGCTCGCGTAGGTATCAGCACGTGTAAATCTCAGGAGGCTTCAAAAAGTCGTGTAGGCGGCTGCACGCTCGCCCGCCCGGTGCGAAGCGGAAACCTCATGGCACAACGAACGCTAACTGACCCTGGAATTGCGCTTGGGGCGCAACAGCTTGCCGTTTTGCTGGACTCTACTCAGGAACTGATCGCCATTCTTGGAGCGGATGGCACCGTACAGTTCGCCAACCTAACATTCCAAAAAGTACTTGGCTACCGGCTGGAAGAGCTGCTGGGGCGGAGCATTCACGCGATTGTGCACGCGTTGGATGTGGACGAAGTGCGTGGAGCATTGAAGGAAGTGGCCGCGGCAGCGGGGAAAAACGTGTCTGCGCGATGCCGGTTCCGCTGCCGGGACGGATCCTGGCGGTGGATTCAATTTACCTGCCGTAACCGGCTGGACGAACCGAGCTTTGAAGCGTTGTTGTTTCATGCCAGCGACGTTACGGACCTGCACCGAATGGAATCGGAACGGGCGGTCAATTCGGAAGTCGTGCATGCCTTGAACGAGACGAATAATTTGGACCAGCTGTTGCAGCGCATCCACGGATCGCTGAAGACGATTCTGCCGGCAGAAAACTGTTTTGTGGCGCTGCACAACCCTGAAGATGACACTTTTTATTTCCCGTTCCTGGTGGACGAATATGACGAGGTGCCACCGCCACAAAAAGTGGGACGAAGTTGCACGGCGTATGTGTTTCGCACGGGAACGGCGAGCCTGATTCCACAGAGCGAGTTTGACCGCCTGGCAGAAGCCGGAGAAGTGGAGTTGGTGGGGTCACCGTCACCGGCCTGGTTGGGTGTGCCGCTGAAAACGCCGACGGCCACGATCGGGGTGCTGGTGGTACAGCATTATCAGAACGAGAACGCGTACGACCAGCGCGACCTGGAGTTTCTGGAATCCGTGGGTGGGCATATTGCGCTGGCGATCGAACGGCGTCGCGCCGAAGAAGAGCTGCGGAAGAACGAATCGCTGCTGCGGTTGCTGTTCGAATATAATCCACTGCCCACTTGGTTATACGAAATCGAGTCGTTGAAATTCATGAACGTAAACCGGGCGGCCATCGAACTGTATGGATACAGCGCGGAAGAGTTTGCGCGTATGAGCATTCTGGATATTCGGCCGGAAGAGCAGCGGGACAAGGCGCTCCATTACATCAAAGAGCTGAAAGTAGACGCCGAGGAACACGAGTTCTGGCTGCACCGGACGAAGAATGGCCGGACCTTCGAAGTGGAAGTGATATCGCACGAATTGCGGTACGCGGGAAAACGCGTGCGGTTGGTGGTGGCGCAGGACATCAGCGAGCGGCGGCAGTTGGAAAGCCAGTTGCGGCAAGCGCAAAAGATGGAGGCGGTGGGCCGGTTGGCGGGCGGCGTGGCGCATGACTTCAATAACCTGCTGATGGTCATCAAAGGGCACACCGAACTGCTGCTGAATGCGTTGGAACCCGCGGAGCAGATCACACGAAAGATCGAGCAGATCGATAAATCGGCGGACCGCGCAACGGCATTGACGCGGCAACTTCTGGCGTTCAGCCGCATGCAAGTATTGCAGCCACAGGTAATCAACCTGAACGCGATCATCGCAGAGATGGGGAAACTGCTACCGCGCTTGATTGGGGAAGACATCGATTTGCTGATTCGCACCGACGAGACCTTGGGTACGGTGCGCGCGGATGCCAGCCAGATGGAACAGGTGATTATGAATCTGGCGGTGAACGCCCGGGACGCGATGCCCAATGGCGGAAAATTGGTGATCGAAACGGCGAACGCGGAACTCGATCACAATTATTTGACCAGCCACCCGCTGATGAAGGTTGGACCTTATATCCAATTGGTGGTGACCGACAGTGGAACGGGCATGGACGCGGAAACCCAGGCGCACATTTTTGAGCCGTTCTTCACCACAAAGGAAAAGGGCAAAGGGACGGGGCTGGGACTGGCCACGGTGTACGGGATAGTGAAGCAAAGTGGCGGTTTTATCTGGGTGTATAGCGAACTGGGGAAGGGAACGTCGTTCAAGATTTATTTGCCGAGGCTGGATCAGACCGCAGAACAAACGAATGCGCCGCATCGGGTGGTGGAATTGCCACGCGGTACCGAGACGGTGCTGCTGACCGAAGATGAACAGGACGTGCGCGAGATTGCACGAGAGTTCCTAGAGTCGGGTGGGTACCGCGTGATCGAAGCGCGGGATGGAGCGGAAGCGATCGAGTTAGCGGCGAAGCACCGCGGAGAGATACAGTTGCTGGTGACCGACATGGTCATGCCGGGGATGACGGGTCAGGAGTTGGCGGTGAAGCTGCAGATGGCACATCCGGGATTGTGCGTGGTGTTTATGTCCGGATACAGCGAACATGCCGCGACGGAAATGGCGAACGCGGATCCAGCGGTCCGGTTGTTGACCAAGCCGTTTAGCCGGGCGGCGATATTGCGGACGGTGGGGGAGAGTTTGCGGGGATTGGGAAGAGTGAAAGAGTGAAAGACCGGGTTGGTGGGTCTCTAGGGTAATCCAGACATTGGGATGTAGCGAGGCGCATTGTCGCGTCCGGCGTGACGGATCGCAGCGCACGCAACGCGCGAGCACGAAGGACCGTTGGGAGTTGAGGATCAGTTGAGATCCTTCGTCGCAAAAAACGCTTCTCAGGATGACATGTCGTTTTTGAGGTTAGTAGCACAGGCCTTCAGCCTGTGAGTCTTGCAAACCCAAGACCCACCCTCAAACTCCGAGGGTGGGCACCCGGCGTTGCTGCGGAGGATCGGTTGAGATCCTTCGTCGCTAAAGGCGCTCCTTGATTCCATAACAACGAAGGCTCCTAGGACCGAGTAAGCTTGGTAGGGCTTAACAGACCAAGGCTCGGAAGAAGGAGCCAACGATGCGGTTCATTATAGGCTGTGATTTTCATCCGAGCTATCAGCAAG
>DATKPS010000197.1:0-32100 GCA_035524015.1 Candidatus Sulfotelmatobacter sp.
GCTTGTCCTGAGCCTCGAAGGGCTATGCTTCGATTACCATCCGAATCTTCTCGCTCTGATCCTCCCAGGGTTTTTTCTAGCCACTCGCGACTAGCCACTAGCCACTGTTCTCGCCCCCTTAACTCCTTTATTTCCCCTTCATACAACGATTCGCTCGTAAGTCCTTTGTTTCCCCTTGATACGAAAATGGATGGGGGTGGGAGGCCCCAGTCCTGCGTAACACCTGCCCGCACTCGAAAATTTTTAAATCTTTTTAAAAATTTTCAGGCTAACTCCTTTCTTTCTCGCGTTTTTAACTTTTTAACCGGGGGAGGGGGGAGTATCCAACTTGCAAACAGCGAACTTACCCCGGTCCCTTCCGTTTCCTCCGTGGACCTCAATGGTCTCTGTCGTGAAACTGAGGAGCAGCATGACAGCACCACAAAGCCAACCTTCTCCGCTCGTTTCTCGCCACTAGCCACCAGCCGCTCGCCACTGCGGTTGTACTTCGTCTCTTCTGCCCCCGCACCCAACGCTTGTCACCGACCCAAGACCGGGCACATGATAGCCTTATGCAAAATTGATTCGCTTGTAGTGGCCCGCTACCCAGGATCCAAGGAGAACGCACCATGACTCGCACCCGGAAATTCGTCTGTATCACTTTGTTGTTACCAGCGGCCTTGCTCTTTGCCGGCAACGCCACCTACGCACAACACGGAGGTGGCGCAACCTCGCCCACTCCCACTCCTCCTCCCAACATGCCCACGCCCACTACCACCGATACCGCGGGCGGCACAGCCACCACAAATGAACCTGTCAGCAAAGAGGAAAACAAGGCCTACAAACAATTCCATAACACCGCGCCCTCCGACGCCGATAAGAAAACGCAATTGGCCGAAGACTTCATCGATAAGTACCCCAACAGCCGCTACCGCTCCGAAGCCGTCTCTTGGCTGGCCACCGCTTACTTGACCAAGGGCCAACTCGACAAGCTAGCCGCCGAAGGCGACAAGGAAATGGCCTTGAATCCTCCCAACCCGGCTTCCCTTGCAGTCATCGGCTCCAACCTCTCTAGGGCGGTCACTCCTTCCACCCCCAACGCTCAGCAGCATCTCGATCAGGCCGAGCAGTTCTGCAAAAAATCGCTGGAGACTCTGGCCACCGCCCAAAAGCCCAATGACGTTTCCGACGAACGGTTCAAGAGCGCCAAGGATACCGCGTCTTCTGTGGCTTATAGCGGTCTCGGCACCGTTGCCTTCCGCCGCGCCAAATACACCGATGCCATTACCGATCTCGACCAGTCCATCAAGCTCGGCGGCGGCAGCGATCCCGTCAACTACTACCTCCTCGGCAAAGCCAATGAGGTCTCCAACAATTTTGATCAAGCCCTCGCCGCATACACTAAATGTGCCGCCATTCCCGGCGGCATGCAGGCTGCCTGCCAGGCCGGCGCGACCGAGGTGAAAGCCCACGGCGCGGTTCTGCCCAAGTAATTTTGGCGCGCGGCGGCTTGCCGGCGTTTTTTGCGCCAGCTGCGCCCTTCGCTCAACGCAGCGCTCACGGAGTTGGATAAGACTCCGGAAAGCCGGTGACCAGGAATTTGCCGTCAGGCTCGCGCTCCAGTGACGGCGCGTAGAGTCCCAGCAATTGTCGCCGCCACCACATGCCCGTCGAGCGCTTCGTGGCCATATCGGTGAACCAGTATTGCCACAGCACCGCCCGCACCTGTTTCGGCGGGCCATTCGGAAACGGATTCGAGGCGAAAAGCGCCAGCACATCTTTGTCGTTGCTCAGCAGCGATTCCTCCGTCCGCAGCACCCACGGGTTCTCGCGCCATGCCCCCAGCGACGCGAACCACAAATTCCACTCGAAGCGCGGCTGGTATGGCGCATAAATTCCCGGCGCTTTCCCCGGATCCTGCGGCTTATACCGGAATGGATAAGCGGTCCAATGCTCGCCGTCATCCGAACCTTGGAACTCGATTTCGTAGCGTCGCCACGTCATGCGCCCGAACAATCCATATTGATCAGCCACACGAAATGGCTCCAGCAGCGCCACCGGTTTCGCGGGAAGTGGCAACGCACCAAATGCTCGCTCCGTCAGCAGGAACACATTTGCATAGAGCATCCACGCCAACACAATCGCGGCAATCCAGACATAAGCCGCCAAAGCCAATTGCCGCGCGCTGCTTGCCAAAGCAGGCGCAATGTTTGCATTCTGTTCCTGAGTCGGCGCATCGGCAGCCGCCGCGCTTTGGGCCGACAGATCAAGCTCGACAATCGCTTCCTTCTTGCTCGCATCCGGCTGCTCCAGATTCGCGCGAACGGGAGCAATCCACTTTCGGGGAAGGAAGCGCACTAGCAAGCGATCGTCAAGCAGCAAGAAGCCCAGAGCCAGCACCAGGTAATTCAGGAACGCATAGTTCGCCGTGAGAATGATGCTGATCTGCAAAGACGTAACGATGAAGCAGCAGACGATCCGAAAACGCCGCGGCAGAAAGAGCATCCACACCAACAACAGTTCCAACACGATGGTGAACACCGCGGTCGCCGCATGGAAACGATGCGGCAGTTGCGCTGCGTACCAACCAATCCACGTCGGCAACGGGCCGTTTTGGTAATACTGATCCATCGCCGTGAAATTCCTCCACGAAGGATCACCGCCGAAGTATTTCGCTAGGCCCGACTCAAAGTAGATGCTGAACCATACGATCTGCAGCAAGAACAGACTCGCTCGCGAGGGTGGTTCGCTCTCGCCCCAACCAGGCCGAAACCCTCGCGGGGCAAAGAAGATCGAGATAAGCCCCGCGGAAAGCAACATGCCATCGGACTGATAACCGGAAAAATCCTGTGCAGCCGAGACAAACGACAGAAACAGTACAAAGCAAATCACCAACATCGCCCGAGGCCACACATTGAGAACCAACAACACCGAAGCGACCAGCCCAACCCAGCACAGCGCCATCAACGCACGATCGCTGCTGCTGAACCAAAGCACCGTCGGCGCATACCAATAGCGTAGGCGGCTCATATCTTGCGCGACCACTTTCAGGTACATGCCGGCAGGCAAAAGTCCATCAGGTCCAAGCAAGCCGCGGATTTGGAAGAGCAGCGAATAGAACGCGGAAAGGTAAATGATGCCCAGCGCCCGGAGAAACAGCCATCGCGGGATCAGGTAGCCCGGCGGCCCGGGCGGCCGCGGCCCCGCAAACCATTGCACAAACGATGGCACCCAAGGATTCATCTCAAGGTCCAGAGCGATGATAACGCCGGTGCCACCGTTCCCGCCGTTTCGCACTTGGGAAACCGAGTCCCGGTACTGGGACCACAAGATTTGCCAAAAAAATCATTTGGGTTCCAGCAACTTTTCTAAACCTGTGGGGTTGGGGTCCGGAACCGCAGGTGGGGCTCGGGGGTGTCCAGTTCAGGGGAACCGTCGCGCTTGCTTGCCGGTGAAAAGCGGCCACTCGCCGGCTGCTGATTCGTAACGACAATCTGGAGGACGAACATGAAACGACTCATCGTTTCGTTGGTGAGTGCGGCGGTGCTACTCGTGTGGGCGGCGGCGGTCCGTGGTCAGGACTTGCTGGTGCCTGCGGGAACGCTGCTGCAATGTACGTTAGACGAACCGAATTTCTCATCGAAAACGGCGGCAATTGGCGATCCGGTGTTGTGCCACTTGCGGACCCAGCAGGAGTTCGGCCACCCTTTATTTCCCAGAGGCAGCATGTTGGGCGGGCACCTGGAAGCGGACAAAGAACCGGGGCATTTTGTCGGCAAGGGCTATCTGAAGATCTCCTTTGACCGCGTGATCCTGCCGAACGGCGATCTGCCGGTGCCGGCCAAGGTCATCCAGGCAAGGGGATACAAGGTCGACAAGGAGGGCGACATTGACGGAAAGGGTCATGCCACTCGCGATGTGGTGGAATGGATGATACCGCCCCTGTGGCCATGGAAAGTTGTGACCTTGCCCCTGCGGGGCCCTCGGCCAACGCTGAAAGGGGAGGAGCCACTGCAACTGCGGTTGATGGATGACATCGTAATTCCCCAGCACTTGGCGGAGCTGCCGCATTCGGACCGTCCGCCCTCGGCGATCATCATGCGGCCGAGTTCCTATACTGCTCCAGCCAACAACTCGGCCCCTGCGGAAAATCCGATGAGATTGGCGTCGGCATCGACCACCACTGCGCCGGCAGCGGCCCCACCAACAAATACGGCTGTGCCGCAGCCCCAGTCGAGCGAGAAATACACCATCCTTGTGCTGAAATCGAACCAGATCGTGGAAGCGGTAAAGTACCGCCGCGACGGCGATTATTTGTTTATCGAGGACTTACAAGGACGAACCGGGTCGCTGGCCGTGAAAGACGTGGATTGGCTAAAGACGTCGCAGATGACCGCGGAAGTGCGTTCCGTGGATACGCCGGAAATCTCTCGGCAGACCCATTGAGCGATTGAGTTGAGGCACAACAGAACTTTCGACTGCTAATGTCGAGCCGACATTAGCGCGCTAAGGGTGTGCGCGTGGTCGTAAGCGGCCCGCTTCTCTGGTCGAGGCGAACCAACCGCATCGCTTCAAAAATGCGAGCGTGTTGCTAGTTTTGGAATAGGTGAAGCATCTCTAGCGCACCTAATCCAAAAATAGCTAGGAGGCCCTTTTGTGTGTTGCGGGCTTAGCGGCGCCCAGTTCGGTGAGCTTCTGTTGAGCAGGGCCTTTGTAGGGGCTATCCACTGAAGCAGCTTCCGTGAAGGCCTTGGTAGCATCCGCGTTTTTTTTGAGATTGAGATACGCGTAGCCGAGGCGATATTCATTGCGAGCATAGAGGGTCGCATTCGACTTCAGGAATGGAGCGGCCTTGGTAAGGCTAACGACCGCCTGAGGATTGAGCTTTTTCTGCAGGTCAATTTGCCCAAGCGTGCTCAGCGCCAGCCCCTTTTGAATGGAAGTTTCCTGCTGCCATTGTTCATCGGTGAGAGTGTCGGGTTTTTTGGCTGAATCCAACAAGGATTCGACTTTCTTGGCGTAGGTTTCCGCCTTGTCGAGTTGATCGCCTTTTTCGCTGTAATCATCGGCAAGAAGCAGGAGCATGCCGATGTCGTCGGGATTCTTGGCCAAAACACCATTGGCGATGTCTTGCATTTTGGCGCGATTTCCGGCCGCCTGGTAGGCGGAAGCGGCCATAGTGAGAGCTTGCTCGCCTTGAGGAGTGCCAGGATACATCTTGGCAAAGCGCGCAAAATAGTCGGCGCGCTTGGCGGCGTCCTTGGCGTTGTAAGCGCCGTTCAGAAGCGCCTCCTGAACGTAGTCCTGGTCTTCCTTGAGCGAGGCAAGTTTATCCGCCTTGCTGCGAGCCCAGTCGCCGCCGTTGTAATCGGCGGGCGCGGGTGAGTTCCGGTAGCGCTGCAGGATGGAATTGGCCTTTTCTCCGTAGGTATACAACTTGTCCAGGTCTCCCTTTTCCGAAGCGGCGCGCACCATGTTGACGGCGTTGTTGTAATTGTCGGGATCCAGAGCGAAAAGCTTGTCGCCATACTCGAAGGCCTTATCGTATTGCTTGGCGTTGACGTAGTAATTCACATACTGCTCGTCGGCGACGATCTGAAAATCGCCTTCGGGATGGGCGTTCGAGAACTGATCGATCAGTGCGAGCTTTTGGGAAGGATCAGCGGCAGCGATGGCACTGAGTTGGTGATCAGCGTCCGATCCAGCGGGTATCGGGACGCTCTTGCCAAGTTGCTGTGCCTGGTTAGCGGGAGCGAAGAACGCGAGGAGCAACAGGGCAGTAAGAATCCGTGTGGACGACATACTTACCTCCCATGGGTTAAACAGCGGAGCGACAACCTCTTAACTGCGCATCTTAGTGCGGTAGTGGTTGAGGCGCAATGACTTTGCGCACAAACGGCCGGTCACCGGGCGGATTTGACCGGATTGGACGAGGCGCGAGATTATGGATGGTTTGGGGTGCCCACGATGTGCCTTGATGGGCGGTGTGACGTGATGGGCGGGGAAACGAAAGTGAAGAGAGGACAACAATGACCACAGTGCGGCGGACAGCGGCGGTTTATCGAAGGTTCTTGGTCGGAGCGATGGTATTAATCTGTGGCGCCCTGACGCTGCGGGCAGACGAACCGTACGCACCGAGCAAGGATTATGACTTGTCGCACTCGAAGGTGGTGTTGCGTTTTGATTTGGATCAGAAAAAGGTGATTGGAGACGTGACGCACACGGTATCGCCGGTACGCGGAGGCGTGGACAAAATCGCCTTCGATTCCGTGGGATTGCAGATCGAGAGCGTGAAGATCAATAAAAGCGAGGCGAAATTTTCCACCACGGATAGCAAATTGATCGTGGATCTGCCGAAAGCCGGAAAAATCGGCGAGAAGTACGATATCGAGATTAAGTACCAGGGAAAACCGACCAAGGGGCTGTATTTCATTCTGCCGGACAAGGACTACCCGAACCGCCCAAAACAGGTGTGGACTCAGGGGGAATCCGAGGATACCCGCTATTACCTGCCGACTTACGATTATCCCAACGATCGCTTGACGACCGAAACGGTGGTTACGGTTCCGGCGGATTGGCTGACGGTGGCCAACGGCAAGTTGATCAGCACGACCGATGACGGAAACGGTATGAAGACGTGGACCTGGCGCGAATCGTTGCCAAGTTCGACGTATTTGTTCACGGTGGTGACCGGCGAATTTGTGGAGGTCCAGGATCATTGGCGGAACACCCCGGTCACTTACTATGCGCCGAAGGATCGCGGTGACCGGCTGGCGCCGAACTACAGCCGCACACCACAGATGATCGATCTATTCAGCCGCACTTTGGGCGTGGATTACCCGTGGGAGAAATATGCGCAAAGCATGGTGGACGATTTCGTGGCCGGTGGAATGGAAAACTCCAGCGCTACCACGAATACGGCCAGTTCCTTACGCAATCCGAAGCTGGTGCCGGAGTATCCCACCGACGAAGACGGGTTGATCTCCCACGAATTGGGACACCAATGGTTTGGAGATTTGGTGACCACCAAGGACTGGGCCGATATTTGGCTAAACGAAGGGTTTGCCACGTTCATGGAAACGGTGTGGACCGAAGCGCACTATGGCAAGGAAGAGGCCGACTATGAGCGCTGGAGGGCGGCACGAAACTGGTTTCGACAGCAGAACTTGTATGCGGAACCGATCGTGCGTTACGACTTTAATGATACGAGCGAATTCAACGGAAATGCCTACGACAAGGGCGGCTGGGTGCTGTACATGTTGCGGCACCAACTGGGAGAGCAAGCATTCTATGCCGGTTTAAAGCATTACTTGGAGGTGAATCGCGGGAAAAATGTGGTTACTGCGGATCTGATCAAAGCGATGGAAGAGGCTACGCACACCGATGTGGATGAGTTCTTCAATCAATGGGTGTATGGAGCGGGCGCGCCAAAACTCGAGGTCAGCTACACCTACGACGTTGCCAAGAAACAAGTGGCAATGACGGTTAAGCAGACGCAAAAGGTAGAGGGCCGCGTGGGTCTATTCCGTTTGCCGGTAGACGTGGAGATTACCGAAGGTGGCGGCCCGAGACTGTATCCGATCGCTGTCTCGAAGGCGGAAGAGACATTCACGTTTCCATCGGAATCGGCGCCGCAGATGGTGCTGTTCGACAAGGGCAATCAGCTTCTGAAGTCCCTGGAATTCAAGAAGGATAAGAAAGAACTGCTCTATCAGTTGAAGAATGCGACGGAGGTGGCGGACCGCGCAGATGGCGCGGTGGCGTTGGGCAAGCTGAAGGGTGACGATGAAGCCGCCGCGGCCTTGGGTCAGGCAGTGCGCAGCGACAAGTCCGCCGGAGTACAGCAAACCGCCGCAGAAGCGCTTGGGGAGTTGAACAGTCCCGCGGCAGCAAAGCAGCTATTGAGTGCACTGGACGGCACAAAGGAACCCGAGGTGCGCGCGGCTATCGTTCAGGCACTGGGAACGTTTAAGGATTCGCCGGAACTGACCGCGAAGCTCGAATCGATTGCCAAGGACGATCCTTGCTATCGTGCCCGCGCGGCTGCGTTGGCGGCAATTGGCCGCCTGAAGACGCCACAAGCCTACGAAATCCTGACCGCCGCGGTGAGCGGCGATTCCCCGGATGGATTCCTGCGCAATGCGGCGCTCCGCGCGTTTGGACCCCTCGGCGACGACAAGGCGGTACCGCTGCTGAGGGAATGGGCCGCGCCTGGTAAGGACATCACTTCACGCCAGGCGGCCATCAATAGCCTGGCCAGGCTGCAGAAGGATAACAAGGAAATCACCAACCAGATTGCCAGCTATTTGAACGAGCCGCGTTTTCCGATCAGGATCGCCGCCATTTTCGCGCTGGGCTCGCGAGGAGATGCGTCAGCGATACCGGCTTTGGAGACGCTGCTGAAAAGCAATGACCTGAGCATTGAAATGGCGCCGATGGTGAAGTCGCAAATTCAACGGCTGAAAAATCCCGGAAAAGGCGGAATGGGAGGGCCGATGGGCATGGGAATGGGTGATGAAGCGCCTGCATCCAATGGGGCAAAAGAAGCCGAAGATCAACGGCTGAGTCACTTGGAGCAACTGGTCGAGGAAATGAATGCTCGGCTGAAGTCGATCGAGGAACGCTTGCCTCCAGCGCCAAAACAATAGGACAGCGATCGGAGATCAGAGAACCGCGATCAGGAACCGGGAACTGCAAATTACAGTTTCGCGGTGAATCAAGAGACTCCTCGCTTCGCTCGGAATGACAGGTTGGATCTTAGATCGTAAGCCTGCGTGGCTACGGCTCGGCAAGAAGGATGCGCAGGTCGCGCAGGTTATTCCCGGTGGGTCCGGTGACAATGGCGTCGCTGAGTTTGGCAAAAAAAGTGTAAGCGTCGCTGCTATGCAGGGCGTCACGGTGGTTTAATCCCAAGGATTTTGCGCGAGACAGCGTGTCACCGTCCGCCACGGCCCCGGCACCGGGGCTGTTGCCGTCGATGCCGTCCGTGCCAGCGCTGAGCACCGTAATTTTGCGGCCAGCAATTTTTTCCACGCAGCACAAGACGAAAGCAGAGTTTCGTCCGCCGATACCAGTGCCGGTCACTGGCGAACTGACTTCGCCATCGGCGATCAGCGCGACGCGTTGGCCCGGATTTTCACGTTGCCAGTCCTCGAGTTGCGCAAGCAGATTCGCGGCGGCTTGTTCCACCGGCCAATCGTCGGTGGAATTGTCGCAACAGCTCCGATAGCCATGGGCCTCCACGGCGTGATGCGCCGCATGGAACAGGTCGTCCATGCCGAGAAGCAGCTCAAAATGGGCGTCGGCGAAGGCGAGATGGCCGGACTTGGGCGTTTCGGGCAATTCGCTTTCCATAAGCCAGCGAGAGAGTGCAGCTGGAAAAGAGGAAGAGAGGCCATAGTCGGTAAATATGCGCCTGACGTCGGCGATCGTAGTCGGATCTGCGAGAGTTGGACCGGAAGCCAGCGCAGCCTCTTTCCCCAGGGGAACGTCGGTGACGGCCAGTGTAATTTTTTGCGCCGCCGCTGCAGCAAGGGCCAGGCGGCCACCTTTCACCGCGGAGAGGTGACGGCGTACCGTATTCATAGCTTCAATTGGCGCGCCACAGGTGACCAAGGCGCGATGAACGGACTGAATATCTTCGAGCGTGAAAAGAGGATTGAGCGGAAGTTCGAGTAAAGCAGAACCGCCGCCCGAGAGAAGAAAGAAAACCAAAGTGTGCGCATCGCTGGTGTGCAAAAGACGAAGAACAGCTTCCGCAGCACGCAGGCTCCCGTGATTTGGAATGGGGTGGCCCGCAAGGAAATACTGAACGCCTGGGACTGATTGGTTTGGTTCAGTCGGCGCAGCGACTACACCGGCGAACGCGGTACCGGCGGGCAAAATGGAAACAAGGCCTTTCACCATCGTATGTGCCGCTTTGCCGACCGCGACTACGACGATGCGCGAGATGGCGCGAAGCTCAATGGTTTTAGAAGGCAGAATGATACGGGAATGATCGAACTGGATCTTGCGCTCCATGACGGAGGGGATGTCGATGGACGCGAGAGTCTGTCGAAACATTTCGCGCACGATTTGTCTTGTAGGTGGCATGGTTTCCACCAACACAATTCAGCCCTTCAAAACCTCGGGGTTCAACATGTTGGGAGGACGCTGCCCCTGGAAGAGCGCGACCATATTCGTGGCGGCCATGAGCGCCATTTTCGAGCGCGTCTCGATCGAGGCGGACGCAAGATGTGGCGCCAGGATTACGTTTGGGCGCTTCAGTCCGGGATGAATAAATGGCTCATTTTCGTAAACGTCGAGCGCGGCCCCGGCGATTTTCTTATTTTCGAGGGCCGCGACCAACGCCGCTTCATCGACAACCGGCCCGCGGGAGGTATTGATGAGAAAAGCCGTCGGTTTCATGCGGAAAAATTTGGGAGCATCGAAGAGCCCGCGGGTTTCCGGGAGTAATGGGACGTGTAGACTGATGAAATCCGCTTCAGCCAGCAAGCTATTCATATCGCGAAACTCGGCATTCACGGATCGTTCCACGTCCTCTGAGGCGCGTACAGCGTCGGTATAGATGACTTTCATCTGAAATCCAAGAGCACGGCGAGCCACCGCGCGGCCAATGCGACCAAAACCGACGATGCCGAGCGTTTTGCCCCAGACATCCGCCCCGCAAAGTTGATCGAGATTCCAGCCTTTCCAGTTGCCAGAGCGGGCCAGCGCTTCGCCTTCGCCGAGACGGCGAGCCACGGCGAGAAGAAGAGTCCAGGCAAAATCGGCGGTGGTTTCGTCGAGCACGCCGGGAGTATTGGTGGCGACCACGCCGCGGCGAGTGCAGGCTTCCACGTCAATATTGTCAAAGCCCACTGCTACATTGGAGACGATGCGCAGTTTGGGGGCGATGCGGATCAGTTCGTCGTTGACCTTTTCGGTGAGCAGGCAGATCAGGCCTTCGCGGTCCTTCACGCGGCGCAACACTTCATCGCGGGGTGGCCGCTCGGCGTCACACCAATACTGCACATCGCAATTGGCATCCAGGAGTTTTCTTGCTTCTTCGAACAGCGGATGGGTCGCATAGACCTTCGGTTTGGGCATTCGCTAGCCTCGAAATTGTGCTGGGTCTCTACACTAACACAGCTGAGTAGGAAACTACGGAAGGCCTTGCCAGCGTGTAGCGAGCGTCACTATAGTGAAGTGGTGAGCCCGTCCGGTGTATCTATACCCGCCCCGCTGCTGCGCGAAATAAAATCGCTCCTGGGCGAAAAGAACGTTCTAGACAAACAGGAAGACTTGCTGTTGTACGAATTCGATGGGTCTGTCGAAAAGGGCCGGCCCGATCTGGTAGTTTTCCCCCACACGACGGAGCAAGTCTCGAAAATCGTGAGATTGGCGGCGGGGTACGAAGTTCCAATCGTGGGGCGCGGCGCGGGAACCGGACTTTCCGGGGGCGCGTTGGCTCGCGGCGGAGGCGTGATGATCGTCTTCGCGCGCATGAACAAAATCATTGAGATTGATGTGGAGAACCAGCGGGCGGTCGTACAGCCAGGGGTGGTAAATCTGGACATTACCCGGGCGGTGGAACACGCCGGGCTTTATTTTGCCCCGGATCCTTCCAGCGCCAAGTCGTGCACGATCGGGGGAAACGTCGCTGAAAATGCGGGCGGGCCGCATACGTTGGCTTACGGGGTGACCACCAATCACATCGCCGCACTGGAATTGGTGCTACCCGACGGCGAGATTGTGCGCGTCGGCAGCAAGCAGGGAGACGCGACTGGGTACGACCTTTGCGGTTTGTTTGTGGGAAGCGAAGGAACATTGGCGCTGGTTACAGAAATTACCGTGAAGTTGGCGCGGAAGCCTGAAGCGGTGAAGACACTATTGGCGATCTTCGAAACGATTGAAGATGCGTCGCAAGCGGTAGTGGAAATTACGGCTAGCGGAATCACGCCGGCAGCGTGTGAGATGTTAGATGGGTGGACGCTGCGGGTGGTCGAAGACTATGTTCACGCCGGTTACCCGCGGGATAGCGGCGCCGTGCTGTTACTAGAGGTGGAAGGGCTCACCGAGGCTGTAGACGGGCAAGCGAACGCCATACACGATGTCTGCAAGCGATGCCTGGCGCGTGAAGTGCGCGTGGCCAAAGACGACCGGGAACGTGACCTGCTTTGGAAAGGTCGAAAGAACGCTTTTGGGGCGCTCGGGCGCGTGGCGCCGAGTAACTATGTGCTCGACGGCGTGATCCCGCGGTCGAAATTACCGCAGGCGTTGGAGCGAATCAAAGAGATCGGCAAGAAATACGGATTCAACATCGGCAACATTTTTCATGCTGGTGATGGGAACCTCCATCCCATCGTATTGTATGACCCGCGGGATACGAAACAGTTCGAAAGAGCTATTGATGCCGCCAGGGAGACCATCCGCGCGTGTGTGGAAATGGGCGGTGCGCTTACTGGCGAGCATGGGGTGGGAATGGAGAAAAACGAGTTGATGAGCTGGCTGTTTAGCGATGCGGATTTTGCATTGATGCGGCGGGTACACGATGCCTTCAATCCCAATTCTTCGCTGAACCCCGGAAAAATCTTTCCATTGAGCAAAGGGTGCGGCGAAATTCGCATCAGGAAAAAAGAATCAGCGGGCGTTGAAGCATGAGCACAACAACCGATGTACCAGCTCGTTTGGCGGAAGTGATTGGATCGAAGCGCATCGTGGCCGCCGCCGAGGAGCTCGAGACCTACGCGGTGGATGGGAGGCTTCCTGGCGCGATTGTGCGACCAGTTTCGACCGAAGAAGCGATAGAGGTAGTGCGATTCGCGCGGACTGAAAAATTGGCGATCCTTCCGCTCGGCGGCCGGAGCAAATGCGAAGTAGGAATGACACCAGATCGCTACGATATTGCGCTGGATATGACCGGATTGCGGGAAATTGCGCACTACGATCCGGGAGATTTGACACTGAGTGTGGATGCCGGGATGCGACTGCGCGAATTAGAGATTCATTTGAAGCAGCACGGTCAAGTTTTGCCGCTGGCTGTGCCTTGTTTCGAAAGCGCAACGGTTGGAGGAAGTGTTTCCTGCGGAATTGATTCGGCTTTGCGGCTGCAATACGGAAGCGTTCGCGATTTTGTGATTGGAGCGGAGTTCATTGACGGCACAGGACAACTCTGCAAAAGCGGCGGACGTGTGGTGAAAAATGTCACCGGGTACGACCTGCACAAACTGTTGATTGGCTCGCTGGGAACATTGGGCGTGCTTACCCGAGTCAACTTCCGGACGTATCCTCTGCCGGCAATATCGGGTGGGTATGTCGCGTGCTTTGGCAACGCGCAAGAAGCACTGGTGTTCAAGAAGGCCGTTGAAAAATCTGGTCTGCCTCTCGCGAATCTCGAACTATTCGATCAGCGCGCTGCACGAATGATTCACGCAATTCTGGCTCGAACCGAAGAAGCTTCGCTGCCGGAGCTCGAGCGAGAGGAGTGGTGCGCTTACGGTTCGTTTGAGGGAAGCGAAGAAGTGGTGCGCCGGATAGGCGGCGAGCTGGAGAAAATTACGCGAGAAAGCGGCACGGGGCACAGCAGGATTCTGGAACCGGCCGAAGACGTGGTGCTCGGGGGCATGTTGCGCGAGTCGTTTGAGTGGTTGCGCTGGGGGGCGCCAGCTACGTTGCTTTGCCGACTGGCGTTGCCGGAAGTCACGGAGAAAGTGTCGACCGAGCTATCCCAACTGGCGGGATCGTTGGGGCTGGCTTCAGCGGTGATCGTGCGCGCGGCAGGTATTGTGTACTTAGGCGTTTTTGCCGAGACGGAAAATGAAGAAGCAATCACGGCCCTGCAGAAGATGGCGACGAGCGCCATGGCAATTGCTCGGTCTGAGAACGGACACGCAACGCTGCTTCATGCGCCGCTCATGGTGAAAAGAAGCGTGGTAGGGGCGAACCTTTCGCAGGCGCAAACGGGGTTACAGCAGCGCGTGAAACAGGCGTTCGATCCCTCGGGCGTATTCGCCCCGGGCCGCGTGGTAGGAGGAATTTAGAGGTTGGCAACGGCGGATTCGATTCCGGGAATCATTCCAATCTACGAGGATTACGCGCGCTGCGTACATTGTGGGCTCTGCCTGAATCATTGCCCGACGTACCGGCTTTGGCAGTTGGAGGCCGACTCCCCTCGCGGCCGAATTCGCCAAATGATTCTGGTGAAGGAAGGCCAGTTGCCCTTGTCGAGCGTATTCGTTGATCACATCGATAAATGCCTGGATTGCCGTTCGTGCGAAACGGCTTGCCCCTCCGGCGTGGAGTACGGAAAGTTGGTGGAGCATGCCCGGGCAAAGATCGAAACGGAATACCGCCGGCCGTGGCTTACGCGAGTGATGCGAAAAGCGGTTTTCGAGAGATTGTTGCCGTTTCCGCGGCGAATCGTAGCCGTGGCAGCACTTTTGAAGGTCTACCAGCGCTCCGGCTTGCAGGCTGCGGCCCGAGCGACGGGAATCTTGAACCTGTTGGGCCTGGCGGAGCGCGAACGGCTACTGCCTCGGATCGATGATGAGTTCTTCTTTGATCAATTGGGGAAAACATTTCATGCGCAAGGGGAGAGACGAGCGCGCGTCGCCTTCTTTGCCGGATGCATCGCCAATGTGACCTTCAGCGAACTGAACGAAGCGACGATCCGGGTGCTGACCGCAAACGGCTGCGAAGTTGTGGTGCCAAGCGGACAATTGTGTTGCGGGGCGTTGGCAGCGCACGCGGGCGTCCGCGAGGCCGCGCGAGAGCTGGCTCGCAAGAACATTCGCGCATTCGGAAGCGCTGATTTCGATGCGATTGTGACGAATGCCGCCGGTTGTGGTTCAACGTTGAAGGAATACGATCATCTGTTCGCAGAGAGCGAGCCGGAATATGCCGAAGCGGCGGAATTTCGGAGCAAAGTTCGCGATGTCACGGAGTTTCTGGCAGAACTTGGACTGTCGGCGAAGCTAAAAACGATGCGGGAACGCGTGACTTATCAGGATTCGTGTCATCTGCTGCATGGCCAACGAGTGCGGGAAGCGCCGCGGCAATTATTACGAGCCATCCCCGGCTTGGAATTGGTCGAATTGCCTCACTCCGACATTTGTTGCGGGTCGGCTGGGGTTTACAACGTTACCCAGACGGAAGCGTCGCTGGAATTGCTGTCCGAGAAGATGTCGGACGCCAAGAAAACAAATGCACGGTTCATTGCCACGGCGAATCCGGGCTGCTTGCTGCAACTACGTGCGGGTGCGGAAATGCACAAAACAGGCCAAGAGGTGTTGCACATAGTGGAGCTGCTAGATCGCGCAATGGAGAGATAGGGTTCGCGGTTTTTGCGGCACCGGTACTGAAACTTCTCTTACCGCTCGCCAATTAGATACCGACAGCCTTGTGGTCCCATCACCGCGGCGTGGACGGTGTCTGCGGGAACATCACAGCGTTCGCCCATAGAATAGGTTTTCGACACGCCGTTCATGGTGAGCGTCATCTCGCCCTGCAAGATAATGTGAGCCGTTTTCATTGCATGGGTGTGGTTCCCATAGCGCACGTTCGGTCCATCTTCCCAAACATACGTGTGAGTGAAACCTTCGCGCTTGAGTTGGGATACCAATTCGCTTTCGTACATCGGGTGATCTTAGTCTGACAAAAGCAATTCGCAAAGCGTCCAGACACGACAACGCCCTCCCTGCAGAAATGGGGGTTGCTGCAGAAAGGGCGTGCCGTCTTCAGGAGAGAAGATCGTTGTAGCTAAAACTAATCGCCCGGCGGCGCCGGCGTCGCATCAGCACTCGATGGCGGCGGTCCTCCAGGGCCACGCCGGGCGTGTCCGCGGAGCGTGCCTTGCTTCACGGTGTAATCGGAAGGCACAGTAAAAAGCGAGGCTGCCGGTTCGGTGCGTTGAATATTCGTCAGAGTGTAGGTTACTTGGCCGACGCGAGGATCGCTGCGCACGATCTTGACCATCAACTGCAAATCCGGGGAATACCATTGTTCATTCACCACGGTAATCGGATTGGCGTTGCCGATCTGTCCGGCGGGAATCACGCGGGTATAGCGAGTGCCTTGAGCAGTGATCCCGTTGATTGTCTGCATGCCCAAATCCTCTTTCTTCACAGTGCCATCTGCGATCTCTTGCTGGAGGCGCGTTTCCATTCTGGTCTGCACATTCGCCCCATTCCTCGGTCCTCCCGTCGGAATCGGTAGCTGCTCGGCGACTTTCGTGTCTGTATGCAGAAGGTAGGCGGCGGAGGCGACTGGATCGTGGATGGTAACCAGCGAGCGAGTCTGCCCAGCCGGAGCAAAGGCTCCGACTCCTGTGAAGGTGGTTTCGCGGCGAGTGCGTCCTTGGCTATCGCGATAGACATTGGACTGAATTTTGCGGTCGATCACATTGCCATCTGCAAGAGTCTGTTTGTCTTCGGTGACCGCGACCGCGCTATAGGGCGCACCGGTGACGACTTTTCCCGGATGCAATTCGCCAAACCCCAAGATTTCCATGCGCGGTCCGATCGGCCCACCCGGCATGCCTTCGGGTGGTGGCGGAGGCGCGACATCCGGTTCTTGCGCGGCGACGGAAAACACGCCAAGCAAACAACTTGCAGCTAGCAACAGAACAATCCTTTTCGTTTTCATCGCAATCACTCCTAACCTGCGGCCGGCGGTGCCGCTCAAGATCAATTGCTGACGCTGGTGCTCGTCTGCGGCAAGCGGATGGCTTGCGGCACACCGTCGTCTCCGACCAACAAATCCACCTGAATCAGATCAGCCGCGTGTTCTTCATTTACTGTCAGGCCCAGCGCGCTCAAAGCGCCGCGCTGCATCTGGACGCGCACAACGGTGGCATCCTCGGGCGCCGTGGGAATACTGTCGGGCAGCGGCGTAAACTCACCATAGTTATTCGAGGCAACGATTACATCATTCGACTCGGACTGCGCGGGAGCGTTTGCTTGGGGCACCGGACTGGCATTGTGAATTCCTGCCGGATTCGGCGCAGGATTCGTTTGCGTCTGCTTGGCAACGCTTGGGCCCTTATGGAAATACCAATCCGCCCAGCCAATACCAAGGACCACGGCCGCGGCAGCCGCCAAGCCCCAACCCAGAACTAGGGCGGCTCGGTGCGTCCTTACGGTCTTGTGCTTGGTGCGAAATTCCTGGCGCAGGCGCATTTCAATGCGCGGAGAAGCCTCAGCCTCAGCAGTTTCCACAGCTAATACCCGCAAATCCTCGCGCAAGGACAGCCAGTTCTCATGTAGGGCCGCGCAATGCGGACATTCCCGCAAGTGTTCGCGGGCGGCGATTTCCAACTGAGCATCGATCCCGGATGAACCGAGATCCAGTTCCGCAGTGGCAAATTCTTCACAGGTCATACTCACATCTCCTACAACACTATCCGCGCCCAGCGTTGGCGCGTTTCGGTACTTCGCGAAGCATTTCCAGCTTCGCCAGCAGCAAAGCACGCCCGCGATGCAGGCGCGATCGAATCGTTCCGACCGGACACTCGAGCGCGCGCGCCGCTTCCTCGTAGCTCATTTCTTCCAGTTCACAGAGGACGACGGCCTCGCGAAACTCAGGCGGCAATTCCAAAACAGCCGAGCGAACCTGATCACGACGTTCACGAAGTTCGGCCCAGTGTCCCGGGGTCATCTGTTCCCGAAGCTGGGGATAAGTCTCCCGGCCGGGTTCGCCACTCTCATCCAGCGAAAAATCCCGGGGCGTGCGCTCCAAATGCTTCATGATTCGGTTACGGGCCACGCCATAAAGGAACGCGCCCAAAGTGCCGCGACTCGGATCGTATTTTTTAGGTTCCCGCACCAACATCATAAAAACGTCCTGAACAATCTCTTCCGCAGCCCAGGAACTGCCGGTCATGCGCAGTGCGTAGCGGTAGATGGCAGCCTGATGACGTCGATAAAGATCGGTAAAGGCGCGTTCATCCCCCTTCGCCGAGCGCTTCAGCAGTACGTCATCCCTCTCTTGTGAATCGAGTTGCATCTCTCCTGGTATGACGCCCGCTTTCTACCTGTATTCCCACGAAAGGGGAAAAAGGTTCCCAGCTTGGGTTCTGCGTTGTTGAGCCTGCTAAATCCTGTATATACAACACCGAAGGGCCAGCAGAGTTTCACTTTTTTGTGGGCCGTAACCTCAATGTTTTCCGTCAGGTCGGAACATGTTCGCCGCGATGCGGGTGACCAGGCGCCGGGGGACTATTCGCTGTGACTGTGCGCCAAGGTAGTTGCCTAGTCCCGAGATTACATAGCTCTTTCCAGCTGCCAAGGCTTCCAAGCCGACCCGTGCGACCTTTTCTGCTGTTTCCTGCGCGTGCTTGCCGGTAAACTTCTCCTGGCCGGCCACCACATGGAACTCCGATTCGGTGGAACCCGGGCACAGCGCGCACACCCGTATCCCGTGGGGCTTCATCTCCTCGGCGAGGCCCTCAGCAAATAACAAATCGAAGGCTTTGGTGGCGGCGTAGGTGCTGATATAGGGAACGGCTTGGAATGACGCAGTGGAAGCAAGAATCAGCACGTCACCGCGCTTACGAGCAATCATGTCTGGCAGGTACAGGCGAGTAAGGTGGACAACCGCTGCGCAGTTCACCTGCACCATCTCAAGCAGTCGCTGTGGATCCACTTGGGTGAGCTCACCATATTGGCCGAAACCTGCGTTATTAATGAGGAGATCGATGGCCAGCTTCTTGCCATTCGTATAGGCATGGATTTCTTGTGGGGCATTGGGTTGGGCCAGATCGGCGACGAACGTTTCTACTTCGATCTTGTGCTCTTTTTTCAGCGTGGCGCCGAGTTTTTCGAGGCGCTCGCGCCGGCGAGCCGTCAAGACCAAGTGAGTGCCACACTTAGCGAGTTGCGTGGCTAGCGCAACACCAATACCTGCGCTGGCCCCAGTAACCAGAGCCCACTTTCCCTGCCATTCGGTTTTCATGGAGAGATTTTCTCAGGCGGAGTCGGTTTTGCCAAATCTCAGAACGGTGTCTTTCAGCCGGTTACCTTCGTGCTTCATGCGATCGGTCAGCCGTTTAGCCCACACGAACTCTGCGCCCAACAAGGTTAAACCGAGAAAAATAACCAACCATCCGGGTCCTGGCGTAAAAATCATAACGACGCCCACCAGCAAAAGAGTGAAACCTGCCAGAATCTTGAAGACGCGCCGAACCTGCTCGATCGTGCGAAAAATCATAAACCCTCGTGGGCGGAGGGGGACCTGAGCCTCTATTGTGCAGGGGGAGTACTCGGAGAGGCAACACCTATTGGATTAAGGGTGTTAAAAACTTATGTGAACAGAGAAACCACGCTTCTTCTGCGCTGTTTCATTCGCTGCCTGCGGCCGGAGTGGGTGGAGTGTTCCGGAGAGCGGTTCTGGGTGCTTTCAGCATTTCCAATTCATCGAGAGTCCGGGGCCAGTCGGACCGCAACAAACGCGATAAACTGCGATCGGCCAGCAGCCTGCCGCCCGTTTGGCAGCGCGCACAATAATTGGTTTCATTGTCGGCGTAGCGAATTCGCTGAATTTTCTCGCCACATCTGGGACAAGGCTTGCCAAAACGTCCGTGCACTGCCATTCCTTCGCGAAAAGCGGTGACGTGTTCAGGAAAGGCGATCTTGGCTTGCTCCACAAGTTGGTCGGTCCAGAACTGGAGCGTTCGACGAGTCGCTGCGAACAGCCGTTCCCACTCTTGCGAAGCGAGTTTGTGCGTCAGCGCGATCGGCGATAGTTGAGCCGCGTGCAGGATTTCGTCCGAATAGGCGTTGCCAATACCACTAAGCAGCCGGGGATCTGTAAGCGCCCTTTTCAAGGTACGGTTCTCTGTGGTAAGAGCTGCACGAAATGAATTTAAGTCAGCCGCAAAGATTTCGATGCCACCGGGATCAATCGATCGCAGCCCTTCCTCTCCTTCCAGAACGTGCAAAGACGCACGGCGCTTCGTTCCCGCTTCTGTCAGCACCAGAGAGCCGCTGGGAAAATCGAAAGCGGCAAGATTCTGCCGTCCGCCAAGCTTGGCTCCCGCCGGTCGCCAGTGCAGGCGCCCCGCGATCATCAAATGCAGAACCAGCCACAAGTCGCCGTCGACGCCGATAGCGATCCGTTTGCCAATTCGCCGCAATTCTCGTGCGACCTTGCCTTCAATGCTCGTAATTGGCGGCTGCACAGTTCGCAGGAGAAACACGCCAGCGAGACGGACCCGCTGGATTGGTTGCCCAAGTATGCGGGTTTCCAATGCGGTCAGATACGCCGAGATGTCCGGCAATTCGGGCATGCGCCTAGCTTGGAGTCGAATTAGCGCTTTTGCAACTCCGCACGATGTGAGTCGACCTTAGTCCGATGCGTCTGGAGTTAACTGCTTTGCTCATAGAAATTCTCTTCGTCGGCGCAAATGTGGTGTCGGCAGCCGGCGCGAGTCCTTAATCTTCACGCTGGGAATAATAATTCAGAAGCGAGACGACCACTGATGAGGAACCGTGCATCGGGTTGGTCTCAGAGTGAAAAAAGACGGAGCTCGCCAGTGCCAACTAGTTTGAGGCCGCAGTTCATTTCCCGCTTATGAACGCCTCGTACCATTTCTGCCATTCCGCGACGAACAAAGCAGGGTCAGCGTAATCCTTGGCTAGAGGCATCTTGTCCAAGATCGCTTCTCTCGCTGCTAAGTAAATCAAGTATGCGTGATGCATCTCTTTGGTGCGGTCGAGCCTTCCCTCTGTGGCTACAGCCAACCGCAGATAGTCTCTGGCGATCTCGTGGATTGTGTCGGTTCTTTTGCAGGTCATTTTGCCTTCTTCAGAGACTCGGCGTTGAGCTCTTCAATGGCCTGTTCTGCGCTGGGCCACACTCGCCACCTGCCCGCAGCGCCTTGCGGTTTCTCGTGGTCGTGCTCAATCGGCACAGGCAAGGAACCGCGCCCTCATACTCTATATGCACAATCGGCAGCTTTCGTGAATTGCTTTAATTTGCAGCAGATCGCCCCACGGAGAGGTACAATCCGGCACCCACTTAGCGGATCACCGCATTGATCGCGAGTTGTGTGCGAGGAGTGGAAGGCAAAACCAAGATGATGGTCGCACGAGATTAGAAGTCGGCTACTTCGTTCCTAAATCGACAGTATCCTGAATGGAAGCGTGGCTTCTTGTTGGATGGAGTCCACGTATTTAAAGAGATTGTGTTTTAAGTGCGAAAAAAGAAATGGCGGAGAGGGTGGGATTCGAACCCACGGTACGGTTTCCCGCACGCTCGCTTTCGAGGCGAGTACTTTCAACCACTCAGTCACCTCTCCGCAGTGGTCGGCGTTCCTAGTTTAGCAAAGGTGCGAATTACCGGCTATGGTGTGATAGCAAATTTGGCAACCTGCGTGGGTATGGCTTGGCGCGCGGGCGCGTTGGTCTGGCTAACGGCGGGAGGCAAAAAAGGATTGGAGCAGGGAAGCGGAATCGGAGGCGAGAACGCCGCTGCGCACTTCCACCCGATGGTTGAGCTTGGAAGACGTGAGAATCTCGAAACAAGAACGGACGGCGCCGCCCTTGGGATCGTCGGCGGCATAGACCAAGCGGGGAATACGAGCTTGGATAATCGCGCCGGCGCACATGGCGCAGGGTTCGAGAGTGACGTAGAGGGTGGTGTCAGCGAGGCGGTAGTTGCCGAGGGCGTGAGAGGCTTTGCGGATGGCGACGATTTCTGCGTGGGCGGTGGGATCGTTATCGCGAATGGTGCGATTGCCGGAACCCGCGAGGACTTTTTCGTTATGAACGAGGACAGCGCCGATGGGGACCTCGCCGGCCTCAGCCGAGGCGCGTGCTTCGTCGAGAGCGAGCTGCATGAACTCGAGGTCGTCCGGCATTGGTGGGTCGAGGATAGCATGGCTGCAAGAAACTAGCGGTGACAGACAGGCGTGGCGGGAGTCCTTGACAATGGGACTGGGTGGCCAGAGACTGAGAACATGAAAGAATTAGTTTCTCGGATCTTCCAGGCTGATTTTCTGAAAGGGATGGCGGTCACGTTCCGGACGCAATATCCCAGCAATATCTACACGGAGCAGTACCCATTGGAACGGCCGATGGTGGCGGAGCGCTATCGCGGAGCGCCACGGCTGAACAAGAATCCAGAAACGGGCGAGACCTTGTGCATCGCTTGCAACTTGTGCGCGCTGGCGTGTCCCGAGAACCTGATCGTAGTGGGTTGGGAGCGCGACGATGCGACGCGGCGAAAAGTGTTGACGTCGTTCACTTATGACACTTCGCGCTGCATGTTTTGTGGACTATGTGAAGATGCCTGCCCGACCGACGCACTGGAACTGACGCAGGATTTTGAAATGGCGTATTATGGCCGGGAAGGCGCGATCTGGGATCGCCACCGGTTAGAAGAAGGCCCCACCCCGACGCGCTACACGCGATAATTCATTCATGGAAATCCGACGAGATCCAGTCTCACAAAGTTGGGTTGTCAGCGGGCAGCGCGAGCGCACGGAAGATGTGGATCAGCCGTGTCCGTTCGACCCCGGCGTCGTTGAGCAAGCTCCGACTATTTTGACTTGGCCACCAGAAGGAACCTGGCAGGTACGGGTGATACCCCATCCGAACCCGTTATACCGGGTGGAAAATGATCCGGCGCGCGTGGCCGAAGGGATCTACGACAAGATGGGGCCGCTGGGAGCGCACGAGCTCGTGGTCGAAACTCGCCATCACGACAAGCGCTTGTCGCAACTGGGCGATGACGAAATCGACCGGGTGCTCTGGGCATGGGGATCGCGGATCGCGGACCTGAAGAAAGATGCGCGCTTCAAATATGTAAGTGTGTTCAAGAACCAAGGGGCTTCGGCGGGTGAAGAGTGGACGCACGCTCATTCCGAAGTGACCGCGACCATTTTTGTGCCCCGGCGCATCAAGTACGAACTTAGCTCGGCGCACGAATGGTTTAAGGATCGCGAGCGCTGCGTGTTTTGCGACATTGTGCGGCAAGAAGAGAAGCAAGGGAAACGCATCATCGACGTACAGGGCGACTATTACGCGCTGTGCCCCTATGCGTCGCGTGTGCCTTTTGAGATTTGGGTGATGCACCGGCGGCACAACCATTTGTTTGAACAGGCGAGACCTGGCTCGAACCGGCGGCAGTTGGCGGCGCTTCTCGGTCGCGTGCTGCGCAGACTCGACAAAATTGCGCCCACCTATCACCTGGTAGTGCACACCGCGCCCAATACGAGAAACAAAAAGGGAGAACTGGCGGGCTACTGGAAGACGCTGGCGGATGATTATCACTGGCACATCGAAATCATGCCCATCGTGGAAAAGCGCAGCAAATCCTACAGCATCAAGGAAATCTATTCCAACGCCATCCTGCCGGAGCAGGCAGCAGAGCAACTGCGCGCGATCGATTTAAGTTCATGAAAAGCAGCAAGAGGCAGGGGAGCCAAGACGGAGGAATCCTGGTAAATCTGGTGATCCTGCTTTTTATTGTGGCGCTGTGTGCCGTGGTGTATTTCGCGCGCCATCCGATTATGCGATTCCTCGCGGAATCATGGGTCGTGGACGAACCCGCGGCACACGCGGATGCGATTGTCGTGTTGGGCGACGACAACTTTTATGCGGACCGGGCCACGCACGGGGCGGAGTTGTGGAGGCAAGGGGTAGCCCCGGTGATTGTGGCCAGCGGGCGAAGATTGCGTCCAGATGCGGGGATCAGCGAGTTGATGGAGCACGATCTGGTGGAACGCGGAGTGCCAAAAGACAAAATTGTGCGTTTCACGCATGACGCGGACAGCACCAGCGAAGAAGCAAGAGCGGTAGGAAAATTAGCGCAAGAGCGGCATTGGAAAAGCCTGGTGATTGTCACCTCGAACTATCACACACGGCGGACCCGTTATATCTATGAAAAGCTCATGCCTACAGGAATTACAGTAACCGTCGCGAGCGCGCACGACGGAGACTTCGATCCCGAACGATGGTGGGAGAAGCGAAAGTCCATCAAGTTATTCACGCGCGAGATTGCGGGGATGGGCGAAGCGATGTGGGAGCTAAGAAATGCGCATCAACGCGAGGCGAATAACGAAACCGGGAAGACAAGCCAAAACGGGAAACCAGGGAAAAACTATGCACAATTTCGTCACAGGGAGTGCGCAAAAGTAAGCCTCCCCTCTTTACATCGCATAAGTGCCGTAATATCATGAAGATTCTCAGTCGCGCGGACGGAGCTCCAGCCACGACATGCGACTCGGAAATGAGAATAGTCCTCTAGAGGTGTCCCCATGTGGCGCAAGGAAGACGCGAGTCCGCAGACCTCCCCCGAAGTCTCGCAACCAAGTGCAGTCAAGCCTGGACCTAGTAGTACACCTCCTGTATCCACGAAAGCTGCTGCCTGTATCAGCCAGGGAATCAAGATAAAGGGAGAAGTGGCTGGTACCGAAGACTTGTTCGTTGACGGAGTGGTCGACGGGAAGATCTCGCTGGCCAATTCAGCATTGACCGTTGGACCCAACGGAACGGTGAAAGCGGAGATTACGGCGAGGGAAATTGTGTTGCGCGGGATCGCCGAAGGGAAGTTTACCGCCGAGGAGCGCATACAGATCTGGAACTCAGCGCGCGTAGAAGGCGATCTGAAGGCCCAGAGAATTTCGATTGAAGACGGCGCAGAGCTGCGAGGGAAGGTAGAAGCGGGAAAAGCGGCCGCAAAATCGAGCGCTGCTGAGCCGGAAGCCCGGACTAAGAAAACGGAACACAAGGCCACAGAATTCACAGGGAAGGACGCCGGTAAGACGCCTGGCGCCGCAACGGCGGGGGCGGATTAGGATGGGACTTCTAAACAAGCTCGGTATTAGCGTTGGCCATCCGGCCACACGAGAGAATGCACGCCCACTGGCCCAGGGAAGAAATGGAAACGGAGTCACTGGAGTAGTGGCGGCGGGAACTCATCGCGAGCCCCAAATGAAGGAAATTACGCGCATTTCCAACGGTCTGAAAGAGTTCCTGTGGAATTTAGATGGCTTGGGACGCGGCACTTTGCTGGACCTGGGCCCAGCATGGCAGACCACCCTGAACTTCTTCATTGAGAGAGGATTTCGGGTTACCTCTGACGATATTTTGAGGGACTGGGCGGATTTTCAGCAGGAAGAACTGGCGAACAAAAAAGAAGCGTCGACGCCGGAAGAGTTTGCCGAGCGGACGCCGGAAGCGGTAGCGAAGCGATTCATGGAGCACAATCTGCAATACGGAGTGGGATCGTTTGATGCGCTGCTGTTGTGGGATTCGCTGGATTACTTGGAGCCGACGTTGGTGAAGCAGTTGGTGCCACATCTGACAGAGATGCTGAGACCAGGTGGAGTGGTGTTGGGGATGTTCCACAGCAAGAAACCGGAAGGGTTCCAACGTTATCGTGTGATGGATACGAATACGCTGCAGGTGCTGAGCACGAAGGCGATTTTACCCGCGCAGAAACCACTGCAAAACCGGGAAATCCAGGAGCTCTTTGGAAGATTCCGCACCATGAAGTCGTTCGTAGGCCGCGACCAGTTGCGCGAGAGCCTGTTCATCAAGTAGCGAAGCCACTTGGCTGCGGCTCCCCTGCCGCGCATGTTCGAAAATTCACAGGGCAATCGACAGACCTGCAACGAGATACTGTTCCGCTCGCCCTGCTTGAAAAAAGCCCTTGCCGGAGGCCATCCCAAGGTATAGAAGGGAAGTGTGAGCTCCGAGAGCTCCGGAGGGAAGCGTTTCATGACTCCACCGGGCTTAGAAGCGCAACAAAGCTGAGCACACCGCGCACGCGGTGCGAGTCGGTGGCGAGTCGGACGAAGTAAAGCTGGTCTCTCCACACGACGCAGCAAAACGAAAAAAAGAGCCCCGACCTCTGAGTCAGGGCTCTTTTTCTTTTAGGGCTATGCGATTGGCTAGTCTATTCCCATCGACAATTTCGAAGAGGTGGAGCGCCTACTGCGGATTGCCAGCGTGGGAAGAGTGATGGTGTGAGGAATGCTTCCTGTGATGATGAGAACTGTGGTGCGAACGATGGTGCGTGCTGGCATGATGCGTGGGCGCTGGAGCCGAAGCATCCTGAGCGAATGATGTTAATGAAAAAGCACAAGCAAGCGCAACGACAGCAAGTAAACGAGTCACGTCGGACATCTCCCTGAGGAAAGTTACTGCAAAAGAATTGAAACATGCCGCGCCCGCCAGGGAAGGAGAAAGGAAGTAGAAGCCGTGGGCGTGTAGCGAAAAGAGCACGGAGGCGGTCAGCTGCCGAAACGCGACTCAAACATACGAATCACGGCGTTTTGCTTGGCGATGACCTGGGCTTGCCAGACCAAGACGATGGACATAACACTCATGGCAAAAATGCAAAGCGCTAGGACAATTCCGGTTTGGGTTTCTGTTGCGGGAACATGAAATACGCGGCGAATCCACTCCATGGCATGGCCCTCCCAAGGGAAGCCTGAAGATAGGCGAACAATCAGGAAGGGCAATTTGGTCGCCAAAAAAACAGCGCTGTTATAGAACCATCAGTACCCGAATTTGCAAGCATTTTTGCTTGTTGCTCAATTTCTTAAGGAACCGTCCAGCTCCGCTAAGTGAAAAAACTGGCTCATCGTGGGAGCGAATTTTCCATCGACCATCGATCAAAAGGAGCGGCTTCGGATTGCCTCCAGTGCTTCGCCCCAGGAATCAGGCTGGAAAAGTGGCAGCGATTTTGGAACCGGCCCCTGACGAGGCTTTGCGTCGTTGACCGTAGCTGTCCGGTCCGTCAAAAGAATGGCGCGGTCGCAGGCAGGGAACAAGTAGGCCCCGTCCGCTGCGGTGGCCAACGCGACGGAGAACGCGGGGCGGTGAAAAGCGCGGTCGTACAGCTTGCGAAGTTCGCGAACGCAGCCCGCAAGGCTGGGATTCACAGCGAGGGACCACAATGACCCGTAAGGACGCACGGAATATTTGAAAAGGGCGGCCTGTTGGCGAAATCGTTGAATGTCCTGGTCGGAAGTTCCGGCAAAGAAAAACAATTCGTCGAAATCACGTTGGCGAATGGCTTCCGCTTCGTTTTTGGGCAAGCCGGTGTTTTGGATCAGTTCTCGGGGCGTCAGGGAGCGCAGCGGCACGACGCCGATGCCGGTTTCTTCA
Source organism: Candidatus Sulfotelmatobacter sp. (assembly GCA_035524015.1). Lineage (GTDB taxonomy): Bacteria > Acidobacteriota > Terriglobia > Acidiferrales > UBA7541 > Acidiferrum. Next base: position 27,075 of record DATKPS010000197.1, read on the forward strand.
GACTGGTGTGCGAGAGCATCCGCGGCGGCAGGTTGGGGTTTGGCGACGGGGATTGCGATGAATCTGCCCAGCCGGACGGTGTGCGCGGGCTTCAAGTGAAAATAATCTTCCGCCAAATAAACACAGGAGCCGCCTTCGGCGATGAAGGGATCACTATGGCCCATGCGGCGTAGCGTGGCATCCAGTTGATGACGGTTGCGCGAGGTAATCCACACGCAGGGGATGCCGTCGGCAGAGAGCGACTCCAGAAAATCGGCAAACCCAGTGAGCGGTTTGTTGGAGACGGGCAGCAAGTCATCAATCGCACAGAAGACGACAGTGTTGGAGGAGCGCAAGGAGATTCCTCGAAGTTGCAGGGGAATTGTAGCGAAAATGTGGGCTTGAAAAAAAAGAAACGGCGGAAGGTCGAGACCTTCCGCCGTCCTGTGGGAGCGATTGCTAAATTACATGCCCGACTTCGTGGCCGCAGCCGCGGTAGCCGGTTGAGCACCCGCCTTCGGAACGCTCAGGTAGCCGCTGATGGTGTTCTTGCCAACCTTGTTGATGACCAGTTCCTCGGGCTGATGAGAGCCAGCGAGATAGAAGAACACTGGAGTATTGATGTTGATGTTCTTGCCCTCGTAGTTCTTGTCCTCAACGGTGTAGACGATGTTGGAGCGATTGTGCTTTTCGTTGACACCCTTGAGCACGACGGTGACGTTACCGACCTTCTGAGGCTGATTCTTACCGGTAATGGTGAATTCGGTATAGTCGCGCTCGCCCTGACGCCGGAGAACGTCGATTTCGTCATGATTGCGGGCGATCAAAGTGCCGAGTTCGCTGCGGGCCATGTTCAGGTCGCTATTGGTTTTCTCGAGGTCGGAGCTGACCTTGGTAACCTTGGTGTCGACACCCTTCACGTCATCCTGAGTGGCCTTGGTAGCCAGTTCGGTGTGGACGGAAGTGTCGAGACTCTTGACCATTTCGGTGGTCTGAGTATTGTTCTGTTCGGCTTCCAGGCGGGCCTTCTTCAACTGGCCTTGGGTGATCTTCAGTTTGTCGGTGACAACCTTGAGATCGCCCTGCAGGTCGGTGTTGGCCTTTTCGGCGACCGCCAAACGATCCTTCAGGCCGGTCACATCCTGCTGAACGGAAGCCTGGAAGGTCTTCATCTGATCGGCAAAAGCCTGCTTGGTCTCATCGACCTTGGTGGAATTGCTCCAGCCAAAAACAAGTCCCCCAAGCGCCAGCAACGCTAGAATGACGATTGCCGGGAGTTGCCAGGAAGGACTGCTCTTGGTTTCTTGGACTGAGTATTCGTCTGCCATGGTGAAACTGTTCTCCTCACCCCGAAGGGTACATTCTCAAGACTTGGCGCCGTCTGCGGACGGCGACCGCGCGTAGTGACGTTCCCAAAAAGGTGCACGCGGGGTGCCGGGAGGAATTGGGGAAATGGTATCGGTAAGTTACTGTAGACTGACGAGTTGTGGGAACCACTCAAAAGCCCCAGGAGTACTAGTTCCGGCAATCTTTACTCGGAGATGAACGATTCCTACGCAGTCCTATACTCACTAAAGCTGATTCCCAACGCGCTCAGATCTCGCTGAAGTTCTTCCGGGTTGCGGAACTGCACTCCCGAGCAACCCAGGGATTTAGCCGCGTTGGCATACTCCGCTATATCGTCGATATATACCGCTTGGTCCGCCTTCACCTTGCTGGCGCGCAGCGCCTCGCGAAAAATCAGCGGGCTTGGCTTACTCGCCCCAACCGTGCAGGAGTAGATACGCACGGGCTTCGCGAAGTAGCGAAAGAAGGTGTAGTTGGCTTCGATATGCGCGACATGGATGGGATCGGTATTGGAAAGAAGCGCGAGCCGATAGGACTTTGACAAATGCGCGAAGAAGGTATCCGGCAGGAGAGGGCGGGGGTCGAGAGTGGAATTCCAAACCTGGGTGAATTGGTCGAAGTCGAGGGTAATGCTTAAACGCTGGCACAAGTGCAAATGCCAATCCCGTGGGGAGATGCGCCCTTCCTGCCAATCGGACCAGCGCGGGTCATTCTGGATGGCAGACCAGACTTCTTCAGGACTGAGCTTGAGTCCTTTGGCCAAGCCGAGTTGGGCCTTGTGAATGTCCAGATTGATGACCACGCGGCCAATGTCAAAGATTATGGCGCGGATCTTCGAAGGATGGCTCACTTGCTGTCCACCTCGGGGAGGGGCGCGGGTCCAGGATTGGAACGAGGGGAAGCACTTCGGCGTGACCGCAGCAGTCCAATGATTGGAGGAAGGATCGACAGGAAGATGATGGTGGCAATGATTAAGTGGAGATACTGCCCGATATTCGGGATGCGAGAGCCCGCGATGTAGCCGCCGAGCAGCATACTGCCAATCCACAGCGTGCCGCCAACTATGTCGTAGATCAGATAAGTGGAATAACGCATTAGCGCCGCACCGGCGACGGGTGGACAGAAGGTGCGAACGATGGGAACAAAGCGCGCCAGAATGACCGCGCGACCACCGTACTTTTCATAGAATTCGTGGGCGCGCTGCAGGTGGCTACGCCGGAAGAAGAAAGAATCCTCGCGACGGTAGAGAGCAGGCCCGGCGGAACGTCCGATCCAATAGCCGAGTTGGTCTCCAGCGATCGCGCACAGGATGCCGGGAATCAACAGCCAACGCAGGGAAATGACATTCTGGCCCGCAAAGATGCCCGCGGTGACCAGCAGCGAATCGCCAGGGAGGAAAAACCCCACGAACAGTCCAGTTTCTACGAAGATAATCAAGCAAACCAGGGGTGGACCGCCCCAGCGAATTAATTCTCTAAGACCCTCGGGACTATAGAGCGAGTGGACAAAGTGCAGGATGGATTGCAACAAGCGGTTTCAAGCCTCGCGGAATTGACAGTTGGGGCAGGCCTTCGGGCCCGCATCAGAAAAATACCCCACCCAATAAGGTAACAGAAGACCAGCGGATTCTCGCCACTTTCGTACCAGAGCGTGGTGGCATTCATCAATAGGGGATACCAGTGGGCACGGTGCATCATTGGAGTGAATTGGCGAACAGGAATTCGCCCTGGGGCCCGGGTTCGAACGGCACGATTTGGTGCGCTGCCAACAGCTTGCGGATCTGCGGCAAAGCGCTGCGAGCGGCGGCGGCACCCGCGGCCATCGATTCGTCAATGCGTTCGAAGTCGTCCCAGGCTAAAGACTGGACTTGCGGGCGGAGCACAATGTCGGCGTGGCGCTCCCAGCTTTCGAGTTGATGCTTTTGCGCGGCGCTGACGGCGCGACTGACCACTTGGAATATGTTTGTGGGAGGTCCACCCTGGCCATCATGCATGCCCACAGAAACTCCGACGACAATTTCGGCTCCCAGTTCGCGGGCGGCGCGCGTCGGTACTGGGGCGACCAAGCCGCCATCGGCCAGATAGCGAGTGCCGATTTGTATGGGTTCGAAAAGACCAGGGAAGGCGCAGCTAGCGCGAATGGCTTCCGCCAAGCTGCCCTGCTTGAAAATGACTGGCTCGCCGCTGCCGAGGTCGGTAGCCACGACCGCAGTCGGAATGACCAAGTCCTCGAATTGGCGGGAGTCAAAAAAGCGCTGTACTAGCGCACCCAGCCGGTCATTGCTGGCGAGGCCGAAGCGAGAAACGCGCCAACGGGCGAAATCGCGGAAGCGAATTTCACGGCACTGATCAATGATGCGCCGCAACCGAGCGCCACTGGCATAAGCCGCGCCCAAAATACTGCCCACGCTACTGCCGCAAATGCAGGAGAGGGGGATCTCGTGCTCCTCGAAAACCTGTAACACGCCGAGGTGCGCGTAACCCCGGGCAAACCCGCCGCCCAAGGCTAAACCAATCCCTGGACGTAACCTTGGCGGCTCGGCCGGCCGCAACCGGGTAAGGAATTCGGGAGTCACGGAGGGAACTTTCTCAAAATGAGAGCCAGGCGAGCGATGGCTCGAGCGTCCCGAAAAAACAGTACGAACGTACTCCCCGCAGGATGTTGAGCCGACAAGGGAAAAAGTGGGCCGACAGTACCTAAATACTAGCGAAGTACCCTCGCTGTACCATTGTCGCTTTTGTTTTGGGGCGCGATCCTAGCTGTGGGAACGCATCACATTCTTCCTTCGAGGGCGGACATGCAAACGGGGTACGAAATGTGGGTGGGGCAACCGGTGGTTTTGCAGGTGACGCTGGGCGACATCCAGGTGCCCTTGCGTGGCAAGCTCCTGAAAGAAGGTGGCGATACGGTTCGCATGAGGATCGGGGACGGCTGGGACGTCGACATCTACAAGAACATGATTGTCCGCGTGGAACAAGACGGCCTGGCGCTAATTCCTGCTTGAGGGAGAGACATGGATAACCAGATACCAAAATATGTGACTCAGGCACGTGCGTCGTACTTGTTGGGCGTGCCCCAGGCGGAGCTTTCCCGGATCTCGCACGAAACCGGGCTGGGACACGTGGAGAGGGCTGGAAATCACGAAGAGTTATTCTTCACTTACGAGGAATTGCAGAAGATTTGCGTTTTGGCGACCCAAGTTGTGGAGGTTGTGCACAAAAATTAAGTTCCCTGCGGCCCCCCTCAGAAGTACCCCACCCCCCGGCTCGTCCCCCCAGCGAGCCGGGGTTTTTCTTTGCGGGGCAAAGAGCGAACCGCGCAGTGTCGAATCCTCATCGCATGCCAGGCTTGACAGCTTGCGGAAAAACTCCTGTGGCACAGACACTCTTGTCTGTGCACGCGAGCCAAATGCAGCAAAATCAGCACAGGCAAGAGCGCCTGTGCCACGAAAACTCCCAGCTCTGGAATTTTTCCGCAAGCTGTTGAGGGCAACCTTCAACCGCAGCCCTGCGTTTGGATGAGAACTGCGGATTTCCGCGTATTGAAACGGTTTAGAAAGTCTTTGACTTCTACAGGGTTCGCGAGGAAACTGAGCGCAATACCCACACATTGGGAACAGCGAGTCGTGGGCACGTGGTATGCGTCCGAGATTTGTCGGACAATGAGATGGTGCGCAGGCCAGGGCGCGCAAGTGCAACAC
>DATKPS010000198.1:0-21511 GCA_035524015.1 Candidatus Sulfotelmatobacter sp.
TTCATGCGATTGGTGATTTGCGCGGAACAGAAGCGCATCGTGGAAACGCCGGCGATCGTAGCCGAACACTTTCAGAACGCACATAAGTAGAACGCACTGCCATGCGGTCCGGTGAACGCGAAGTCACTGCAGGGCAAAAATCGAGAGACTTTGCGGCGGGAGTACCAGCTTCAGTTGGCGGCCGGCGAGGTCTGCTTGGGCGCTTCCGAAGATGGGCGCGATGTCGGCGGCTTCCGCTGCCGGTGTGTCTTGCAAAGAAAGTGTCAGCGCCTTCGAAGCTAGGCCGTTGTTAAAGGCGATGAGCAGCTTTTCTTCGTCGGATTCACGCAGGAAAACGTAAGTAGAGTCGTCCGAAGCTAAATCCCAGAGCTTTCCGCCACGCAGAGCGTCGTGTTCGCTGCGTAGCCGCAATAGCGATTGCACGTACTCGAAGATCTGCTGCTGATCCTTGGTCCTTCCTTTTTGGACAAAGCCATTGTTCTGATCTTCCAGCCAGCCACCGGGGAAGTCGCGCCGGTTGTCCGGGTCGCCGCCGCCTGGCATGCCAATTTCGTCGCCGTAATAAATCTCGGGAATGCCGCGAACGGTCAGCGTCAAGGCAAAGGCCAGCTTGATTTTTTCTGGCGTGGCTCCGGGGGCGCCCGCAAAGCGGGGGGTATCGTGATTGCCAAAGAACGGCACGAGAAAATCGGGATGGGGGTAAAGCGAGTCCTGACGCAGGATCGAGGCGACGCGACCGACGGGCGCCTGGTTGAGGAGCACGTCGCGGAGGGTGTAATACAACGGGAAATCAAAAAGCGTAGTCAGTTGAGTGTCGATGCCGTCCCAACCTTTGCGGCCTCCAGCAAAAAATGAGGTGACGGTGGGGTCGGGGTGAAACACTTCGCCAATCGTGGACAGGCGTGGATAAAGCCGGCGCAATTGTTCGTGCCACTGTGCCCAAAACGCTCGCGGGACGTAAGGGAAGGTGTCGATGCGGTAGCCATCGAGTCCCGAAATTTCGGCCCACCAGATGGCATTCTGAATCAGATAATCCGCCACGATGGGATTTTCAGTATTCATATCCGGCAGAACTCCGAAGAACCAGCCGTCGGTGAGATTTTCCCGCATGAGCGGCGGAGTGTGCGGATCAACCAGCAACTCGAACAGGTCGGCATTCCCCTTTTTTCCTGTTTCGCCATAGAAAGAAGCTGGGAAGGGTGAAAATGTGGAGAGATGATCTTGCGGCGTGCCGTGGAACCAGTTCGGCATGGGTGGGTCATTCACCCAAGGATTGAGCGGCCCCACATGATTGGGCACAATGTCGAAAAACACCTTCATGTGCTGTTTGTGTGCCGCCTCGACCAGTTTCTGATAATCCTGCAACGTGCCGAGGTGTGGATCGACGGCATATTCGTCCACGGCGCCATAGCCGTGATAGTCGGAGGCAGAGCCATTCTTGACGATGGGGGTCAACCATAGAGTCGTCACACCCAAGTCTTTCAGGTAAGGGAGGTGCTGCTCGATGCCTCGGAGATCGCCTCCGTGATAAGCCCGAGGCTTTTGTCTGTCGTGTGAGCCGGGGAATTCCGCGGGCTCATCGTTGGTGGGATCGCCGTTGGCAAAGCGGTCGGGCATGATCAGATAGATTACGTCGTCGAGGGACAAGCCCTGATTCCGGCCGAGAATCTGCTTGCGCGCGGCAATGGGAAGCTCGAACGCAGTTTCGCCGTTAGCGGTAATGATGCGGCATACGGCGGTGCCGCTTTTCAATTGCGGCAAGAATTTCAACCAAATGAAAAGATAGTCACCGTTGATGGAAGATTGGGTGCGATCGACGATCACTTCGCGCAGGTTACATTGCGCATGGGTGGCCTGCAGGTTCTTCCCAGACAACAGAAGCATGACGTCCGGCGTCAGGCCGACCCACCAGTTTGGCGGCTCCACTTTCTTGACTACAGGAACATTGGATCTGCTGGCAGCTTGCGCACGGAGGCCCGGCGCAATGCACGCCAAGAAGAAAAGGATGAGCAGGAGCCGCGGGCACAAGCGATTTGCAATGGAAAGCGTCGCACGACGCAGAGGTGAAGGCATGGCGATACATTGGGCAGCTTATCAGAATGAAGCCTCGTGACGAAACCCGACTACACGCGCGGTGATGGCCGGCCCCGGTCGTTTGTGCCGGATGTTACGGGTATGCGAAGGTGCTTCTGTTTCAGCAACAGAAGACCCGGCCGAAGCGTTGCGTACTCTTCAGAGTCAGCTAGGATCGCGGCTTCCGCTAGAAAGGAAAGGAAGCGGGGCGAAGCTTGCTCGATTAACTCCAGGAGCCAGCCAATTAGTGCGGAGTCGTCAAATGCGATAAGGTTACGATCCATTACTCGCCTCATTCCACTTCGGAGAGCTTCCGGTGAGTTTGCCGCAACACTCTGGACCGGGCGGTAGCTCGCTGCGATTCCAACCGCCCCCGAGGGCCAGTATTAACTGGACCGCACTCGTGGATCATTCCAACAGAAGAAGCGAGCCATGCAATACATCCAAGACGGGCTTTTCGGGTGAGTTTACTTTTTCTTTGTGTCTGGCGGAAACTGCTTGAACAATTTCTCAACGCCCTTGTCCAGGTTCTGGATGTTCTTGTTGGAGTTGTTTGAGAGCGTGTCGCTGGTGCTGCCCCGCCAAACGAGTTGCTTCGTTTTCGTGTCATACAGATCCAAGACGAGGGTTCCCACTTTATAGGTGTCAGTAGTGGTGGTTGCGTCCCCGAAGTCACCGAACCCACCGCCAAACCGCCGCCAGCCCCAGCCGCCGCCGAATCCGTCGTAAAAGGTATTCAGGGTTTGTTGCTCTTTGGTCATCTGAATGGCGATGATGGAGATGTCGCCACCGGAGGGAACTTCGGTCAATCCTTTTGCAGCCAATACGGAGCCGACGGAGCTCTTGATGCGGTCAACAAAAAGAGGATCTCGCGTCTGGACCTTTTCCCAACAGAAAGTTTTGTACTGCGAGAAGTCCGCGCTGCGATCGTAATCGAATTTCACTTGTTGCGCAGCGGACTTGGCGGCCAACAAACAGAACATCCCAATCAATGCCAACAGAATCTTGCCGTATTTCATTGCTTCTCCTTTGAATTGAGTTATCGGAAGAACATTTTTCTCGGCCGGCACGAGTTTTCGGAGCAGTTGCGCCGCCCTGATGCCACTTCACTTTCCTGAGGCTCCACGGTGATGGGCGGGCACGTGCTGCTGAACCACCTGGCTTTCCGCCGCGGCGTCGACGAGCCGCGTTTCATAACGGGATTTCTCTAGCTCGCTCCCATTGGGGTTTCCTGCGTCAAACAACCGCGAAAGAAAGTAATGATGGCCATATCTGTTGAAGATTAGTTCACTGGCCCTTGGTGTGTTGTTTGCTTCTGAATCTTGCACGTGGAAAAGAGCCGACGTCGAACCGTCCGCGCTGGTGATCTCCATTAATGACGGGTCATTGCCGTCAAACACGTGAATCCGGTAGGTGCCGGCGGGAAGTTTGGTGTCTCCTACGTGAAAGGTGAATGGGACTTTCGCTTCCAGGTCTCCAAGGATCTGCGCATGGGCTTTCACAGGGAACAAAGACAACGCAAATACCAGGGTGATGAACAACCGGGTGGCACGGTAGCTCTTGCCTGTTCGGTTGTGTGCGAGTTTCTGGTGGACATTTTCACGAAGCATGGTTGATTTCTCCTCGTTCCGTCCCCTTCGAAAAAGGTTCATCGAAGGCTCAGGCTAGACGGGCGGAGAAAAAGCAACGCTGACGCCAAATCGTCGGTTTCCAAGTAATAGAAAATACATGTGCCCCTGGCCCCGTTTATTTTTCCGATGCCAATCCACTGGACAGTGTGACGCGATGCCGACATGAAGCTCCGAGAGGGCGGCCTGGCATCATTCCATGCCTATCGACGATAAACCGCTGTCCAGATGAGGCCATGTTGTTCAACCGGTTGGCAGTTGGGATGCGCGGCGATGTAGCACCTCCGGTGATTCCGCGCATTTGGCGGCACTCTCTCTGGCCACGGTATTGCCTGTCAATCGACGGCAATCTTCCACGCAAGGCAAATTGCCCCCTGAAAGGCCATGGGGACTGCTGGCGGGGAGAGATTTTTATTGACTCTTTTGGTTCGACAACGCAATCAGAAGAACTACGGCAGGTAGGCAGCAGTGGCGGATGCGATCAAAGTTCTGTTTCTCATTCTGAGCGCAATCTTTCCGATCGTGGATCCGGTCAGTGGCAGTCCCATTTTCCTGGCGTTGACGCGCGAATACTCCCGCGAAACGCGGCGCGAATTGGCGATGCGCGTTGCCATCTACAGCTTTGTGTTGATGCTCGGCTCGTACTTTGTCGGATCTCATATTCTTGGTTTTTTTGGCGTGTCCTTGCCGGTCGTCCAAGTCGGCGGCGGGCTGATTGTCGTGGCAGTGGGGTGGTCGATGCTAATACAGAACGATCAAGCGGACAGCGCGGCACGCAAGACCATCCAGCCGCAGGAGGTCTTTCGACGCGCGTTCTACCCGTTGACCTTGCCACTGACGGTCGGGCCGGGGTCGATCTCCGTGGCCATCACGCTCGGAGCGAACGCGACGCATCGCTACGGCGTTCACGTTCTGATGATCGTTGCGGCGGTATTAGGCACGGCGCTCATCGGCGTCAGCATTTTCCTATGTTATGGATTCGCGGATCGTCTAGCTCAGGTGCTGGGCGACACGGCTATGACGGTCATCGTTCGGCTTTCGTCGTTCCTGTTGGTCTGCATTGGTGTGCAGATTATGTGGGACGGGATCAACGCACTGCTCACATCGGTCATTTTTCACACGCAGGGAGGGATCCCGTGAAGTCGAAAACAAGAATCCGGGCTTTCAAGGGGTGACTATGAATAGAACGAATGAAGTGACACACGCCCGCATTCGGGCCACAGGCTTTTTGGCGTTGGCCATTTTCTGCGCGGTCCGACTGAGCGGGATCGAACCATTAACGACGCAGGACCCACCGAGCAGCCCAGCCCGGCCAGGACAGATGCCGCCGGACTTCGATGGCGAAGTCGCGAGAGTCGCCGGGGAGGTTGACCGCATCGAGCAAGCGACGTTGCAGCAAATGAGTCAGAGCACCCTCGACCGGGAAGGCCAGGTCCGCACACTCGGAAAGCTGCTTCTCTTTGACAAACATCTCTCGGTCAACGAAAACGAAGCGTGCAGTTTTTGCCACATGCCGGAAACGGGGTTCACGGGTCCGATCGAGTCTCTTAATCTCAGCACAGTTTCCTATCCGGGATCCGTAAGGACCCGTTTCAGCCAAAGAAAACCTCAGACCTACATGTATGCGACATTCGCGCCGGTTCTTCACTACAACACCCTGCAAGGGGATTTCGTTGGCGGGAACTTTTGGGACATGCGGGCGAGCGGTTATCGGCTGCAGAGCCCCGCTGCGGAACAAGCGCAGGGGCCGCCGACCAATCCCGTGGAAATGGGGCTACCTGATTCGGCTTGCCTTGCCTACCGGCTTTCCCAAGCCCCTTATCGCAAACTCTTCGAACTGGTCTGGGGCGTGGATTCGTTCGTAATCTCGTGGCCAAAAGACGTCGAGCGCATTTGCAGGACCCCCGCGCCGCCGAAAGACGACGATCCTTATCCGGTCCGCCTCAGTGCCGCGGACCGGCAGCGTACCGACCATGTCTACGACAGCTTCGCGTTATCTGTGGCGGCGTACGAAGCTTCTCCGGAGGTCAGCCCCTTCAGTTCAAAATACGATTATGTGCAGGCAGGCAAGGAGAAATTCACCGCCGCGGAAGCTCGAGGATACGCGTTGTTCCGTGGCCTGGCGCGCTGCAACGAATGCCACCGCGACGGCGGCCCGGGCGAGGAACCTTTGTTCACCGACTTTACGGCGAGCAACCTCGGAGTGCCCCGCAACCCCGCGCTGGAGTTCTACTTCGAGGCTGCACCCGACAAGCGCGGCTACCGCCCAAACGCGCAGGGGCCGTCGTACGGCGATATTGGGGTGGGGGCATTTCTGCGTAAGTTGAAAAGCTTGAGCGGCCAGCTCAATCCGGATTCCGCGTGGATCGCTCTGGCTCCCAAATTCGACGGCAAGTTCCGCGTCCCAACGTTGCGCAACGTCGACATGCGGCCCAATCCTAAATTTGTGAAGGCGTACATGCACAACGGCTATTTCAAGAGCCTCAAGGAAGTCGTTCATTTCTACAACACGCGCGACGTTCTCCCCGTGTGCAAGCCCGGCGATCCTGGGGAGAAAGTTCCTTGTTGGCCGCCGCCCGAGGAGCCTACGAATGTCAACAAACGACAACTTGGCGACTTGAAGCTCACCGAGCAGGAAGAGGATGATCTGGTTGCATTCCTTAAGACGTTGACGGACGACTACGACTACAGCAGTTCCGCGCGCAGCCATTCCAGGTGAAAAAGGATGTGTGTGTGTGCTGAAGCTCCGACCCCTGGTGCTCGACAGAGTTTTCCGCAAGCTGCCGCACTCCCAAAGGCACCGGCTGGTGCCTGTGCTGCTGTACGGAAGAACGGCACATAGACGATCCACGGAGCCGGGAACTGACCCTATTTTTGACCGTGTGATCGCATAAGCGTCGCTGCATCGACTGCAAGTTTGAAGAAACGCTGGTGAAGAACCGACTTGATGGTTGCGGCGTAAGACAATGAGCCGCAAAGGTGGTTCGTCCATGTGAACGCTGGATACAGAATCTGCCCGAACTCTGTGACCAACCGGACTGCAACCACCTTGCGCCATCCTTAGGCTTATCCCAAGACTCCCAGTTTTTCTGCCGGGATTTTCGCAATATCGGCGTCCGTAAAGCCGAGGTGCGCTTTCACCATCTCGGTGGGAACCCGTCGCAGCCAATTGTTCAACGAAACGTCGAGGAATTGCGGAGCGGCCAGCATTTCGAGAAACACCAAGTCCGTATCGCCGGTGTTTTCGATGTAGTGGCCGGCGACCTTGGGAACGTAACCGACGTCGTTGGCGTTGTAGTCCATGGTGCGCGCGTTTCCGACAGGCATGAAGACGGTCATGCGGCCTTTGCCCGAGATGTAGTATTGCCACTCGGAGGAATTGGGATGCCAGTGCAATTCGCGCATCCCTCCGGGCTTCAGGATGACGAGGCCAGCGGCAATGTGTGTGGAGACTGGGAAGTTGCCGGAGTCGACGATGCGGACTTCACCGGCCTTGGTCTGCTTGGTCGGCGCCATGGAGCGCATCTTGAAAGTGTATTGATAAGGTGAGGCTACTTTTGAGCCGCCGATCTCGGTTTTGTCCTGTGCCAGGGAATTGGGCTCATGTCCCGGGAAAATGTAGAGAGGGTGCGTGGGGAAATTCGCCAGTGCGGACTGATCCAGTCCAAAGTTCTTGGCCAATACTTCCGGGGGAGTGTGAGCCATCCACGTCGACAAAAGGAATGTGCCGTCCTCGGTGAACAGTCCCTGATTGAAGACCAGAAGAAACTCGCATCCATCCGGCCCTAGCCCCTGAATGGAGTGCGGATATCCAGCCGGGAACATCCATAGATCACCTTCGCTCACATCTCCGATGAACATGGTGCCGTCGGGATTCATTACCGTCACGCGCGCGTTTCCGTAGAGCATGTAGGACCACTCGTCCGCGGTATGCCGGTGCAGTTCGCGGTAGCTCCCGGCCGTCAGCCGCATGTTCACACCAGCGATGTCCGCCGAGGAAGGAAGTTCGCGCTGTGTGACTTCATGGGTCCAGCCGCCCTCTTGCACGCGCCGTTTGACCAGGTCAAAGGAATACCAGATGGGAACCACGTCGCCGAAATCGGTTGGTGGCGGAGTGTTCGAATTTGGATTCTCGCCGAGGAGAGGCTTATTCTCTGGTCCCGGATCACTCGAAGAATGGTCATGTTCACCCTTCTGCACTGTATCGCGTGACTGAGCATAGAGAGTCATGCCGGCTCCCGCTATCGCTAGAGACGTTGTTCCCACCGACAGGAAACTCCGCCTGGTCAGCCCTTCGACTTGAGGCTGGTTCTGCTTTTTGTCCCCCATCACGAATACCTCCGACGAAATGTGGTCGACGATTCGACAAATCGTTACCCGCGCAAAGAAATGGCAAGCGAGGTTCCATCGCCGCGCATCGCTGCGGTCGGGTGGTGTTACTCAGAGAACAGGGACTTACGGCTGAGGATGTTCCTGGCCGGCTGGCTTGGAGATTCTCCGCATGTCGGTCGCCTGACAATCCGTCCGACCGGTTAACACCGGTTTTCGTGACTGCGGCAAAAGCCCACAGCAGGGAACTCGCTAACTTCAAGTCTCGAACTTTCCATCAGACTGACCGATGTCAGTCCGTTGGACATTAAGAGCCAGTGAAGACGCTGGTTGCTGAGATTCCGTTCAACGTAACCCCAGTCGAAACTGCAATTTGGCTACCTGCTACAAATCTCTGATTTGGAACACTTCGTGCCTCCCTGTTTGGCGATCAGTGGGTCGACCGTATCCATCGGAGGCCCGCGGATTGAGTTAGACAGGAGGTCAGTAATGTCGACAGTAAAGCTTGTATTCGAAGCGCGTCCACCACTTCCGCCGTTCACCCGGGAAACCGCGGAACAGAAGGTGCGAGGCGCGGAAAACCTCTGGAATACTCGAGACCCGGAAAAAGTGGTGCTGGGATACTCGCCAGATTCGCGGTGGCGAAATCGAGCGGAGTTCGTGAATGGAAGCGAGGAGATCGTAGCGTTCTTGAAACGAAAATGGTCGAAGGAACTGGAGTATCGGCTGATCAAGGAATTGTGGGCCTTCGGCGGAAACCGGATCGCGGTGCGGTTTGCCTACGAATGGCATGATGATTCCCGAAATTGGTCTCGATCCTATGGAAACGAGAACTGGGAGTTCGATGAGAAAGGGCTTACCCGGGTCCGCTACGCTTGCATCAATGACCTGCCCATTAACGAATCCGCGAGGAAATACCATTGGCCGCTGGGGCGCCGTCCCGACGATCATCCGGGATTAAGCGATTTGGGGTTGTAGGGTGGCGTCAAAAACATGTCCACTTTGCCGGCCAGCGCATCCAATTTCAATCGCGCTACAGAGAGCGAAGGCTACTTGGTGGGCACTGGGGTTTGCAGGAACGACGAGAATTCAACCGTTGCACCATTGGGGAGTAACACCGTTGACCGGTGAAGCTTGCAGTAGGGGAGGACGCCCTTGCCAAACGACGTGAGCACATCGAGCGACAGGCAGGCAGCGAAACCGAGCGGTGCCAGCGCTCTGGGGAAGACGGCAGGCGTCGCCATTATCGTTCTGGCCGTGGTAGGGACTTTCCTGTACCTGGGCGGCTGGTTTAGCCCACACAAACTAACGCCGGCGCGTTTTACAAACGGACTCGAGCAAGCCAACGGCATTCACCCCGGGTTTCGTCGTAACCACGCCAAGGGCCTGTGCGTGACTGGGTTCTTCGAAAGCAACGGGCAGGGCACGCGTCTCTCGAAAGCTGGAGTCTTCAAATCCGGTCGCTATCCGGTGATTGGGCGGTTCTCTCTCGGGAACGGCAATCCGTATTCGACCGACGCGCCGAGCACCGTGCGCGGTCTGGGACTGCAGTTCACCCAGCCCGACGGGGAGGAGTGGCGCACGGCGATGATCAGCCTGCCGATCTTTCCGTTCAAAGATCCGCAGGGGTTTTACGACAATATGATTGCGTCCATTCCTGATCCCAACACGCATAAACCCGACCCCGAAAAAATGAAGGCGTTTATCGCCAACCATCCCGAAACTGTGCGCGCCCTGGGCATTATCCAGAGTCATCCGCCGTCGTCCGGCTTTGACAACACCTCCTTCTATGGTCTGACGGCGTTTCGTTTCGTTGACGCCAACGGAAGCGCTACTCCCGTGCGGTGGGTCTTTGTACCGCTTCAGCCGTTTGTGGCTGCAGACAACACCGGCGCGGCACCGCCGGACAAGAATTATCTTTTCGATGGGCTGATCGCCAGCATTCATCAGCACCCGTTGCAGTGGCGCTTGCTCGTCACCGTCGGGCAACCGGGCGACCACACCAATGACTCCTCGAGTCCCTGGCCTGACGGGCGGGAGCAAGTCGATGTGGGAACGCTGACCCTCGATACGGTAGAGAGCGAAGAGACCAGCCCGGCGCGGGACATCAACTTCGATCCATTGGTTCTGCCGGCTGGGATTGCGCCTTCCGACGATCCTCTGCTGAGTGCGCGCTCGGCGATTTATTCCCAGTCGTTTACCCGGCGGGCCGGCGAGAAGAAAGAACCCAGCGCGATCACCCCGAGTGACGTGCGAAAGTGAGTTGCCGATGAGCACTGCACCACAGCAATTCCCGAGTTCCATGCGATTTTTGCACTGGCTGATGGCCGCGTTGGTTCTGACCATGCTGGGCATTGGTGTGGCCATGGTCGCGTCCCTCGGGGACTACCATCGGCTGGTCTCCATCCACCGTCCTCTGGGCATCCTGATTCTATTTTTGGTCGTGATCCGCTACGTGAACCGGCGCCTCAGCAAGATACCACCGCTGCCGGCCGATTTTCCGTCCAGGGAACGGTTCGTGGCGGCGGCCTCGGAAGTGCTGCTGTATACGCTGCTGTTTGTGTTGCCGCTGGTCGGCTGGGGCATGTTGTCGGCTGCGCGCTATCCGATCGTGATGTTCGGGTCGTTCCATCTTTTTCCGATTCTTCCGCGCAACGTGATGTTGTACGCGTTCTTGCGAAAAACACATACGATTCTTGCCTATGTCTTATTCTTGGCGTTTGCCGCGCATTTTGGGGCCGTGCTGTTTCACACCTGGGTGATACGAGATCGACTCTTCGACCGCATGGCGCCCTGGAGAGTCCGCGCGCGTTAATTGCCGCTGGGGCCGGGTCGGTACCTGGTGTCAGCTGGGACGTTCCAGGAGGTAGGAGAGCAATATGCCAAGTCCAATACCCGGTCTCCACCATGTCACCGCAGTAGCGTCGGCCCCGCAGCGGAATCTGGATTTTTACACGCAGGTTCTTGGATTGCGATTCGTAAAACGAACCGTGAACTTCGACGACCCGGGCAGCTATCATTTCTACTTTGGAGACGATGCAGGGTCACCGGGAACGATACTCACCTTCTTTCCTTGGCCCGGGGCGGCTTCGGGCCAGCCGGGCGTTGGTGAGGTTACAAAGACCGCCTTCAGCATTCCACTGTCGTCGTTAGACTACTGGCGCCAGCGGCTCAACGGTCACGGCATCCCAGTGGAGCGCGCCGAGAGGCGCTTTGACAAAGAGCTTTTGACCTTCGCGGATCCCGACGGGATGAGGATTGAAATAGTGGGCCATGCCGACTCCGGTGAAGTGAATGCTCCCCGATTCGCCGCGATTCCTCCGGAACACGCGATCCGCGGCTTTTTCGGGGTGACCCTATTCGAACGGCATCTGGACGAGACAGCGCGGATTCTTGGTGTAATGGGCTTCAAGAAAATCAGAGAGGAAGGCAATCGCTTCCGCTTTGCCGCCGAAGGCCAGGCGCTGGGCAATCACATCGATTTGCTGATCGATCCCGGGGCAAGTTACGGGGATCTCGGGGCTGGTTCGGTGCACCACATTGCATTTCGAGCCAAAGACGATGCTGCTCAACGCGAATGGCGGCAAGAGATGACCAAATACTTGCCGGTTACTCCGATCAAAGACCGCACCTATTTTCATTCCATCTATTTTCGCGAGCCGGGCGGTGTGCTGTTCGAAATCGCGACCGATCCGCCGGGATTCGCGTACGACGAACCACTGGAATCGCTCGGCGAAGAGTTGCGGATCCCTGCGTGGCTTGAGCGATACAGGAGCGAGATCGAAAAGAGCCTGGTTCCGATCACCCTCCACAAACCAGTTCCACCACTGGAACTACGGATGAAATCGGGAGCTTCAATATGACCAGCGATCCGCATCGAAACAGCCCAGTGCTTCATCATGGTGCCCCTCTAGGGGAAGCTAGCGGCGCTGTCATTCTCCTTCACGGTCGTGGCGGTTCCGCGGAAGATATATTGTCGCTTGCTGGGGAATTCGATGCTCCGCAGTTGGCCTACTTGGCGCCGGAAGCGTCTGGAAATACGTGGTATCCCTTTTCGTTCTTGTCACCAATCGAGAAAAACGAGCCGTGGCTCAGCTCCGCATTGCATAAGATTCAGAGGACAATTCAAAGCGTGGAGAAAGGCGGCATCGGTGGCGACAAAGTTGTGCTTTGCGGTTTTTCGCAAGGGGCATGCCTTGCTACCGAGTATGTCGCACGAAATGCCGGCCGCTATGGCGCGCTCATCGCGTTTACAGGTGGCTTGATCGGGCCCCCTGATGCGGATCTGAGTCACTCGGGCGACCTTGCGGGAACGCCCGTTTTCTTCGGCTCAGGTGATCCCGACCCGCATGTGCCCTGGAAGCGGGTGCAGCAATCCGCAGAGATATTGGCGGCCATGGGGGCGTCGGTCACATTGAAGGGTTACCCGGGCAGGCCGCATACCATCACTCGCGGAGAAATTGAATTCGCCAGGGGCCTGATCCGGGAAGTATTCAAAGGCAAGGCCATAGAGAAAAACGAGGTCGTGTAGTTATCTCCGGCTTAAGCTGCGCGGCACGCGATCAGCTCCCTAAACTCTTTGGCAGCGCAGCCTCACCTTGAGGAACATACGTCTAAAGGCGTATGAACTAACTCCGTCAGTCTGGAATGCTAATGCGCTTCCAGCCAAACAAGCGGGCATCAACTGACCAAGCGCCAGGGCCGAGCAATGCCAGGGCAGCACCAAGGGTTGCTAGCAGGATGCAAGCCCAGGGATCTCCAGGGAGCGAGAAAGCATGCCAGAGCGCAACGACAGCAACCACGGCTCCCGCGATGGGCGTCCATAGACCCGCGAGCAGAAGTATGCCTGCCCAGGTGGTGACCGCGGGAAGTAGGGCTGATCCGAACAGAGGGCCGGCCCGCAGTTTCGTAAATCCGTGAACCACCAAGCCAATTCCGACAGTCAACCGCATTAACAAAAGTCCAAGGCCCGGGGCGCCGTGTGCAAATGTCGAGAATAGTCGTCGCACAACAGAGCCGAGATTACGGGTTCGCAGTGCGGGCAGAAAGCCCCAAACGATTGGCACAAATCACTCGTTAGAGTGAGGTTAGAGTTCGATGATTCCGCGCTTTAGACCTATCACAGCGGCATGGGTGCGGTCGTTGGCACCCAGTTTGGACAGGATGTTTCTGATTTGGCTTTTCACGGTTTCTTCGCTGATGGAGAGCTGCGCGGCAATCTGCCTGTTGGTATTGCCGTCGGTAAGCAGGCGCAGGACGCGGATTTCCGCGGGTGTCAGTGCTTCATCGGTAGCATGCTCGGCAAGTTGGTAAGAGGCTTCGACAGAAAGAGATCTTTTTCCAGAATGTACCGCACGGATGGTTTCCAGAAGTTCTTTGTGCAAACTGTTCTTAAGCAGGTAACCGCGCGCGCCAGCTTTGAGAGCCCGCAGCACCTGGACGTCGCCGATATAGGTGGTCAGCACGATGATGCGCGCTTCAGGAAATTCCCCGCGAATCGCGATCATCGCATCGAGTCCGTTCATTTCCGGCATCTGCAAGTCCATCAGCGTAACGTCCGGGTGATGCGCGCGAAACTGCTGGATGGCTTCGCGCCCATTCGACGCTTCTGCCACTAAACTCATGTCCGCTTGCCCTCCGACAAGCCCAGCAATCCCTTGCCGCAAGACGGGATGATCGTCGACTGCAAGTATCCGTATCTGGGTCGGCTCCGCATTGATCATGGCTTCTGCTCCATACCTTTTCCAGGGAACCTTCCAGCCGACCTGGAGCGCTTGCCACCATCAGCGGTCAAGTAAGCGTTCGTTGCGGGAAGCCGCAGTTCCACTTCCGTGCCAGAATCCAGTTCACTCCATACCGTCAGCTTGCCACCCAAAAGCTTGGCGCGCTCGCGCATACCCCGCAGGCCGTAGTGGCCAGGAGGCTCGCCATCGTTGGAAAGTTCGGTGCGGATGCCCTTGCCATTATCCCGGACCCGTAAACGAAACTGCCGTTCGTCATAGCGGATTTCCACTTCGATCCTGTGAGCGTGCGCGTGCTTGAAAGCATTGCGCAGCGCCTCGGCGGCAATGCGGTAGACTTCGTCCCGCAAAATCGGATGGAGATCGCGGGTGGTGCCTTCCACGGCCACCTGAAACACGGCTTGGTTGGGGTTGGTTTCACAGGCCGCGAGTTCTTCTCCCAAAGTGCTTATGGCCAACGGAAGGTCGAGGGCCGGGACGCCGTCCAAGGGTTGCGCTCATCCGCGCTTGTAACCAACGGTGATCGCGTCAGCGGCCTGATCGACCGCGCTCTCCAGTGTTTTCAGGGACTCCCCGGGGCGCTCCTGGAGCAGGTTGATACCGGCTTGAAAACGGAGCAGCGACCCCTGAAAATTTTGCAACAGCGTATCGTGCAAATCCCGCGCGATGCGGGTCCGCTCATTGACGCGCTCCTCGAGCCTCAGGTCGAACTGCCGGGCCACCTGGCTCAAACGGCGTCGATGGAGCGCTCCTGCCACCACCAGTAAAACGGCCATGGAAAGAAGAAAAGCAACCAATCGCCACGACTGGATTAACGCATTCAATGCGCGAGAGGGTAGATAGATCTGGGAGTTAATTTCCCAATCAACGTCTTTGGCTGCTTGACGTACGCCGGCGACGTCCCCTTCCGCCATTCCGCGCCAAACACGTTGGAGCTTTTCAAGCACGGTCCGATTCTCGAATACGGCTGGCCAGCGTGCGAAGTCCGGGCATCTATCTCCCTGATCGATTGCCTTCCGCACAGTTTCACCGAAGATGCGAGCGTCCGGAACATCCTGGTCATCCTTAGTTAGAGATGCGACCAAGGCATCTACTCCGTAACCAGGTCTGCCGGGGGGCAGGAAGCCAGCTTGGGCCAGCATTTCGGTATACTCCGGGTCGGTCGCGAGATAATCCGCCAGTTTGAAGGCCAATGCGGGATCCGAAGTTCCGCTCAAAACTACGAGTTCGCCGCCACCTTTAAAACCTCCGGTGGGTACGGCCGCTGCCGCATAATCCCAAAATCGTTGAGACTCGCCTTTGTTTCGTTGGCGCTCGTAGAAATCCTCGGCCCATCGGCTCACGAAGCTGGCGGTTTCTAAGGTGGCGCGATAGCCGCCGTTCACGAAGGCACGTGTAACTTCCTCATGGGTAGTCTCGGGAAAGCTGATCAACTGGCGAACTTCACCCTTGCCCAAAGGGACTGAGGAATGCTCGGTGAGATAGATGGGAACGGCAAGAGCCCTTTGGCTAGAGAAAGACACACGAGGGCCGAACAAACCATTATGAATAATCGACTGGCTTCCGCCAGCCCGGACCAGCGAGACATAGTCGTAAAGAAGATTAAGGGTGATAGCAGTTGGTAAGGCGATGGTGTCAGCGGAAGAGGTGCCGCGACCAAGGGAATCGAGGAGGGCCGGCCAACTGGAGTTATTTAGAGTCAGCGGGGGAGAATCAGGAGCAGCAGAAGGCAAGCGCTTCCAGTAAAAAAGAAGGCGGACATCGGTAGTATATGGCAGCGCGCAGGCGGGCATACCGAGCACGTCCCGCCAGTTTCCCCTGTTCGTCTGCCAGTCGGGCCGGGATCGAATTCTGCCATTCGCAGTTAGATTCCCCGTCCACGTCGTACCAACTTCCATCAAGTCTGGCAGTGCATCCGGACCCGTGGTTCGAGCGGCGCGCAGCAGCTCGAAGGCCTCGCGCCAAGTGATCAAACGAAGGACAACGTAAACATCATTCTGTTCTGCGAATCGTGCCAGCGCTGAAAATGTCTTTCGCTGATTTGCGACCACCTCAAAATTCGGACCGGCGTAATCGGGGTACCAGCCTGCTTCTCCAGAATTTCCGGATCGGTGACTGCCGGCCTTGGTTGCCAGCGGATCTTCCACGTTGAGTAAGCGAACGCGGGTGCCTGCGAGCGACAGGCGCAACGCCTCCATGCGCGAGGGGATGTCTTCTCCCCGGGCGATGTCGTTTGGACCCGACTCCTCCGGTGGAATAATCCAAACGGTGACATGCCTGTCGGCGTCTGCAGACCGAGCCTGGGGGGCACCGGAAAGAAGGGCCCACGCAACCAGGAGAATGCCTGCGCGAACGTTCATGATTGCGGAATTCTACATCAGCCGCAAGGGACTTCAAGCGCGTCCGGCAGGGGAAAAGCGCGAGCGAGATTCCGTAGCGGCCATTTGTGGGCCAGTTGGTATAAAATCGGCGCGGGCCAATGCATGGTATGTAGTAGGAAACGCAACAGCTCAGGTCACTGGTCATCGTCCAGCCATGACGCCCAATCTCATCGAGTGTCCGGTCTGCCATACGGCTAACCCAGCCGACGCCCGGGTGTGCACGCGTTGCGCGACCCCGATTAACGCGGGAGAAGCTACCAGTTTGGGCGAGGGTGTCGAAAATGACGGGCAAACGGCAGCGAAAGCTCAAGGCGCAGCTGCAAGTTTCAAAAGTGAAGCAGGTGAGGGCGCGGAATCAGCGACAAACGATAGCGAGTTGACGGATGTATCCGGGGCGCAGGGATGGTCGCAGCCGGTGGAAGGGAGCGGGGTGTCCGCGCATACCGGGCGACTGGTTCCACACCGCATGCTGGGCCGGCGGTACGAGATTGTCGAGCTGCTCGGAGAAGGCGGAATGGGTGCGGTGTACAAGGCGCGGGACACCGAGCTCGATCGCATGGTGGCGTTAAAGATCATCCGCCCGGAACTGGCGGTGCACGCACAAATTCTGGCACGATTCAAACAAGAATTGATCCTGGCGCGAAGGATCACGCATAAAAATGTCATTCGTATTTTTGACCTGGGGGAAGCCGACGGGCTGAAGTTCATCACGATGGAATACGTAGAGGGCAAGGATTTGAGCTCTCTGATCAAGGAAAAAGGAAGGCTGAGCTTTGAGCAATGCGCGGACGTAATTTACCAGACGTGCTCGGCGCTGGATGCAGCACATTCCGAAGGGGTGGTGCATCGCGACCTGAAGCCGCAGAACATCATGGTGGACAAGAGCGGAAGAGTCATCGTGATGGACTTTGGCATCGCGCGTTCCGTGGAACAACGGGGGATGACGCAGACCGGAGCGATGATCGGAACGCCCGATTACATGTCGCCGGAACAGGTAATGGGCGAGAAAGTGGATGCCCGCTCGGACCTCTTCACACTCGGCATCATCTTCTTTCAACTGCTGGTTGGCCGGCTCCCTTACAAAGCAGACACGATTCAGGGCGCCATGTTCAAGCGCACCAGAGAAACACCGCAAGCACCGCACCTAGTGGATGAAAGTGTCCCTAGCCTGCTGAGCGACATCACCGCAAAGTGTCTGCAACTCGACCAACAAATGCGTTACCAGTCGGCGTTAGAGATTCAGCATGACATTGATGCGTGGCGGGGCGGGTCGACGAAACGATTGGAAATCCCCGCTCCCCCGCCAGCACCCGAGCCCGTCAAAGTGGCATGGTGGAAGAAACCTGCTGTTCTTGTTCCCGCGGCCATCGTGGTTCTTACGGGAGGGGGGATGTTGCTGGGGAGCAAATTCTTTTCCCGGGCGCCGGCAAAGCCAGTGAAGGCAGCGCCCCCGGTGGCGTCGTTGGCAATTTTGCCGTTTCACAACGCATCGGGAAACAGCAAGCTCGATTGGCTAGGTTCAAGCATGGCGGAAATGTTGAGCACCGATGTGGGGCAGTCCGCCAGTGTGCGCACGGTGTCAGAGGACCGTGTGGAGCAAGTGTTGAAGGACCTGCGCATCACGCCACAGTCGGAAATAGAGCCGGCCACGGTCACGCGGGTCGCCAACCAAAGCAATGTTGATACGGTGGTGTGGGGTCATTATGCGCAGTTTGGCGAGCGCATTCGCATTGACGCCACGGTACAGGACATGAAGCGCGGCACCACAAAGAATCTCAGCGTAGAAGCCGGCAATGAAAACGAAATCCTGCCGGCGGTGGATGGATTGGCGGGGCAGATTCGCCAGAGCCTGGCGGTTTCGTCGAGCTTGCAGAAGGAACTGCAAGACCAGGCGTTCAAGCCGTCGACAGTTTCCGTGGCCGCGCTGCGCAATTACGACCAAGGGCTGCAGCGCGTGCGCGAAGGGAATTACTCCGACGCGGCTAAGGGCTTTCAGGCGGCCGTTCAGGATGATGCAAATTTTGCGTTGGCGTACGCGAAACTCTCGCAAGCGTATTCGGAGATGGGCCAGGACGACGACGCGGAGCAGACGGCGCAGAAGGCGGTTGCCCTAAGCGGGCAGTTGCCTATGCAAGAGAAGTATCTGATTCAGGCCAACTACAATTCGGTGCTAAAGGATTACCCGAAAGCCATCGAAGCGTATCAGAACCTGGTGAAGGTGGCTCCGGACAACACCGACTATTTGTTCGAGCTGGGAACGGCATACGAGCAGACCGCGAATTACGACAACGCCAAGGAGCAGTTCGGCAGGGTCGTGGAACTCGATCCCAAACGCGTAGAAGGTCTGCTGGCGTTGGGTCGAGTGAAGGTGGAAAGCGGCGACACGCCGGGTGGGTTGGAGGACTTGACGAAAGCGCAGGCGATCGCCATTGAGGTGGGCGACGATGCCGGGCGTGCGCAGGTTTTGCAGGCCATGGGCGTCGCCTATTACTTGATTCCGCGCTATGACGACGCGCTAAGGAGCTTCAATGAATCCCTGGAGATCAAGAAACGCCTGGATATGAAGAAGGGAATTGCCGAGAGTCTGGAAATGATCGCCACGGTTCAGGATCTCACTGGAAAATCCGATCTGGCATTCAAGAACTATAACGATGCTCTTTCGATTATGCGCGACCTTGGGGATAAGCAGGGAACCGGAAACATCCTCACCGATCTCGGAGCGTTTCAACAAGAACACGGCAAATACGATGAAGCGCTGAAGCTATACAAAGAATCGCTGCAAATCCAGATGGATACCCACAATGACGCGAATCAGGGTTTGGTGTTGAGCAACATTGGAAACGCGTATCTGGCAAAAGGTGATTTCGATAACGCGCGGACCTACTTCACGCAGGCGCTGGAAGTACGCCAGAAACTGAAAGTGCCCGGAGATATCGCCGATACGTTGCACAACCTGGCGGAAACGTCCATGAAAACGGGGCAGTTTGATCAGGCCCTGGAACAGTACTTGAAGGCGCTACAACTGCGCCGCGAAACCTCCGATCAGAAGGGAGCCGCGATCGAATCGTCCGGGATGGGTGTGGTGTTTGCTTATCAAGGACGGTACGGAGCGGCGATTAGCGCGCAGCAGGATGCCTACAAGGGCTTTCAAGAAAGCAAAGAGCAAGGATCCATCGCGACGGACATTCTGTTGAACTATGGAAATGCTTTGGCTTTGGCAGGACGTGGCGAAGAAGCTGAAAAATATTTGGCGGATGCCTTGAATTTGGCGCGGGAACAGAAGAGCGATCCGCAAATTGCCGCCGCTTTGAGTTATCAAGGAGACGATGCGTTTTATCGTGGTGATTTTGGCGCCGCCGCGAAGCTGTATGTGGATGCGCTGCGCGTCGGAACCAAGGCCGGCGATACCGAGGTAATTTTGCGGACCAAGATCAGCATGGTCAGGTTGGCCGTGCAGCAGGGAAGATATTCCTCGGCCCTGGCGAATCTCCGCGGGCTCGGCGAAGAGGCCGATTCCTTGGGCCTGAAATATCTATCGATCGTGTGTCTATTGCTTCGCGGAGAAGCTCTGATCGGCACGAGAGATTACGCGGGCGCGGAGAAGGAGCTGAAATCAGCGGTACTGCGGAGCGAAAAGTTGGGGCTGCGAGTCTTACAGGCGCAGGCTCATTACCAGCTTGGACACGCGCTGGAACTCGCCGGGGATAAGTCGGCGGCCGTGGCCGAATACCAGGAAGCAAAGGGTAGAGCCGCGGAAATCCTCAAGGATGCGCAGACCGAAGCGGTCAAAAAACGGTCTGACCTGGCCTCCGTCTTCGCATTGAAGGCATAAAAGAGCTTTTCACAACGGAAGCCTGCGCGTCAGTCTCCCCTGCCCGTAAGCAGAATGATTTCCCGTCCGAGCACAGTGTTGTCTGGAATGTTGACGGCGCCCGCGAGAATGCCGGTCTTCGCCGGTTTGAACTCCACGGCAATGGTGCAGGATTGCGGCGGCGTCAGGCTCATGCCCGGTGCGCAGGTTGTTCCGGCAGCCAGAACGTAATCCCCGGTTACGGTGATGGAATTAAGGTTGAGCGGCGAACTGCCCACGCTGGTCAGGGTGATGGTTTTGCCGCTGCTGGTGGTGCCAACTTTTTGTGTGCCGAAGGAGAGGTATGTGCTGCTGAGCCTGGCCTTAGGGTTGATCGTCTCGGCGGAGAGCGGAATCGACTGCGGGCTTCCGCTAGCGTTATCGACGACCACGACCGACGTGCTGGTCACTTTGCCGATCGCGTCATCGCGATCAGGAACATAACCGACGCCTAAGACGCAGCTTGCGCCCGGTTTAAGTGTGCCGGGACAGAGACTGATGACAAAGAAGTCGTCGATGTCGCCGACACCGCTTTTGCTCATGGCGATTTTAGAGAAGTTGATCGGAGTACTTCCGGAATTCTTGAGCGTCACTTCTTTCAAAACCAATCCACCGAGTGGCACTTGGCCGAAGTTGACGCTGCTCGGCGAGATTACTAATGCAGACGCCACGCTATTGACGGTGAGCGTCGTAATGTTGTTTGTTGCCGAAGTGAAGATGCCGTCGCTCGTGTACGTGTAGGTGATGACGTAAGGGGTCGTCGACGGTGGAATCGAGGCTGTGGGAAACGCGGTGTTGAATGCCCCGTTGGTGCCGATGGTGGCGGTTTGCGTGACGCTGCCAATGGTGATGGTTACGGTTTCACCGGAAGGTGGGTAGCTGGTGCCGTTGCCGATGGTGCCGCTCAGGTTGATCGAAGTGGTGCCGGCAGCGATGGACTGCGAGGGTGTGAGGCCACTAAACGTGGCGGAGACACCCTGCACGGCGAGCGTGGCGATCGAAAGGATCTGCTGGTTGCCGATCAGCGTTGTGGCCGTGTCGGTATAGGTGCCAATGGTGGAACTGCTGCTCAGCAGACCGATCGTGAAGGTCTGGCTGGCGGAGATGGTGCCAAAGCTGCAACTCAACACCTGGCTTCCCACCGCACCAGTAATCGCGCAGGTTCCCGGGCCAGAGTAAGTCGGACTGATGGTCCAGTTGACGTTGGAGCCGGCAGGTAAGGCGTCGTTTAAAGTTGCTCCGGTAACTGCACCTCCGGCACTGTTGGTGACCGCGATGGTGTAGCCGATGGGATTACCGGCGGTGACAGGCGTGGCCACGGGAGCGTCGGTGATGGTAAGGTTGCCGACGTTCGCGGGTGGGAACGCAATGGTGACGTCGTTGAAAGCCTTGGTTCTGCCCGTGACTCCTATATCCACCTTCTTACCGGGCAGCAAACCCGTGGTGATGTCGAACTCAAACTGGCAGTAGATCGGCGGGTTGGTGGGGTTGCCGTTGATGAGCATGGGC
>DATKPS010000199.1:0-8822 GCA_035524015.1 Candidatus Sulfotelmatobacter sp.
GGATGCTCCGCAGGCACGCGCTTCTCCGTCGAAATATAGCTGAACATCCCTTCCTGCTGCTCGTCGTGTCCTCGCATGTCCGCTTAGACGCACCGAACATTCCAACTGGCACACCCCCACGCCTTTTTTCCGCAAACTGTCCAGCCTGTGCTACTGGGCAGAGACTTTTGACAAGACTTCCGCGGCGTGACCCTTTGCTTTTACTTCATCCCATACTTGTTCAATTTTACCATCCGCACCGATAAGGAAACTGCTGCGAACGATTCCATCGAAGGATCGGCCCATGAATTTCTTCCTGCGCCAAGCGCCGAAAGACTGAATCATTTTGTGAGTGGGATCGCTGAGGAGGGGGAAATTCAATCGCTGCTTGGTCCGGAAGCTTTGTAACAATTTTACGGGGTCAGCGCTGGCGCCGAGAATGGCCACTCCTAGCTTGTCGAACTTCGATTTTGCGTCACGAAACTCGGACGCTTCGGTGGTTCAACCGGGAGTGTTGGCCTTCGGAAAGAAAAACAGGATCACGCGCTTGCCCTGGAAGTCCTGGAGCGAAACGTGTTTGCCTTCATCCGATTGCAGAGTGAAATCGGGAACTGTATCGCCAATCTTAAGCATAGAAGCTACCTCGCAGGTAATTTGGAGGATGTGGAACGCAATCCTATTTTAGGATGAATCCGGAATTTGAGTGAAAAAGAGATTCCTCCGGCTCCGGCAGCGGAAGAGCGCAGGCTGAGGATGGGAATGACCACTACATAACGCAGAGACGCTCTACAAAGGAAACATCGGAAGTTGGACGGGGCGGAACAGACGTGGCTGTCTCGAGAGTAGTAGGATTAGGCGATAAGGGAGAGCCTCGATGAAACGAATCGCCGCGGTTGTGGTTGTGTGCTTGTTTTTATGTGCGTCAGGCGTGGCCGCACCACGGACGCTGCGGGTGGACTACTACCACACGGGCAACGCGCATGACGAGTGGTTCAGCCTAGATCGCGTGGTACTGGAGCCGCTGGATTGGCCGGGGAACCCGCGGCATGCGATTGATGAAACGAACCTGGGAAATTATCTGTTTGAGGTTCGCGAGCGGGCCACCGGCAAGTTGTTGTACTCGCACGGATTTAATTCCGTGTTTGGCGAGTGGAAGACTACGGAGGAAGCGTTACACGGCAACCGGACTTTTTCGGAGTCGCTGCGCTTCCCCGCACCGGACACGGCAGTGGAAGTGTCGGTGAAGGAACGTAAGGACAGTGGATTTCTTGAAGTGTGGAAGACGGGGGTGAATCCCAAAGACAAGTTCGTGGACCGGGCGCGGCCGCCTTCGCCGGGACCGCTGTTGGAAGTGCAAAAGATGGGGGATCCAGCGAGCAAGGTGGACCTGCTGGTGTTGGGAGATGGATACACCGCGGGGGAACGAGCAAAGTTCGAGAAGGATGCGCGGAGGTTTACGGAGATGCTGTTCGCGACGCCCCCTTTTCGCGAGCACCGCGCGCAGTTCAACGTGTGGGGATTATGTCCCGCGGCGGAGGAGTCGGGTGTGTCACGGCCGTCGAGCGGAATCTACCGGCGGTCGCCGGTGGGCGCGTCGTACGATACGTTTGGGACGGAGCGCTACATCCTGACGATGGACAATCGCGCACTGCGGGACATTGCGTCGTTCTCGCCGTACGAATTCGTGGAAATTCTGGTGAATGGAGAGACGTACGGCGGAGGAGGAATCTTCAACCAGTTCGCCACCGTGGCGATCGATAATCCGTGGGCAGGATATGTGGCGGTACACGAATTTGCGCACCACTTTGCCGCGCTGGCGGATGAATATTACACATCCGATGTGGCCTACTTGCCGCCCGAGCACAAAACGGAGCCGTGGGAACCGAATGTCACGGCATTGCTGGATCCGGCGAAGTTGAAATGGCGGGACCTGGTGGAAGCGGGGACGCCTATACCGACTCCTTGGGATAAAGAAGCCTTTGACCAATTTGAGCGCGACATCCAAAAACAAAGGAAAGAGCTCCGCGCGGCCGGCAAACCCGAGGCGGAGATGGACGCGCTGTTCCGGGCTGAACGTGCGAAGGAAGACGCCATGCTGGGGGCGCAGAAATATGCGGGAAAAGTGGGAGCGTTCGAGGGAGCAAATTACGAATCTAAGGGTTATTACCGGCCGGAAGTCGATTGCATCATGTTCACGCGGAGCAAGGCGTTTTGTGCGGTATGCCGTGGCGCAATCGAGCGGATCATTGGGATGTACGCGGAGTGAGAAAAGCCGAGAAGAATGGGCACTACCCCAGGATTCTTTCAGTTGAACATGGCACTGGAATGGGGGACACTCGTGCTCCGACGGCTTTTGATTTTATGTGCCGAACGCGGCACGGCTCTGGAAGCAAGATATGTCGACGCCACCTTCTTTAACTAACGATGAAAGATGGCCAGCGCTGCCTTATGCGGAATGGAAAGATACGCTCCAAACGCTACACATGTGGACGCAGGTCGTTGGCAAAGTGCGATTGGCACTGAGCGCTCATCTGAATCATTGGTGGGAAGTTCCCTACTATGTAAGCGCCCGGGGGTTAACGACCTCCGCGATTCCCTACGGCGGAGGCATTTTCGAAATCGAATTTGATTTCGTCGAGCACGTACTGCGGATTGAGACCAGCAGGGGCGAGACCGAGGTTCTCGATCTAAAGCCGCAAAGCGTGGCCGACTTCTACCGCGAATTCATGGCCGCCTTGAAGTCGTTGGGAATCGCGGTAAAGATTTGGCCAATGCCGGTGGAAGTTGCAAATCCGATTCGGTTCGATGAGGACAGGCTCCACGCATCGTACGAGTCTTCGTACGTGGAACGTTTCTGGCACATCCTGGTGAGCCTGCAACCGATTTTTCAGGAATTCCGAAGCAACTTCCTTGGCAAGAGTAGTCCGACGCATTTTTTCTGGGGGAGTTTTGATTTGGCGGTGACACGGTTTTCGGGACGGCGGGCGCCGGAACGTCCTGGCGCCGATAAGGTCACCCGAGAAGCCTATTCGCACGAAGTGAGCAGCGTCGGATGGTGGCCGGGAGACGCGGAGTTGGGCGGTCCAGCCTTTTACTCGTATGCAGCGCCCGAACCGGCTGACTTCCGGGACTCTCCGGTGAAGCCGGCGCAGGCGCACTACGACGATCGACTGAAGGAGTTTTTGCTGTTATACGATGACGTCCGAACCGCTGCCGATCCACGCGCGGCGATTCTCGAGTTTTGCCAAACGACGTACGAAGCCGCGGCAAATCTAGGGAAATGGGATCGTGCATCGCTTGAGCGGTAGCCAGCGGGGCAAAGTTGTAGGCCGTGCCCAGTGTGGCGAGGTGCTACACTCAGACGTACAACGAAATCGAACCTAGATTATCCCGAGGTCAACGATGGCCAGCTTCGCTCCCTGGCGCCATCCACATCGCCGCGTTTTCGCAGGCTGTCAGCGGAAGCGCACTTGGTCTGTTTGCTTGACTGTTCTCGTAGGCGAAGCAACTCTGTTGCTCATCTGTTGTTTCCTGCTCGATGGCTGTCGCCAGCACGCACCATCCATTGAATTCACCAAGATACCGCCAGCTGCGCAGGGAGGCCGCGAGCGCATCGATATGATCGCGGGACGCGTCAGGGGAGCAAGGCCGGGCCAGCGAATTGTTATTTATGCGAGGAGCGGACCCTGGTGGGTGCAACCTTGGCCCGACAAACCGTTCATTCCCATTCAGGGGGATTCCAAATGGGGCACGGAAACGCACCTGGGTTACGAGTACGCAGCGCTATTGGTCGATCCGAGTTACCACCCGCCGGCCACGATGGATGTAGCGCCGGTACAAGGAGGGGCGGTTGTCGCGCTTAAGATTGTCAAGGGCATGGGCTCCTTGCCAGCTCCTCCCACCAAGCCGCTGCAGTTCAGTGGCTACGACTGGAAGGTTCGTACCATCGCGGGGGACCGGGGCGGCACCAATAATCTTTACGACGGCGACAATGCGTGGGTTGACCCTAGCGGCGCGCTACATCTACGGATCACAAAAAAGGGCGATCGCTGGGCTTGCGCAGAAGCCGAACTCACCCGCAGTTTGGGTTACGGTACCTATAATATTGTCGTGGACGACACCTCTCAGCTGGAGCCCGCGGCCATTCTGAGCATGCATACGTTCGACGAGTGGGGCGGACAAGAACACTACCGTGAAATGGATGTGGAGATTGGTCGCTGGGGCGACGCGAAATACCGCAGCAATGCGCAGTATGGCGTGCAGCCGTTCTTCGTACCCGGCAATGTGGCACCGTTCCGGGAACCCTCGGGGACGCTGACCCATTCACTGCATTGGGAATCCGGCCGGGCCTCTTTTGCAACGTATCGCGGGTCGGGAAGCGCGAAAGGCGCGCTGGTATCGGAGCATACATTCACCTCAGGCGTGCCGGATCCCGGCCAGGAAGTTTTTCAATTTATCTTTTATGTTGTGGGCAGCGACAAATTTCCGCTGCAAAAGGGATCCGAGGTGGTGGTCCAAAAGTTTGAATACCTGCCATAACGGCGTAGCAACTGCCCAATCAGCCCTGGTACGGCGGGAAATAGAGGTCAAGCAACAAGCCGGTAGCATTGACCTGACGGTTTGGGTGAGGGCCGGTGTTGTTCACGTGTTCGTAATAGAGATCGAGCTGGGTACGCTTGTTCAGAGGAAAAAGGCAGCCGGCGAAAAGGCGAGTGATGCTCCATTTGCTGTATTCGCTTTGATAGGAGAATTCGGAGGCAAGGTAGGGGGCGGGATGATAGGAGTGAATCGTCCAGCGCCGCTGGGCAGTGATGCGGTTGCGGTAGGTCCAGTAGAAATGGCCGTGCGACCAATCGAGATCCCCACGATTTCTATCGGTAACCAGGGTGCTACCGGGAAAAGGCACATTGAAAAGGACAATGGGTTGTAGACGATTGATGGACGGTTGTGTGGACGACGGGAGGTAGCGATACCCAATGGTGAATACGACGGGCATGCATTTCATGTCGTCCATGTCGAAAACGGTGATTCGCTTCAGGCTTTCGAGCGGACGGGTGTTGAATTGCAGACTCGGCCCAATCTGGGCGTGGTTCAGATCACCGTTTTCCATGTAGCCCTTAGCATCAAACAGGAGCCGCACGTTGGAACTGAGGCGGAAGTAGGAATCGACCTCGGGCAAAAAGGCCGTGATCGTTGTTTGAGCACGAAGGGTAGGCGGCAACAAGAGAACCAACGCGGCGATAAGCCATTGGATACGAGCGCGGCTGTTTTTAGCGGTGGAAATAACGCTTTTGGAGCTTTCTGCGATCATTGTGCCTTCCGCCCTCGGCCACATCGCAAGCGAGTCTATTGAATTTCCCGACGGTCAAGCGCGCCTCAGAGGTTCGCTCACCACTGTTTCGGCAATTCTCCCGGGGTTACGTAAGGTCCGATCCAGAGAGTCATCTGGAGCTGCATGGACTTACACCAAGCGAGATGCATTTTGTCCACTTCATCGGCAGAATGTCCTTTAGCGGCGAGGTAGGGCTTGATGGTTTCGTTCATGACCGCGACAAACCCGAGAACATCGCGCAACGGCACGTAGGTGGTGGAGCGTACTCCGTCTACTTTGTTCTTTTTCGCGGAGGTATGACGAAGGGCGATTTCCTGCTGATAGTTGATCCAATCCTGATCGTAGGGCCGCAGGCAAGTGTCCAAGATCCACTGTTCGAAGCGGCGATTGCTGTTGGCGAGATATTCCGGAATGGTGTTTCCTTCGGGCGTGCGGGAGTGACGGCCTAGATTAGGAATGCTGGCGATGATGCCGCTGCGCCAGTGGTTAACGATTTGTGTGGTCTGGTCTGCGAGCACGGTACCTGCCAGGCGAAGGTAGCGCTCCTCTTCTGCTCCAAAACCCACGCTGGTCTTTAACCGCTCCAAGTCCTGGACAGAGACCGGTGATCTCGCTACCTGCGGAGATCCATAGGAGTATCCCGGAATGCTTTCGGTGGTCATTGCGGTAGAACAACCCTGTAGCGTCGAGCACTCACTCCGCGGCCTTGGCTGCCAACGTTTCCACAACAGCGATATTCGCCAGCAAATCCTGGGGAAGCCCGTGACGCTCTTTCAGGTACTCGGGGCTGTTGTAGGAGACCCAGACCTTTCCCTGCTTATCTTCCGCTATCAGGATCTTCAATGGCAGGTCGATGGCGATGCTGGGGGCAGCGAGCATGAGAGGTGTCCCCCCTTTCGGGTTGCCAAAGATCAGCAGCTTGGTGTTGGGCATTTTCATTCCCACCTTGGCGGCCTCTCCGCTGTGATCAATCACCACAAATAAAGTAATTCCTTTGGATTGCAGAATGGTCTTGAGCTTCTGAACGGTGTCATCCACCGAGTGATTACTGGGGATGGTGACGATTCCATTTTTGTCAGCGGCCGGTTGAGCCGACGCCGAAAAAGCGATGCCTACTAGCAATATGACGAGCTGGCAAATTTTCATGACCTATCTCCTTCACCGCCCTATTGGTAGATCAGGGTGTAGCCTTGCTGTTCCAACTCAGTCACGCGCACCATGGCGTTGACGTTCACTTTGACGCCGGGGAGAAGGTCCGCATTGACCCAATGGTTCCCTTTGGCGGTGGCGCCGCACAATTCAAGTTGCACACCCTTTTCCATAAGCCCGTTGAGGGTTTTCTTGAAAGGGTTACCGGTGGCGACATGGCGGTTGGCGTTGTAGGTGTCGTCGTTCAAGATGAGGTAAGCAGCGTCACCGTGGAAGACCATGACAATCTGGCCTTTGGCATTCCACTCGCGAACATCGTCGGCGAGCAGGTTGATGTCGCCGAGGACAAAGAGCGTGTCGCCCAAGTACACGGCGTGCCCGACGTCGACGACGACGCTTGCTTTCTCCAACTTGGTGGGGATGTCGATGCGAAGCGGTTGCTGCTGGCCCGCCTCGGCGCTCACCGCGGCGTACACTGCCGCGAGAATGCAACAGGAAATCACCAACAAAACAAGAAGCAATCTGTGCTTGAACATAGCAACCTCTCGTGCCTGCTGTTTGGCTGTGCCCCATCCTGACATGGGATATGCACACGGATCCGCCCTTACACAGGGCTCCGCGGCCCACAGCCCAGCCGGTGCGTGTTGGATGTTTGAGCGGGAGAGAGGATAAAAATTTCTTTTGGCGGCAAGAGCGGCCACACATTTTCATACTCCTCCCCGGTTCCTACATCCAAGACTCGGCACGCAATTCACGCCAGATGCGGCGTCCACCGCAACGAAGGGCGCCGCTGGCTAGGTTTATTGGGGGTACGTCGCAAACTCAACGGGCGTGTTCCTGGAGTAGATGTAGCGCGACGTGCGTAGTGGGCAAGATTGATCAAGCAGCCGTCGGGATCGCCTGGAAAATGCCGCTTGTTGTGATTAAGAAGAAATGGCTCCCCGGGCTAGATTCGAACTAGCAACCCTTCGGTTAACAGTTGCGACGCCTCAATTTGCGATGGAGAACGATTATTTGCTATCGAGTTGATTCTTCTAGTGCTTATGCCCAAATTCGCTTTTATGCTGACTAGCACCAATTGCTATGGTTTTTGATGGGGGGTGGGCACAAAAGTGGGCACAATTTTGTGTGCCGAAAACGACGGCCACAGGTTCGACGAAAGGCCATTTAGCTAGCTTCAGTGCGAACGGATTGTCGTGCACTTTTAAGTTTCATTTTCGTCTTGCATCGACTTCAAGAATGCAGTTCCTACTGTCGGATTAATCCTGTCAGCTTGAGCCAATGCCCAGGAACTCCATTTTTCTAACTCCTCAGTAGAGAAACCACCATCCGAGGGAAGAGCTAATCGTGTTGCTTGAACGTAGTTCCTTATCACCCCGGCCTGCTGAAATGCCCGCAGCGTCCCTGAGAAGGCGGTCGATGCGGCCCTGCTCGAGCCGCTTCAGCCGTTCGCGCTCACGACGCTCCGCTTCAAGCTTACGCTTCCGTTCTTCCTCATCCAGGTCGGCCTTCCGTTCAACACGCCATTGGTAGTGGTGGATGGCACTCTCGCGATGCTGAATTTCAGCAGTGAGCACGACCTCGACCACAATATCCGTAATACGGGCTTCGAGTTTGCCGCTATCATTGTCCTGCCAACTGATTCTCTCTTTTTCCGAGCTGACCGCCTCAAGGACCGAGAATGAAAGCTTCGTGTCGTTCGGATCATTTGTATTGTTTCCAGCATAACCACGGCGAACGGGTTCTTTAATCCGACCCAATCTGATACCGACGTGTTGCCGATAGAAGGTCAGATGAGTGCTACGAGCGTCTCGGCTCACATTCGGTTTGCCGCCCATTCGTGCTGCTGCTAAGAACAACGTATTCAGTATGCGGAGCCTTCTGCGCTCCAGGGGCGTTTCGAACAGCGGAGCGTCCCAAGAGTATCCAGTCGCAAGCTGCTTTTCTCTCCGTTTCTCATCTTCCTTTAGAAGCCGATCGATAGCGGGATGCCAGTCACGAACCTCTCGTGGCACCGACAATTTTCCGATCAGGTTAGAGATGCGCTCACGCAGTGCTTCGATTTTTTCGTTGAATTCCGGAGGTGGAGGAAGCGGTGCCAGGAGGTTCTCAGTGCTCCATTCTTGGTGCCAAGAGTTGCTATCTTTCCCGACCACGACATCATCATTCATTCCGGGCGGCCGCTCCGGCAGTGACGGTTGAAAGGTGCTCTTTCCTACTTCCTTTTTTGCCCAGTAACCGCGATCCGGGGTAGGAATGTCCGCTCGTGCACAAGTCTTCTTAAGAGCAACGTCTGAAATACCAAATCGAACGCAAAGATTCTTCATCGGCTCGGACCAAACAAGTTCGTAAAGCTCTTTCC
>DATKPS010000200.1:0-5719 GCA_035524015.1 Candidatus Sulfotelmatobacter sp.
TTCCTTGATGCGCGTCGTGTCGAGAGGAGGGCGGCCGGTGGTTCAGAGGCGTGGCGTGACAGAAAAGGCCAGCGGCGTGAAAGCGCTGCTACGAAGGTGGAAAAAACAACGGCCCGCCTCGGAAGGGCGGCCCTACACTACCTCCATTCTTGGGAAAGTGAACCGCTCGACCACCGCCCTCACCCGCTCTTTCTGACGCCGCCGCGGAAATCGTTTGGTTCTGGTTAGCTCGGCGATCCCATGGAGGCTCGCCCAAAACACTTCCGCGAGCACCTCGGCCTTCATGCGCTGCCCCGTAAACAACTCCAAAAGTTGCGAAAACGCGAAGCGCAGCTCCGCAGGAGTAGCCGGGTCATCGAAGGGCACGCTCAGGCGCAGCGAAAACATCACTTCGTATAGTGCGGGGAAAGACGCGGCGAACTTCAGATAGGCCGCCGCCACCGTTTCCATCGCATTCCCACGCTTAGCCCGTTTCCGTGCCTTCTCCAAAGCCACGCCCATCTCCCGGAAACCCTCGATCGCCACCGCGGCGAGAATCCCTTCGCGGCTTCCAAAATGACCGTACAGCACGGGTTGGCTGTAGGCAATTTCGTCGGAGAGCCGCCGAACCGTTACGTTGGACCACCCTTCCAACTCCGCGATTCGTCGGGCAGCACGGATAATCTGTGCGCGGCGGGCCTGCTGGTCCCGCAGTTTTCGTTCCGCAATCCGGTTCACTGCCAGCTTCGTTGCCATCGATAGAAAGTATAGCACTGCTAGAATCTGCCCGTGGCAAAAAGATGAAACGTTTCCGTCCGCCCTGCATCAAATCTAGCGTTGCTAGCTGTTCTAGCAAAGGAGCACCTTATGATTAACGATATTCCGCTCATCCTGGCAGCTCTGCTGGCTCTCGGGATCATCATTATCGGTGGCTTCTACCTGGGATCTCCTGAACGAATCTCCGGAACATTTGGTCTAAAGCCACCGGCATCCGATGCCGACACGCGGGCCTGGCTACGTCTGAAAGGGATTCGCGATGTCGCAGCGGGATTGGTGGTGCTGGCCATGATGCTGGCCGCGAACAGCCGCTTGGTGGGCATAGTTCTACTCGTGGAAGCCCTCATCCCCCTTGGTGACATGTCCGTCATTCTGGGGTCGGGCGGGTCGAAGTCGCGAGCCTTCGCCGTTCATGGCCTAACCTGTGCGGTGATGCTGCTCGCCGGCCTCTGGTTGATCCATGCCATCTGAGAGAAATGCCTCTGACCAACCTGACGCAGCTACTCGGAACGCAGCGCTTGCATAACATCGACGCGGGCGGCGCGCGCGGCCGGCAGCCACGAGGCGATCACCGCGGCGACCACCAGCAGCACCGCCGACGCGATCACCGGCAGTACGCCTGGCATTTTCAAGTCGCCGAAATAGCTGCGGGCCACCCGCGCAACGATGAACCCAAACACCGTTCCCGCCAGGACACCGGCTGTGGCCATCACTGCGCCCTGTGCGATCACGCCTCTCAAGAGTTGCTGGGGTCGCGAGCCCAACGCCAGCCGAATCCCGAATTCGCGCGTCCGCGCGCTAACGGAAAACGCCAGCACTCCCGCGACTCCTACCACTGCAATCGCCAACGCGACGGCCGCGAAAACTCCAAAGACCAATGAGTTCAACCGGTCCGGCGCCAGCACCGTCGCCCGGATATCTTCCAACGTCGACGCGTGCTCCACCGGTTGGTCCGCCGAAAGGTTGCGAATGATACGCGTCACCGGCGTAACCAGCGGATACGGATTGCCACTCGTGTGGACAAACAGGTGCCCCCCGAACAGAAAATTGTCCGCAAACGAGCCGTAAATCGTAGCGGTCGGCTCGGGTACCACGTGTTCATCGTCGACGTCCGCGGCGACGCCAATGATGCGGTGTGGCGCCATGAATCGCGATTTTTCCGCGTCGCTCCCGGGCAGGAATTGCAGGACCGGATCCGTCCAGTACACGTGCCGGCCGACGGCGTCCTGGCCAGGGAACATGCGCTGCGCCAGCGTCTGGCTCACGATTGCGACCGGTTCGGAGCTGCCGTTATCGAGGTCGTTGAAATCGCGTCCCTCGAGAATGGGAACGCCCAGGGCCGCGAAAAAGCCAGAAGAAATGGTGCGCCACTGTGCGCGAGGATCATCGTCACCATGAGCATGACCATCGGCCGCGTATTGTAACCCGGGCCCAAAATTCTCGGCATCGCGCCAGGGTGCCACCAGTCCAAACGCTGTGCGAGTCACGCCCGGCAGCGCTTCAATTTGCCGAATCACTTCCTTATAAAAGTTGACCACTTCCTGCGGCGTTTTGCCGTAAGTCATCGCGGGTACGTCAATGGCGAGCACATGGGGCATATCAAAGCCGGTCTGCACCGCTTGCAGCGAGAGCAGCGTCGTGACTAACGCGCATGCGCCCGCCAGCAGCACGAAGGACGCGGCGATTTGCGTGACCGCGAAGGCCCGCTGGCGCCGGCTGGTGCTGCTGGTAATGCGCACGCCGCCGCTGGCGAAGTTCAGTCCGTTCGCCTTTCCCGGCGAGGGCAGGCGCGGCACAAAGGCTAGAATGACGGCCGCGATGATCGCCAGAGCCGCTCCCACCCACAGCAAACTGGAATCGACGGTGAGGTCCAGCGCGCGGACAGAGAAACGAGAGGCGTAGCGAGCCAGAATTGTGACCAACGGCTGCGCGCTCAGAACCCCGATCGCCGCCCCGGCGCCGCAAAGCAAAAGGCTTTCGGCCAGCAACATGCGCCGCAGCGCCCACGCACTTGCGCCGAGCGCCGCGCGAACAGCCAGTTCGCCTTCGCGGCGAACCGTGCGCGCGAGTATCAGGTTGGCCACGTTGCAACACGCAATGACGAACACCAGGCCAGACGCTGCCAGCAGAACCAGGAGAACCGTACGCGCGCCGGAGGTGATCTGGTCGCGAAGCATCTTCGCGCTAATGGTGAACTCCGCGTTCGCCGGATAGGCCTCCGGATGATCCTTCTGCATGCTCGCGTAGACGGTGCGCAGTTCGCTGCGGGCCTGCTCCAGCGTGGCGCCGGGAGCCAGTTTCCCGAACAGGTCCGTCATGCGATGGACGCGCCCGGTGACCATGGTCGCGGAGAGGTGATGCGGGCTGGTGACGATGTTGGCCATGATGTCGGTGTCGGCCGGATAGGGAATCGAGGGCTCCAGAACACCAATAACCGTGGCCATACGGTCGCCGATGCTGCCAAGCCGAACGGTTTTGCCCAGCACATTCGGATCTTGTCGTAACACGGTGGACCAGAAGCGATACGTGAGGACGACCACGCCGGGCGCATTGGGACCGTCATCTTGCGGTCCGATCAGCCGCCCGAGAACGGGATGCAGCCCCATCACGTCAAAATAGGTGCCGCCCACTACGCCGCCTCGAATTTCCCGCGGCTCGCCCAGTCCGATCATCGTGAACCCGATCACCGAGAAATCGCCGAACTCTCCAATCGAGTGCACGCCGGCTTCGATGTCCTTCACCTCCGGGACGGAGAAGGTCGTGTTTTCGTCGCGAAGACCGGGGGCGCTCTGGCGGATGTAAATCAGCCGGTTCTCGTCGCGGTTCACCAGCGGCTTGAGCAGCACGCCGTGTACCAGCGTAAAGATAGCCGCGTTGGCGCCGATGCCCAGGGCCAGCGTTAAGATCACCGCGCAAGCCAAGCCCCGCGTGCGCAGTAACGATTGCATTGCAAATTTCAGATCGCGGACGAATGACATGCGTTCACCCCTATGCGGCAAAATAGCAGCCTTTGGCCAACCTCAGGCCGTTCGATTGTAAGCCACTTTGCGCCGTTGCTCGCCTAGCCCGGCTCCAGACACCAGCGCCCCGGTTCGGACATCTCTTTCCCTTGGCACACTCGGGACGGCCTGAGCCATCCTCACACAGTAGTCGTTCCGCCCCCGGTCATTTCGACATCCGGCCTTCCTTTTTCACAAAAATTCTCACTATCGGGTAGCTCGCTGCTTTCAAGCTGAACCTCGTTAATCACGATCTGGTGCCACAATCACACCAGGCAGAGAAGGTGCGATAATGTCTCATTCTAAAGGGAGTACCGATGAACCGCGTCAGTGCAGTTTTCGTCCCGGGTGGTCCGGGCGACTTGGGATCGCGGGTGACCGACCAAACCTTTCGCAATACCCATCATTACTCGAATTATTTGTTGTATCGCGTCTCCACCAAAGTAGGGGCTCCCCGTTAATGGCCGCGTGCGCATGGCATTGCGCGTTTCTTCGTCGCTACAGATTCCAGTAATTCTTGGTCAGTCCGGGACGGATTCGCCACTATTCGCTGATGATGCGGTCGGCCCACTCCACCAGCGACACAAAAATGGCCGTGTTCCCGAACTTCGCTCCCCAATTCGCCAGATCATTTTCCGAAACCCCACGGGCTCGGGCGCAATTCCCTCAAGCAAACACCGGGATATGCTTGGCTACGATTTTGTCCCTTAATTCACTAAGCGCCGGCCAGCCAATCGGCAGTACCGCGTCCGACGTGGCCTTACGCATCAGATAGGTGGCATCCGCCGTCAAAAATATTTGAACTTCATGACCGGCGTCCGACAGCGCCAGTGCATGCGCAAACACAAACGACGCTCGCGTGGGATCGTCGGTTCCCCACGAACTCCTCATCATGATCTTCAGAGCTTTCTTCGATTCCTGGACCTTTGCCCCGAGGGCGAGGAACGGTACACCCATCAACTGTGACAAGAATCTGCGCCTGGCCATGGCTCTCTTCTCCTGGTAGCTTCCGTCGAGCGGAGGATTTGAGAGAAGCTACAGTGGGACACCTGTTCTGTCAATTGCCCAGCTCCCCCCATCGCAAAATTACGTAATGGCACGAGCCACGCCAGCTCCGCAGGGGATCCGGCGCACGCCTGGCCTGGAGCCTACTTTACCGGAAAGCGCGGTTACGAGGACTGCGCCGCTGCGCTCCCCGTGCTCCGCAACCAACTCCGCGTCCCCACAACGGGCCCGGCGCGCTTCTCTTTCGCCAAAAAGCGGCACACACCCAGCAAGTCCAAAAACCGCTACTGGCCGCGCGTTTAAACCTGTTCTACTGGGCAGGTATTAGCGAATTCACAACCCTGCTGCAATTTCCAACGACGCAACCTCTGTCCCTTTGCTATGTTGAGCGGTGGGTGCACTGTGTTTAGGGAGTCCTACGGATGTCTGTCCGTTTAGGTGAGATTTTACTAAAGGAAAGCCTCATCACGCAGGACCAGTTGGAGAAGGCGCTGGAGTTCCAGCGTTCCAACGGGGGCAAGCTCGGCAGCTGCCTGACCAAGATGGGCTTCATTACCGACGACGACATTACGGGTGTGCTCTCCCGCCAGTACGGCGTCCCCTCCATC
Organism: Candidatus Sulfotelmatobacter sp.; assembly: GCA_035524015.1. Classification (GTDB taxonomy): domain Bacteria; phylum Acidobacteriota; class Terriglobia; order Acidiferrales; family UBA7541; genus Acidiferrum. The sequence goes on from DATKPS010000200.1 coordinate 5,369, forward strand.
AACCTCAAGTATTACGAGATCGATCCTAACGTCATCAAGTTAATCCCACAGGACACCGCGCTCCGTTATCAGGTCATTCCGCTCTCGCGTGTGGGCTCCGTCTTGACCATCGCCATGACCGACCCCACCAACGTCTTCGCGATGGACGACATCAAGTTCATGACCGGCTTCAACGTCGAGCCGGTGGTCGCTTCCGAGTCCGCTATCGGCGAGGCCATCAGCCGCTTTTACGGGGGCAGTTCCTCCACCCACGAGGAACTCAGTTCCTTGATGAAGGACCTGGTCGACGAAGACCAGGAACTCGAACTCGCCGCGGAAGAGCAAGAGATGGACGCGGCCATGCTGGAAAAG
>DATKPS010000201.1:0-14320 GCA_035524015.1 Candidatus Sulfotelmatobacter sp.
TAAAACCTTGTCCCTGGAAGTGAATCACCTGGTGAATGCGAATGTGGTAGACGACATAAGACACCAGGAACGCGCAGGACACGAAGAACGCCGACAGCATCAGTTTCTTGTGCAGTTCGCGCTTTCCGGAACGAATGGCCATATAACCACAGGCAAGCAAAATAGCGCTGACAGCATTGAGCGTAGCGTTGAGGGCAGGTTGCGACATGGGCGGTTGTGGTGGAGCACCTTCCGTTGGCGGTAAACGGTAATCAGTGATCAGTAATCGCGAAGGGTCCTGGTCCCTGGTCACTGATCTCTGGTCACAGCCAGATATTCATTCCTTTCTGCTGCCGACTGAGAAACTCTGGCGCACAGACTGAAGTCTGCGCTACATGTGTGTCAGCGCGGCAGCTTGTCGTACATCATTAGACCCAACAGAATCGGGATATGCATCACCGTAGCGTGCATCAGCCACTTCGCGCGCACGTTCGTTTTCGCCGTAGCAGCCCACAGGCAAACCTGCAAGCTCGCCGTGCACGTCACCAGCGCGCCGAAGAAATACAGCACGCCAGTAAAACCCATCACCGAGGGCAGCAAACTCACCGCTATCAAGCCGCCAGCATACAAAATAATCTGCCGAAAAGTCCGAGAGCCATCTTTATCGACCACCGGCAGCATCTGGATGCCCGCGCGGGCGTAGTCTTCGCGATACATCCAGCTGATCGCATGAAAATGCGGAAACTGCCAGAAGAAAAGAATCGCGAACAGCAGCCAGGCCCCGGCATCGAGTTTGCCGCTGGCGGCGGTCCAGCCAATCATCGGAGGAATCGCGCCGGGAATCGCGCCAATGAACGTGGCCCAAATGGTTCGCTTCTTCAGCGGCGTGTACGCCAACAGATAGCTCAGCGCCGTGAACACCCCCAGCAGGCACGCGACATACCCGGCGACGAAGTACAAATCGAGAGCGCCCGCCACAGAAAGAACCAGCCCAAAGCGCAGCGCCTCCGTGGGCGTCAGCAGGCCAGTAGGAAGCGGCCGAGAGGCGGTGCGGCGCATGTAGCGGTCGGATTCGCGCTCGATGTAGTGATTCAGCGCCGCGGTGCCGGCGGCGATCAGCATGGTGCCGAAGACCACGTGAATCATGTGCAGCCACGGCATCGGACCGCGAACCCCCATGTAGAAACCGGCGCCGGTGGTCATCAGCACGAGGAAAGATACGTCGGGCTTGGTCAGCGCCACGTACGCGCTGAGTTTCGTTGGCGCCGCGAGCGCCGTGGAGCGAGAGCGAGCGTTCGACATTAAGCGGGCACCTCACCTTTAGTAGTCGCGAATAGCACTTCCCTTTTCCGCGGAACCAGCCGGTAGCACAACAGCACTGTGACAATCGATGTGGCAAACAAAAACGCCCCCGCAACCGTGTGCACTACCGTAAACCCGATCATCACCGGCATGGGCTGCGGCGCATCCAGCGTAGTGATGCGCGCCCACAACGAGCCCAGCCCCAGAATGATTTGCAGACCCACCAGCGCGTGCAGGAACACCCGCGCCCGCGCGATGGCCGCGACTTCCGGGAAACGCCGACGCAGCGTGCCGGCAGTCCACATTACCGTAGCCAAAACCACCAGCGCCCCGAACAGATGGGGAACGTACGAGATGTAATGATGGCGGTATCCGGCGCCGAGAAGAACCTGGAAGAAAATAACAACCGCGTTGATGGTGGCGATGGAATGGATAGACGGGGAGTTGCTGTCGGCATACTGCGGAAGATCCTGCATGTACCACCGGCTGGTGAAGAAAGCGATGGCCACGAGGATGGCGAACTCCAGTTCGGCGGTGCAAGCGTGCATCACCGGCAGCCAGTAGTGCAGAAGATTCAGAACCGTCAGGCCGCCAAGAATGCCCTGAACAATCACCCCGGCGAGCGCGACGAAGCCAAGCTTCTTTAGCGCGGGACGCTCGTCGTAACGCCACAGCAAGTACGCGAGAATAATGATGAAGACGCCCAGAATGGCGCCGATCACGCGATGGGTGTGTTCAATCAACGCGCCCCCGGTCAGCAGCCGCAACGGCGGGAAAAACGAGCCGAACGAGGTGGGCCAATCGGAAACCGCCAGCGCGGCGTCATTGGAAGTGACGAGCGCCCCAGCAGTCAGCAAACAGGCAGTCCAGCACACAACAAACAGGGCGTACCTGTGTATGCCCGGATGATAGGTGGCTTTCATGTATTTCAGGCCCCAAACCTGAAAGACAAAGTATATCGCAACTATGAGATGCCCCTGAACCGCCAAGGACTCTAACAGAGACCACAAAAATGTCAATGTGGGGCGCGGGTGCTCCCTCGTTTTTCTTGGGTGGGTCTTACCTTACCGCCGCGCGGCCAACTGCGGCACACGCCACAGCGATTCGTATTCTTCTTCGCTAAGCTGCAGATTCGCCGCCCCCACGTTTTCCTCGAGGTGCGGGATCGAAGACGTGCCGGGAATAGGCAGCATCAGCGGCGAACGCTTCAATAGCCACGCCAGCGCTACTTCCATGGTCGTCGCTTTGTGCGCCGTGGCAATTTTCTGCAGCACGTCACCGGCAACCCGCCCGGCACCCAGCGGGAACCACGGGATGAACGCAATGCCGTTGCGCTCGCAATGCGTGACCACGTAATCCCACTCGCGATCCGCAAAGCTGTAGCGGTTCTGCACCGACACGATCGGCACAATTTTGCGCGCCCGTTCAATGTGTTCCTGGGTGACGTTGGACAACGCCACCAAGCGAATCTTCCCTTCTTGCTTCAGTTCCGCAAGGGTACCCACGGAATCTTCGAATGGTACGACTGGATCGGGAGTGTGCAGCTGATAAACGTCAATGCGCTCCAGGCGCAAGCGCTTCAAGCTGCCTTCTACCGCTTCGCGGAGATGCGCGGGCGTGGCGTCGTGCGTCCATTGATTCGGCCCGGGCCGGTTCCAGCCGCCTTTCGTGGCGATCACCAGATCCTTGGGATAAGGATAAAGCGCCTCGGCAATCAGCTCTTCACTGATGTGCGGGCCGTAAGAATCGGCGGTGTCCACGAAATTGACGCCAAGTTCCACGGCACGCCGCAGAACGGCGAGAGCCGCCTTGCGATCTTTCGGCGGACCCCAAATCCCGTCGCCGGTGATGCGCATGGCGCCAAAGCCCAGACGATGGACGGGCAGTTCTGCGCCCAGCCTGATCGTGCCCGCTTTTGCTGCGGAGATTTGTCCCTCGCTCATAAGAGCCTCCTAAGTAGGTAGCACAGACTTCAGTCTGTGTTCTTCACGCACGAAGATCCAACAAAAACCCTGACGCGCAGCAGCAATGCCGCCGATAAATTACCCGCGACCCACCGTGAGCAGCCAGCGAAATCCAGCCGGGCAGCCTCGCGTCATTGCCTTTCGCGCTCACCTGGATTCTCCTGGGTCGGCATGGGCTGGAGGGCATAACGCACCGGCGGCATCAGTTTGATGCGATAGAGCCCGCCAAGTGATCTTTTTTCTTTGCGCCCTCTGCAAACAAGGGCCAGACGGACTTGCGACCCGCAGGGAGAAACCCGAGTGCGCTACACCACTAAAAGTCGCGCCACGGTTTCCACACCGGAGCGCTGGTGTAGTGGACGTCGACGGGACGCGAGAAGAATTCGCGGAGGAAAGAAAACAGACGTTTCAGCATGCCCGAGCCTCCGACAGCGGAATCCTACGAGACGAAGTATGGGCGCGAGGAATGGAGCTGTCAATGCGCCGTACCGTATAGCGCGCAGCGCATAGACGCAGGCGACCACGCATCTCAACACATGGCGCTAGCGCGACGCGGCCTCTTGCTGCGTCGCCGGGTGGATTTCAACCGCGCGCAGCACAAGGTCGGCCAGCGCGCTGATGAACGCGGGGGAATCGCCGACCGCGGGCATCATGCGGAACCGCGTGATGCCCCACTTCTTTGCGTCCGCACGGCCGTCAATGTTGATTTCGTGCAGCGTTTCAATGTGCTCGGTGACGAACGAAATAGGCACCACCATGGCTTCCTTGATGCCTTCATGTCCCAGTTTTTCGAGCGTGCCAAGAAACGAAGGTTCGAGCCACTTGGCTGGACCGACCTTGCTTTGGTAACACAGCATGTGCGTGCGCGGCCAGTTCGGAAAACGCGCGGCACCCTGCTCGCAAACCAGCCGAATGGTTTCGCCGACGTGCTTCGGGTAGGGGTCCCCTTTTTCCACCAGGCTCATAGGCAGGCCGTGAGCGCTGAAAAGCAAATGGATGCGCGAGGCGTCGGGAAATTGCCGCAAGCATTTCCCGATGTTGTTGACTAGCGCTTCGATGTAGCGTGGGTGATCGTAGAAATCCTCGATGCTCCGTTCGGGAAGCGTATCGACCGGCTCGCCATAGACCCGGCGCCATTCTTTCAGGCTACTGAGCGTCGTGGCGTAGGAATAGTGCGGGTAAAGCGGCAGCAGCACGAGTTCGTCGAGCTGCCCAGCGCGCTTAAGCGCGGCGACGGCGTCTTCGGTAAGCGGCTTCCAGTACCGCATGGCAGTCACCGCGACGGGCTCGATGTACGGTTCGAGGGCACGCACCAGTTTGACGCGCTGGCGTTCCGTGAGAATCGCAATAGGCGAGCGCCGGCCGATCATGGCATACCGAGAGGCGACCGCGGGCGTCCTCTTCTTGGCAATGTACCGGGCCAACGGCCCGCGAATGAAGTTGGCGGGACCCAGCGGGATAATGTCCGGATCGAGGAACAGATTGCGCAGGAAGGGCTCGACGGTGTCCAGCGAATCCGGGCCGCCCAGTTGAAAGAGCACGATGCCAACGCGTTTTTTGGAAGTGGTCACGGTGATCCTCTGTAGCAGCGGCCTTACGCTGCTGTCCGGCAGGGCAACCCGCCGTTACTTTGCCCGCGGCAGCGCGTTCTTCAACCGCTCAATTTCCGCCCGAAGGTCCGAGGTGCGCTTGGCGATAGTAACGTAAAACAGGAAAAAGACCCCCCACCCAATAAGATAAGCGGCAAACACGCTATTTATATTCTTCATTAACCCTCCACGTGGCACAGGCACTCTTGCCTGTGCTCCGATCCTGCTTGCAGAAACTCCTGCCTGCTCATAACGCCTCCGCTTCCCGTTGCAACAGGTCCACTTCGTTTTTCATTTTCTCCAGAATGTACCGTTCGACAATCAGGAACGCCGCGAACACGTGCATCGCCAACACAAAAAAGAACAGCACCTTCTTCATGGTCGGCTCCAGCCCGGAACCCGGCCCACCCATGATCACCGGAGAAGGATGCTGCGTGCGCCACCAGCGGATCGCCCCGAACACCAGCGGCACGTCCAGAAAAGCGAAGATGCCGAACAGCGAACTCAGCAGTGCGCGCCGGTCCGGCTCTTCCACCAAAGTACGCAGCAGCAAGTAAGAAACGTACAGCAGCCACAGCACGAACGTGGAAGTGAGCCGGGCATCCCAGGTCCACCATATCCCCCACACCGGGTGCGCCCAGATCGGCCCGGTGATCAGCACCACCGTAGTCAGAACCAGCCCGACCTCGGCGGAGGAAACCGCCAGCCAGTCATACTTGGGCGCGCGCTTCCACACGTACAGCAGATTGCACAGGAAACACACGAAAAACGCGTCCATACCCGCCCACGCGCTGGCCACGTGGAAATAGAAGATGCGGTAGATCAGCCCCATGGTGCGTTCTTCCGGCGCGACGTAAAACGCGCCGTAGCCTGCAGCCAGCAGCAGCAAGATGGCAACGGCGCCGAGCAGTATGCGTTTGCCCATGGCGGATTATTCCTCCAGAAGATATTCGCCGAAAATCCACAACGCCGTCAAAAACACCAGGTCGAAAACGGCCAGGAAGGCCATTCCCTTCCATTGCACCACCGGCTCGCGGTCCAGCAGGCTGACGCTGACGGTGGCGCTGACGACCAGCACCGGCGTAAGAATCGGAAGCAAAAGCAAAGGCAGAAGCAGTTCGCGCATACGCGCTTGCGCGGAAATGGCCGAAAGCGCCGTGCCCGCCACCGAAACACCCAAGCTGCCCAGAAACAGCACCAGCAGCAGGTAGTGGAGTTGCGGAAGGATCGGAATGTTGTAGAACGCCGCGAACAACGGCAGCATTAGAATTTCCGTGACCAGCAGGAACAGCGTGTTGGCCATCAGCTTCGCCAGGAAGATCGCGAAGGGATCGCTCACGGCCAGCCGCAGTGAGCTCAGTGTGTCGTTGGCCTGCTCGCGCAGGAAACACGGCTGCAGCATGAGCGACCCGGCGAACAGAATCGCCAGCCACAGCAGGCCCGGGCCGAAGTCGCGCGACTCTTCCGAAGTGGGATTGATCGCGAAGCTGAACAGAATCAGCACCACCAGAATGAACACCACCGTGGTGGTCAGCAGTTCCCGCGATCGAAATTCCGTCCGCAGTTCCTTGCCCAGCAGCGTCAGCGTGTTGGAGAAGAGCCCCATGCCTCAGCCGCCTCCGAAGGTCAGGATGGAGTGCAGCGACGCGCCGGATTTTGTGTCGGCCACCACCGAGCCAGCGTCGAGTTGCACTGCGCGCGTGGCCAGCGCTGAAATTTCGGATTCCCCGTGGAGGCTCATGACCACCGTGCACCCGCTGCGGTGCACATCCCCCAGCGATTTGGCCAGCCAGGAGATGCCGAGCGGATCGAGGCCAGTAGCCGGTTCGTCGAACAGCAGCACGCTGGGACCATGGACCAGCGCCCGCGCGATGGCGATGCGCTGCCGCATGCCGCGAGAAAAAGTGCGCACCAGCGAAGTGCGGCGTTCGTAGAGGCCCACTTCGCGAAGCAACTCGTCAGCCCGCTCGGCGGGTTGCGGCACTCCTTGCAGCTTGGCGAAAAGCACCAGATTTTCTTCCGCCGAAAGCTCGTCGTACACCATGGTGGTGTGGGCAACGTACCCGGGCCGGCCCTCGGTGGAACTTTCCGACGACGCGCCCGGGAAGGACAACTTCCCTGCGGTCGGACGCACGATGCGGCCCGCAATGCGCAGCAGCGTGGTCTTGCCGGAACCGTTGCGGCCCGCCAGCACTACACACTCGCCCGGCGCGATCTCCAGAGACACGCGGCGAAGCGCGAACAGCCCGCCATAGCGCTTATCGATGTTCTCGAAGCGAAGACCGGTTGGCGTTGGAGCGGGCAATGGTGTGTTCCGTTGAACTCCGTCGGGGAGCGCGGACGGTTGTTTCAGTGTACGTTCCAGCTGATGCAAAGACCAAAAGCGGTTCCTCAGGGGCTAAAGCGTTTAACGGCGCTTGCTGCGCTGGCCGGTCTAAAGCCCGGCCGCTACACACCGTCGGCTTGCAAACGGCGCCCGCCGCACTGAGAACTCTAGGCCATCGGCTAGCCTTGCACCATCTCGCGAAGAAGCTTGTCGAACCGCGCTTTTTCCCGCGCATACTCCTCTTCGGAAATCGTGCCGGCCTGCCGGCGAAGCTCAAGCCGGAAAATCTGTTCCTTCAGCGAGTCGAGAGAGTTCGCCACATGTTGGTCGACCTGCGCCGACGCGTTGTGGTTGGAGGCAGGCGCCGCAGCAACGCCCGCGCTCGCCGGCGAAGACTTCTTGGATTTGTTGGCCGATGCCGACGCCGATTTACTGGGCTTTGCGGCATCGCTGCCCACCGCCGCCTCGTCTCCTCCAGCCGCCACCACCACTTGTTTCCGCGACAACATCAGCGCGCCCATGGCGAACAGCGCGATCAGCCCGGCGAACAGATACCACTTGAAATCGTTCAGCCGGCTAGGCGCCGCGATCACTTCCGGACCTTGCTCTTGCCGCGAATTCCCTTCCTGGCCGCCGGCCTGCTGTTCCTCACCCGCTGCCGGTCCAGTGGGAACGCCGGAAACACTAACCGATAGAGTTCCTTTCACCGGCAAGGCATCGTGCGTGTACACCATCATGCCCTGCTCTTCTCCGGCGGCGCTCAGACCAGCACCCGTCACCGTGACGCCCGGGGGCACCACCACCAGCAGCTTCGCCCCCGCATACGACGCCGGAAGCTTCAGGGACGCGGCATTATTTCCATACGCCACGTCGTACGACAGCCGCACATTCGTCTGGCCCGGACGGAACGCATACGCGATGGCGAACCGTCCTTTGCCCTTGTCGATGGAAGCTTGCGCCACGGCCATGCCCATGGAAGTGGTAGCGCTCACCTGGCCAATCTTGGCATTCTCCGGAATCGCGAAATCGAAATTCCCCTCGCTGCGGAAATACGCCACCGGCGGATTCGACGAATTCTCAATCGTATATTCCTCGGCGCCCAATAGCTTGCCATCCTGCGGCTGGAAGATGATGATGTGCTGCGGCACCGAAATGGTCTTGGGATCTTTCGAAATGTCGTAGACCTCGACTTCGACATTGGGCCGCCCCGGTGGCGCGAACGTGTTGAAGCTCACGTCGTGCACCGTGGCGCGAATCAGAATCGGCGCCATACCGATGGAATCTTTGGTCACCGAGAAATGGCCCTGCGCATCGCTGGTCGCCTCGGCCAGTTCGGTCATGCCTTGGGTGGGGCTCAGCAGATCCAGCGCGACATTGGCCTCCGGCTTGCCCGTGCTGCGATTAATCACTGTTCCGCTCAGCGTGCCTGCGTTCGCCACCGCGCTGAGTAACAACCAAGAGAAAAGAACCGGAAGAGCGCGCCGCGCGATCGACCTCATCTAGCGCTCCGCTCAGGAGTGGCAGGGCGAACCCCGCGAGGACGCCGCACTTGCGATTCGGTCACTTGCTCAATCTCCGTCAGCACCATCGCCGCTTCGTTTTCCAGAGAATTTTTCATCAATTCGTAATCGCCTTCCGAATACTTCCCCGCGCGATGCTCAAACTTAAGATCGCGCAGGTTATCATAAATCGTATCGCGGCGTTCCAGCAGCTGATCGAGCTTGGTGCGATGCGGCGCCAGGTCCGAAGCGTCCGGATGGATGTAGAAAACAAAAAGGAAAACGGCGGCAGCCAGAGCGAAGCAGGCGCCCAGCGCGGCCCAGTCCGGGATCACGCCGAAAAATAGAATTTGCGAGAGTGCGGCCATCGGTCAGTCCTCAGTTTCCCGCGCGGCTTGCGCCCGCGCCCGCGCCAACGCTTCGTTGGCTGCGGACGGCACCGGGCTGGTGTTCGCCGAAGGGCGAACCGCCCACTTGCGCACCACAAAAATCAGTAACGCCAACCCAACCACGGCATAGAACACCGGCATCAACCAGGCGACCAACCCAAACCCTTTTTTCGGCGGTTCCGTGTACACCTGGGTGCCATATTCCGCAACGAACGCGTCGATGATTTGCTGCTGCGACTTGCCCTGCGCCAGCATCTGATCGATTTCCTTCAGTTCGCTTTTCGCCGTGTCGCACGGGCCAGAGAAAGACCCGCCCGGGTGCGCGCAAAGACCGGCGCTCATGTCGCAACCGCGGCACATGCATTTTAGGTGCGTCCCGATTTCCTTGGCCCGCTGCGAATACCCAATTTGTGCGGTCACCAGCGGCGCGGACGCGCCGAGCACAACCGCAGCGATAACCGTCAAGCGCTTCACGTTAATCATGGCCTTCTCGCAGCGCTACGTTTTGTGCAGTCAGCGCGGGTTCGCCGGGCAGCTTAGCAGCTTGCGCGGCTGGCGCCAGCACCATGGTGGCTTTGCGGTTGGGCATGAGCGCCAGTAGCGTGCCCATCACCACCCAAACGCCTCCCAGCCATATCCATTTCACCAGCGGATTCAGGAACGCGTGAATCACCGGAAGATTGCTTTCCGGATCCATCCCCGCGTACACCACGTAAAGATCTTCGCGCAGCGTCGAGTAGATCGCCACCATCGTCCCGGCCGCCTGCTCCGTGCCCTGGAACTGCCGCTTCTCCGGATACAGCATCATGATCTGCTTATTGCCCTTCAGCACTTCCACGATCATGCGCTGCGCCGTGTAATTCTTATCGACCTTGGTGTCCGCGCTTTGCAGCACCAGGTCATACGGGCCCAGTTTCAGGGACTCCCCGATATTCATGGCCTTCTGCGTTTCGGTGTTGAACGCCGCGCCCGCCAGCCCGATGAACACCAGCACCATCCCGAAGTGCACCACGTAACCGCCGTAGCGCCGCGTGTTGCGCATGGAAAGCTCGTGAGCCGCCATCATCATGCTCATGCCCGTGCGCGCGGAAATCACTTTCGCTCCCCGGTAGAACTCCATCACGATGGTCCAGAACACAAAGCCGCACAGGAAGAAGCACAGCAACGACGCGCCGTCCCGATAGCCCAGCAAGAAGCAGCCAATGGTCGTAAGGATCGCCACCAGCACCGGCCAGCCAAAATTGCGCTTCAGGCTCTCCAGCGACGTTTTCCGCCAAGCCAGCAGCGGGCCAACCCCGGTTAGAAAAAGAATGGCCAGTCCGATCGGGATCATCACCTTGTTGAAGAATGGCGCGCCTACGCTGATGCGGTTGCTGGTGAACCACTCGGAGAACACCGGGAACAGCGTGCCGGACAGCACCGCGATGCACGCCACCAGGAACAGCAGATTGTTGAACAGGAAGCTGGACTCCCGCGATATCATCGAATCCAGCATATTTTCGGTCTTCAGGTAATCCCGATTCTTCACGTACGCGAAGAAGCACACGCACATGATCACGATCATGAAGCCCACGAACCACGGCCCAATGTGCGAATTCGCAAAGGCGTGGACGGAACTGACCACCCCGCTGCGCGTCAGGAACGTCCCCAGAATACATAGCAGGAACGTCGAGAACACCAGCCACACGTTCCACACCTTCATCATCCCGCGCTTCTCTTGCATCATCACCGAGTGCAGGAACGCGGTGCCGGTTAGCCACGGCAGCAACGAAGCGTTCTCCACCGGATCCCATCCCCAATACCCGCCCCAGCCCAGCACCGCGTAGGCCCAGTGTGCCCCCAGCAGAATGCCCAGCGACTGGAAGCACCACGCCACCATGGTCCACTTGCGCGTCAGGTGAATCCACTTCTCGCCGGGATAGCGCGCCAGCAACGCTGCCAGCGCGAACGCGAACGGTATGGTGAACCCGGTGTACCCCGAATAGAGATTCGGCGGATGGATCACCATTTCCGGATACTGCAGCAACGGATTCAGCCCGTTGCCATCCATGCGCGTAAACGGCTCCAGCACCCCGCTGGCGTTCACCGTGGCCAGCGTCTTGAAGGGGTTCTCCACGAAATTATTCAGCATCAAAAAGAAAATCTGCACGCCGGCAAGAATCACGCCCACGTAAGGCATCAACTCGCCATTTTTGTGCCGGTACACCAGCAGCACGGAGATCACGTAGATCGACAGCAGCGTGCTCCAGAACAGCAGCGAACCTTCCTGGCCCGCCCACAGCGCCGCAAATTTGTAAAATGTGGAGAGATCCCGGTTGGAATGCTGCACCACATACGCCATCGAGAAGTTGTCGGTGAACAGCAGATATTCCAGGCTGAGGGTGGCCAGAAAGATCAGCACGCACGTGGCAATCCCGGCCTGACGCGTGCTCTTGATCAGCAGCGGATGGCGTGTGCGGATGGCAAGGATGCCCCCAATGAACGCGTACACCGCGCACACCAACGCGACCAGAAGCGAAAAACTGCCGAATACATCCATAGAGCGTTCGCCCTCCCCTTTAGGCTACTTCACTGGGCGCCGTACGTGCTGCTGCTGGTCTGCGTCGTGCTCGTTGGAGCTGTAGCTGGCTTATCGCCCCCGGGTGCCGACTCGTATTTGGACGCGCACTTGGCCTGGACGTGTTCCGCAACGAACTTACCATCGTTGGCTGGGCGGCCTTCCACAAGAGCTTGGGAATTGTCTACAAAGGTGTCGGGCAGAGGATCGCTGCCGATGTAGCTGACCGGCAGGCTCTTGCCCTGCTCCACCAAAACGAACTCGATCCGACCGGGCAAGTGCTTGATCGAACCAGCCTCGACATTCCCGGCCAACCGCATGCGATGATTCCGGGCCGAACCGCTCAGCGCCTGGTATTCGGCAATGGTGTGATAGTAAGTCTTGCTCTCCCCATAGCCTAGCCAAGCCAGGAACGCCAGCGATACTAGAATGACCCCGATACCGACCCCGAATTTTGCACGAGTTTGCACAATTCACCCCTGAAGAGCGGGCTCCGATTGCATCTTAGCATACCTGAAAGCACGTAGGTACGGTACGAGTGTGGCGGCAGAGGTCACCCTGCACAGTGACATTCGTCACACTTGTTATCCCTCAGACAGCGTGGGGATTAGTCAGCCCTAACCCATTTCGGAACGCCTCGCCTTCCTCCTCCGTGATTGGCTGCGTGGCCAAAAACACACCCGAAGAGGACGGAAGTACCGGACACTGCAGATTCGCCTGTCTCAATTGGGCGGCGTAGGGCAGCAAGTCGGCAGACAGAAGCAAAACTCGCTTCGGCTTGAGGGAGCGGCGGATGCGCGCCATCGTGGCAGGCAGTTGCCTCTCGGTTAGTGCGTACGCTTCGCCGGCGGATACGCTTGCGTCCAGCGGACATTCCAGGATATGGGTCAGCAGGATGCCGAGTTTCTGCAATTCGCCTTGCACCGCCTCCGGCGACTTCCCTTCCGTGCGAATTTGCAGGGCGTGCAGCAAGTCGGCGCCTTCGCCCGTGAACCCAAAATTCGGCGCATAGACAAAGTCCGCAGCTTCGCGCGGGGCGATGCCGCTCAGCAGCAGCGCCTGGATGTGCACCGGCCGGTAGCGCGTGGACCACGCCAACCGCTCCAGACGCCGCGAAATGTGCGCCGAGTCGGCAAGCTGCCCGCAGCCGTCGCAAGGCAGAAGTTCCGCGCGTGACGTATTCGCCATGCGACAAATCCTAGAGGAACAGCCACTCCGAAGCAATCCTCCTTCGTGGCCGTGCTGAGGAACTGGTGGAGGATCCAGGCCGGTCACAAATTGAAAATGGACAGCAAAAGCCGCGTAATAAATAGATCCACGACGAGGACCGCCAGTGAGCCCACAACGAATGCCGTTATCGTCGCGCGCCCCACTCCCTCTGTGCCGCCTTGCACACGGAACCCTTTGTAACACCCGACCGTTGCGACGATGAATCCGAAAACGATTGGCTTGGTGAATCCAATGCACAGGTCCCCGAAAACCAGCACGTTGATCGCGTGGGACATGAATTCCGCGGTTCCCAGGTTCAGCATCAAATGGGCCACCAGGAATCCGCCCAGCAATCCCGCGCAATCCCCTACCGCCACCAGCAATGGCAGCGTCAACACGGTGGCAAGCACCCGCGGCGTCATCAGCTTGCGAATGGGGTCAATGCCGAAGGCCCGAATGGCGTCCACCTGATCGGTTACCACCATCGAGCCTAACTCCGAAGCCATCGCCGTCGCGTTTCGGCCGGCGACCAGAAGCGCCGTGAACACCGGACCGAGTTCCCGGACCAGCGCCAGCGAAACAGCATCGCCGGTCAAGACCGTTTCGCCGAAGCGCGCAAATTGTGACGCGGCGTTCAACACCACGACGCCGCCGACGCAAAACAGCGCAACAATGACAATCAGCGACGAACCCACTCCAATCTGATCCATTTGTTCTAGCAACTCGGCCAAATAACGTCTCCCATGAAACATGCTCCGGACCGCCTTAAACGTGAGCAAGGAGTAGTCCTGGAGAGAGAAAGTCCACATTTTCAAGGTATTCTCGACGACTGAAGTAACCGAAGCTGAGTTCATTGCCGCACTCCTTGTCAGATTGGTTGGCGCCACCGGCGGTGCCGGAAGCATATAACGGCCATATCACCGATGTACAAATAGCAGGACGGTCGTCCGGCGTCCGGCAAACGGCATGGCCCACCCCGCGCTTCCAAAATCATCGCCGCAAATGAAGGTTTCGCTCGGATAGTAGTGGCGCAAAATGTTTACAAACCAGAAAAGAAGAAATCGCTAGAATGGACCGCATGGCTAGACGCGCACAAAAAGGGCCGGCCACCAGCGATTCGGAATTGCGGCGGCCGCTCTCGGCCTTGCTGTCGCAGGTGCTGGTGGCCTACACCGTCGAATTCGACAACGAATTCGAACGCAGGATGGCCGAGGCGGGCTATCCGGGCGCCACCGTCTCGTTGACCGTGTGGCACGGGTTAATGCGTTTCTTGAATGAGGGCGGAGTCCGCGTCGCCGATTTGGCAGAGCGAGCGAAGGCCGCGATCGCTCCCGTTCCGTTCTCGCTCGGCTGCCTGGAGCGATGGCGCTTCATCACTCTGCAACCCGACGCCTCCGACCCCCGGCCCGTTCGCCGCGTAATGCACCACCGGGCGCGACGCGAACTCCGCGACGGTTGGGGCAGCGCCCGGGGCATTCGCAACGAGTGGATCGTGCGCGCCACTAC
>DATKPS010000202.1:0-3796 GCA_035524015.1 Candidatus Sulfotelmatobacter sp.
TGGTAGCTCGTCGGGCTCATAACCCGAAGGTCGTCAGTTCAAATCTGACCCCCGCAACCAATCTTACTGATTTACAAGGGCTTCCGAATCTCCAATAGGAAGCCCTTCTTCTTTCTGGGAAAGACTTGGGAAAGAAATCACTTTTCCCTCCCCCGTTTCCGGCCAGCCTGTTCCGAACAATTCCCCAAGTTTTTCCGCTGCCGCGCGCTCGTCTTGCGTGAATGTATGCGTGTAATTCTCCGTCACACTATTCCCGCTGTGGCCGAGCCGCTGCTTGCGAATCTGTTGCTGGATTCCCAAAGAATCCAGTGCCGTCGCGTTTGTGTGCCGGAAGGAATGAAGCCCCAGCGAAGCCGCGCGTTTTTCACTTCGCGTAGCCTGTTCGATGGTTCTATCCTTGCCCACAAATTTAACAAGCAGTTTTGGGTCGAGTTTCGGAATTTCTAGATGCTCAAGCAAACCGTTTAAAAGTTAACGTGCTCATAAGACGATGGTGATTTTGCAACCACCGATTAGCCCGCCGCTCTGGTACTAGGAGGGACTTTTCCGGCACGACAAACCAGGCCATAACTGTCGGATAGGAGTCTAATCTTCCTTTTTGTGTTATGCTCTCGTCAGGTATCGCCAAAGGCATCACATTCCTAGGTGAACAAAAATGTGGATTCGACGGCTTACGTTTACAGGGTTCGTCGCATTTCTTTCCGCTGTGACTGCTTCCCCCACCGACCACGTCGTGGTCAATCTGTTTGTTACCACGGTCAAACAGGATAGCCCTGTCCAGATTGTCGGTTTCAAACTGCCAGATAAAGGCCCCGGCGTTCCAATCTCTGAAGCCAACAAGGACGGGGCAGCATGCCTTTCTGGCGGCTACTGTACAAAAGTTTTGCTACACAACACGACAGCAAAGGAAGTCAAGCACATCGTAGTTATAGGAGTCTTGGGCGACCCGAGGCGGGACGACGATGCTGAGCATCCACGGCCTGAAATGGGAGTCCTCCCATCCAGCAACTGGAAATTAGCACCACCAGTTCTCCTAACGGCAAATGGCGACGCCGAGTTTGGTTCCGATTCGCTTTGGCCGTTTGCCATCGTGGGCATCGCATTATTAGACACGGTGAAATCCAACTGTTTTCACTTTGCAGTGGTCGTTACGAGGGTTGAGTTTTCCGATGGCACGGTATGGACAAGCGACCCCAAACAGAATCAAATGTTGTGGAGAAACTCGACCCGGCAGGAAAACACTAGTTCGTGCCAAGACCTTTCTGCTGTAGAAGGCACAATAAAACAACTCCAAGGGGCAAGTTGGTCGGGACCTCCACCCTCTCATTCCGGTTCCGACACAACGCAATCTTATGCGGTAGCATGCCCTGTGCGCAGAGTTAATGACGGAGAGTTGCGTGCTGTCTGTACGTGGTGAATGCGTCCCACGAACGTAAATTCCATCGGGGTCAACTCCTGATAAACGCCTACCGGAAAAGTACGTGGGAAAGATTTGGGAAAGAAGTCCGATTGCCGAAATGCGTGATAAGTGCCACAGAATCAGCGGGCCATGTGTAAGTTAACGTGCTCATAACGCGAAGGTCGTCAATTCAAATCTGACCCCCGCAACCAATTTCTCCTGTTCCATCAGCTACTTAGAGGCGACCGCTCCAGTCGCCTCTTTTTCTTTTTCGGTACATTCGGTACAACTCGGAACATTAAAGCCCGTGCCGATCTGCTCCGCGACTTGTGCCCGCCAAGCTGCATCCTCGCTGCTCTTGTCATACACGTCGGTCATGTCCTGCTTGCGGCTGTGTCCCATCCGATACTTGAGCAAGCCAGCCGGGACGGTGGAAATTTCATTCTTAGCGCCCCGCGAATTCGTAGCGCAGGGAGACCGGGTTCTGGTCGTCGGCTTCACTAGCGGGAGAGTCAAAGCCACGAATAGGGCGTTCGAGGACCATTGGGTCTTCGCCTTTACCGTTGGAAACGGCAAGGTAACGAACATCCGGGAGTATATCGACACGCTAGCACTGGCGCGGGGCTTCGAGATGGCCGCGAGCCGCACTGCGTGAAGGTCTCATCGAGCGGCCTGGCGCTGGCGAGCGCCAAACCGCGCGCAATACCAGGCGGTTCCCAATGCGGAAAACATACGCCTGGTTACCGCCCCGCAATAGAAAAACGAATTTAGCCGTTCCACTTCCGCGTGACGGTGCGAGTTGCGCTAGGGAGCGGCCGACATCCAATTCCGGCGCTCGATAAATGTGGGCGGCTCATAGGTGAGTCCTGACGCCAGCCGTTGCGCTTCCCTCCGGGTGCACCACAACAAGATCGGGCCTAACCATGCGGACGTGAGACGTGCGACCACGGGGAACTCCTTTTCGACTTCGCGCCTCAGCTTGTGAATCTGCCCGCTCACGCGCCGATTGATTTGCTGGAATTCCCGCTCCATGACCCACAGTGCCGCGGTGTACGCGCCGCTGAGTTTGTGCACCTGCCGCGCAAACCGCTCCCGTACGCGCGGATCAGGGTAGTCCTTATAGCGTCGCCAACCTTGGAGCATGGTTTCGCACATGCGATAAAGACTCGGCCCATTGCGCTCGAAATCGCGCCGAAAAGCCCAGTCCAGAAATCTCTTGGAATCGTCGCGCGAGATTGCGCCGTGCCGGAAATTGAACTTGTGCTGTCCGTGGATATCGGCGAGGTCAACATCCGTCAGCAGACGCCCCTGCTCGGCCATTTCCTGGTACAGCGGAGTGCCGGGAACCGGCGTATACAGCATGAACTGGTGGAAGTCGGTCTGGCACCCCACCGCCGATTCGATTTCATCGACGATGTTCTCCGGCGTGTGGTGCTCTAGCCCGATGATCGTCGAGCCTTGTACGCGAATACCGTGTTCGCGAAGCTCCCGCGTAAGTTGCCCCATGTCCGTACCCTGCAACTTGCCATAGTTGGACTTGGCGGACTCCAAACCCATCCACACCCAGGAAACGCCCAGTTCCACCAGCTCTTCCATGGAGTATTTGCGAATTGCATTCGCGGAAGCAAAAACCGATAGTTCCCAGCTCTTCCCCGCTTGTTTCATGCGCTCCAGCAAACGCATAGCTCGCGAACGGTGCAGCAGGAAGTTCTCGTCCATTACAAAAAAGGAATGTACTTTGAGCTCCGACTCGATGCTACACATTACCTCGAAGAGTTCGTCACCGGTTTCGTAGAAATTGACGAATTTCCCTTTGCCTCCAAAAAAAGCCGAGGTGGTACAAAAATTGCACCCCATCGGGCAGCCCACCGATGGAATGATTGTCGCGGCCGTCGCCCCCTTACGCTCCGGAAGACGCAACCCCATGACGCGCGTCTGCAGGCCGGACACGATGGCCGGATGGCGAATTGGCGCGTGCTCGTCTTCTCCCAAGTACCGCCGCATCCAGGAAATGCCTTCACCGCGCACGATATGGTCGGCGTCGATCATTGCCTCCAACCCGGGAATGGCCGCCACATGTCCGCCCACCACCACTACAGAATGCGGCGACAACGTCCGCACCATTCGGCACATCTCGCGAACCTTCCACACATTCACGATGATCGAAGAAATGCCCACGATGTCGTAGCGATTGGACGTGAGTTCACGGGCAAAGGCCTTTCGCGTGGGAAAATCCAGAACGGTGCAGGGCGCCGAAATATTCGCCTGAATCAGCATAATGCCCCACGAGCGATGGAACATTCGCAGCGAGTAACTACCCTGCGCCCGGGTAACCTGGTTGTGATACAGCTCCATAGGATTGATAGACCGGCTGCCAAATTCATCGTCTTGGGCATA
>DATKPS010000203.1:0-4813 GCA_035524015.1 Candidatus Sulfotelmatobacter sp.
CTGATCCCGGGCAGCCGGCTGCTTGACGCGTCCCCGCACAAAATTAATTGGCAGCAGACGGTACAGATAGCGAAGGACTATGAGTTCCTGGTGCTGTTCACCTCCACGGTGGGCTTCGAGAGCGACGTTAAGTTGCTGAGAAAGATCAAGGAATCTAATCCCTCGTTGAAAGTGGCGTTTGTGGGACCCCACGGCCATATCAAACCCGAGGAGACCCTGAACGCCAGCGACGATGTTGACTTTATCGTGCGCGGCGAATTCGATCACGCGGTGGCGGAATATGCGCACGGCAAGGCGCTGGATCAGATTCTGGGCGCGAGCTACAAGAAAGACGGCAAAGTGGTGCACAATGCGCCGCGGCCGCAATTGCATACGGAAGAACTGGACGCGCTGCCGTTTGCGACGGACATTTACAAGCGGGATTTGCAGATTGAGCGGTACAACGTGCCGTTCCTGCTGAATCCGTTCGTATCGTTTTACAGCTCGCGAGGCTGCCCGGCGCTGTGCACCTTCTGCATGTGGCCGCAAACCCTTTCCGGACATGCGTGGCGGGTGCGTTCCGTGGACAACGTGGTGCGGGAAGTGAAGAACGCGCTGGAATACTTTCCGCAGATGAAAGAGATTTTCTTCGATGACGATACGTTCAATATTCGCAAGGATCGCGCCATCGAAATCAGCAAGAAATTCAAGCCACTGAAGTTCCAGTGGTCGTGCACGGCGCGCTGCCACAGTAAATATGAAGAGTTGAAAGCCATGGCCGAGGGAGGCGCGCGGTTGTTCATTGTGGGCTTCGAATCGGGCGACGCGCAGATCCTGAAGAACATCAAGAAGGGCGCGACGATCGAGATGGCCCGCGAGTTCATGAAGAACTGCAAGAAGGTGGGCATCAAGGTGCACGGCGACTTCATCATCGGCTTGCCGGGCGAAACCAAGGAAACCATCAACAAGACCATCGATTTCGCCAAAGAACTGGATTGCGAGACGATTCAGGTTTCCCTGGCGCACGCGATGCCCGGCACGGAGTTGCACGAACAAATGTCCAAGGAAGGTTTCCTGCGCGTGGAAGCGTTAGCGGATCAGAGCGGGCACCAGCTGCCGCACATCGAGTTTCCGCATCTTTCGAAAGCGGACATGATGGCGGGAGTGACGCGGTTCTACGACGAGTATTATTTCCGGCCGAAAGTGGTGTGGCGGATCGTCAAAGAAGCGCTATGGGACAGCCACGAACGGAAACGCTTGTACCACGAGGCGGTGGACTTCCTGAAGCTGCGCGCGGAACGCATGAAGTGGGTGCAGAGCGGCGGTGACGCGCCCAAGACCATGGTGGCGGTGTCGGGAACCGGGTCCGCTAGCGGCAACGATTAACCGATAAAAATGAGTCACGAGCACAGGCTCAGGATCAAGACTCTGTCTGTGGTCCTGCTGATGGTGGTGTGCGCGAATGCGGGCGACCTGATGCTGAAGCGCGGGATGCTGCAAATTGGTGCGGTGCAGATGACCGCGGCGGGGATCTGGCAGGCGCTGTGGGCGACCGCGGGTAACGGAACGATCTGGTTGGGGATTCTGTTTCTCATCGGCTTCACGGTGTGTTACATGACGGCAGTGAGCTGGGCAGATTACAGCTACGTGATGCCCGCTGGCGCGTTCGGCTATGCGTTGCAAACCATGCTGGCGGTAGTGGTTCTGCATGAAGCGGTGAATGCCCAACGCTGGATTGGCGTAGTGTTGATCGTGACCGGCGTGCTGCTGGTGGGACAAACGCACCCGGTGACCACCGAGACGAAGGTGCCGAGCGAGCCCAAGGCGGTGGCGTCATGATTCGCGTTGGGCTGATGCTGGTGTTTTTTATTTGCTGGAGCACCGGCGGGGAAATCGCCATGACCTACGGCATGAAACAAGTAGGTGAACCCGAGAGCTTCCGGCCCATGGCTATGATGCGGTTCATTGGCAAGGCGGTACGTAATGGCTGGGTATGGTTTGCCTTGCCGCTGCTGGCCGCGTCGTTCTACTCCTTGCTGATTCTGTTGTCCTGGGCGCCGCTGAGCGTGGTAATTCCAGCATCGGCGTTCAATTACGTGGTGGGAACGTTTGGAGCGAAGTACCTGCTGAACGAGCAAGTGTCGGTGAAACGGTGGATGGGCGTGGTGATGGTGTGTGCCGGAGTGACGTTGGTCTTGCTCACCGGGAAAAATTGAAATGATGGCGCATCTTCCCCTATGGCGCACGGTGCTATTGCTGGCGGCGTTGGTGCCACTGGGTTACTACGTTGTGGCGATCCTGGCGACCATCCGCTTTTTTCGCAGGGAAAGAAAAAAGCAGCGCCCGGAGTTCACCCCACGGGTCAGTATTTTGAAGCCGGTGCGTGGAGTGGACTTTGGTTCGTACGAGAATTTTTCCAGCTTCTGCCGGCAGAACTATCCGGATTACGAGATCCTTTTTTGCGTGAACGAAATGTCGGATGCGGCGGTGCCGGTGATCCAACGGGTCATGGCGGAGTTCCCCGAACGGCGCATTCGCATTCTTTCCGGAGCGGCGCAGCTCGGCAGCAATCGCAAAGTGAATAATCTGGTGCTGCTGACCAAGGAAGCGCAACACGAGTTTCTGGTGCAGAGCGACGCTGATGTGCGCGTGGACCCAGATTATCTGCGAGAGATGATGGCGCCGTTTGCGGATCCAGGGGTCGGCGTGGTCAGCTGTTTTTATCGCGGTATCACACAAGCGAATCTGTTCGCCGAACTGGAGGCCATTGGAGCGGCCAGCGACTTTTTCCCCAGCGCGATGGTAGCCGATTGGGTGGAAGGGGTGAGGTTCGCTTTAGGCGCTTCCGTGGCGACGCGCAAGACGTGGCTCCAAAAAATCGGGGGCTATGAGGCGTTTGCGAATTACCTGGCGGATGACTATGAAATTGGCTATCGAGTGTACAAGGCCGGGGGGAAAGTGCTGCTTTCGCGGGAAGCAGTATGGACGATGTATCCGGCATTGAGCCTGCGGGAGTTTTGGGATCATCAGGTGCGCTGGGCACGAACGACGCGATTGGCACGACCGGCATCATTTTTTGGTTTGATTGTGACGCATGGGTTGCCATGGGCAGTTGGCGCAGCGCTGGTAGCGCCAGCAGCGTGGATCGCGGCGGCATATTTGGGCGCGTGCTTGGCGTTGAGGTTGATGCTGACCTGGGTGGCGGGCGTGTGGGGCGTGGGCGACGAAGTGGTGCGCCGAAAATGGTGGCTGGTGCCGCTACGGGACGCGGTGCATTTTCTGGTGTGGCTTAGCAGCTTTGCCTCGAACCGCGTAAAGTGGGGCGACGCCGAATACGTTGTGGACAAGGGCGAAATGAAGGAAGTAGTCCCTTAAGGACGGCCAGCCGCGGCCTTGAATGGGTGTGGATTTCGGTGTCATGATGCCAGACACCGGCTGCCTGCGTTGCATCCACAGTTCGCTCCCGAGAGCGCCGATCTTCCGCCCGGAGAAAAAATGGCCAACAAACTTAAGAATGTGCATAAGTTCATCAAGCCGTATATCGTCACATCGGGAAAGGGCTTTCGGTTGAAGGACTACCGGCCAGACGATACGCATCACCTGAATTCCGAAGATAAGCCCGAAGCGAAAAAGTGGTTGGAGGAAGGAGTGGAGTTGCTCTCCGACCTGCAACAGGTGTTGTACGCGCAGGGAAACTGGGGCTTGCTGCTGATATTTCAGGCCATGGATGCGGCGGGGAAAGATGGCACCATCAAGCACGTTATGTCCGGTGTGAATCCTCAGGGGGTGGATGTAAACGCATTCAAATCGCCTTCGTCGGATGAATTGGCTCACGATTTTCTGTGGCGCACAAACCGCTGCTTGCCCCCGAGGGGCAAGATCGGCATCTTCAATCGCTCGTATTATGAGGAGGTGCTGGTGGTGCGGGTTCACCCGGAGTTTTTGCAGAAACAGCGTATCCCCGATGACTTGCGCACCGACCATTTCTGGAAAGGGCGTTACGAGGACATCAGCGCGTTCGAGCGCTATCTGACGAGGAACGGCATCGCCGTGTGCAAATTCTTCTTGCATCTATCGAAGAAAGAACAGAAGCGGCGCTTCCTGGACCGGTTGAATAACAGAGACAAGTATTGGAAATTCTCGGCGGCGGATTTGAAGGAGCGAAAATATTGGGATGAGTATCAAGACGCGTACGAGAAAATGATTCGAAACACGGCCACGGAATATGCGCCGTGGGTGATCGTGCCGGCAGACAATAAGTGGTTCAGCCGGCTGCTGGTGGTAGCGACAGTGGTGGACACACTAGACCGGCTGAATCTGGAATATCCGCAGCTGACGTCGAGCCAAGTTGCCGAGCTAAAGGAAGCGCGAAAACATCTAGAGAAGGAATAAATTCAGGAGCATCCGCTTAATGGGTTGCGTCCGGAGCTACCGGAGCAGTGACCTTGAAGCGATTCAAGCCCAGGTCGTGAAAGAAGACTGGCCAATAATTCTTGAACATATTGCCGCCAAACCTCCAGGCCAGGTCGATTCCGATGCGTTCGAGAGTTGACCCTGTGCCTTGCTGGGCGGCAGGGACGTAGGCATTGGACAGGGCTTCGGCTGCAACGGTGCCCACGATACCTGAAGTGTTGAAGACCTCTCTGCCGGAATCGGTTCGGGTAACGAACACACGTTTGACCGAGTATTTTACGCTGCCCCAGAAGGTGGGGCGATATTGCGGGAAAAACCGGGGGTCCTGGTGCAGGGCCGAGGACAACACGAAAGTGCTGAAAAAACTGGTCGAGGAAGCTCTGGCCATATCATCGCCGAAACGGCGGCCGTAGGCGTCCCA
>DATKPS010000204.1:0-29039 GCA_035524015.1 Candidatus Sulfotelmatobacter sp.
TCCCATCCGATCATGTCTGAGCTGACGAAGGCAGCACAAATCGTTGCACCGCCATCCGGAGAGTTGCCTTCGGAGCCCAGCGCGATCCTCCGCATTTTCGGTCGAAATACCCTATGGCTGTGGTTGGACTTAGGCGCGCTACGCCTGGGCACGATGCTGGCGGGGATCTTTCTGATTCGTTACTTCGGGCCAGCCAACTTCGGCATTTACAGCACCGCGCTGGCCGTCGGCTGGGTGGCCAACGCCATTATTGACCTGGGGCTGACACGCTATGCGGCGCGAGCGGTGGCGGCGACGCCCAAAGAGGTCCGCCCGATTCTGGCGCTGAGTCTGCTCACCACGGTTGTTGCGGCCATTCCCACAATCCTGGTGCTCATTGCCGCGTGGCACTCCGGACATTTTGTATTGGCCTGTCTAGCAGCTGGGTTTGTGCTCTGCAATCTGGAAGGCACGTCGAGCCTGTGCTCGAACATTCTGACAGCAGAGTTGCGTTCGCGGGCGATCTTGCCGGGATCTGTGCTTGGCGCTGCCGGGCTGATCGCGCTGACCGCGCTCACCATCTGGTTACACCTGACAGTGTTGCAATTGCTCGTTGGCCTTTGCGGCAAATCGGTGATGGTGCTTTGTGTCCGTCTGTGGCAACTCGGTTCCTCCTGGCCGGCTCGCGAGGATTGGCGCTGGCCGGAGTTTTGGCGAGTGACCAAGGGTGCGTGGCCCTTTTTCCGGAACAACCTGACGCAGGTGGGCTATGGCAAGGTGGCTATCCTCGGCCTAGGTTTTGTGGCCACGCAGGTTGCCGTGGGATGGTTCGCCGCTGCCTACACCATTTCGGATGTGATCCCGCAATGGAGTTACGCACTGAGCGGAGCGCTCCTGCCGGTATGGACGCGGCTGTACGAGAAGGGCCGCACGGAGGAGATGCTCTCATTGTCGCGGCGACTGCTGGACGTGGTGTTGTTCAGCACGCTACCGATTTGGATTGCCATGGCGGCGTTCGCCAGGCCCATCTGCCAATTACTGGGGCCCCAGTACGTTCCCAGCGCGCCCGTGCTTCAACTGGTGGCCGCCCGGTGCGTCTTGTCGGTCTTAGACGGTTTTCTGGGACACGGATTCCTGGTGGCGGTCGACCGGGTGAGCCAGCGGCAAAAAGCACTAGCAAGAAGCCTGGTGCTTCTGGCGGTGTTGACTTTGATGCTGGGTTGGAAGTGGGGTGCGGTGGGCGTTGGGGTCGCGCTGCTTGCGTCGGATGGATTTCTGATTCTTCAGTATGTTTGGATCATTTCCCGCATCGAGCACAGGATCCATTGGCCCTCTCTGGCCCCCATGCTGATCGCGGGCGCGTTGATGGCGGCATGCGCGGTCGGACTGCCGCATGACATCCATTTTCTGCTGCGCGCGGCGACCGCCTTGGCGGTGTATCTGTGCGCCCTGCTGATTTTCTCCAAAGATCGCGTGTTGAGCCTGGGGCAAACGCTGCGCGCGTGCATCGCGCCTTAGCGGTTTGGCTTAGGTTTTGAAGAGGATGGATCGAGATGGACGGTTTGGGTTTACACGATACCTATTCTGAAGCGGCCACCCGCCGATGGACTTTGCCGCGGCTGGCGGGCCTGGCCGCTTTGTTCCTTCTCGGATGCGGGACCGTCCTCCTTGCAGAATTCCTGCAGAGATTGGAAAGCCAAGGGTTCGAGCTCATCGCCAGAATAAGCCCGCTGAAACTTTTCTGCGTAATTGCCGTGGGCGTTGTCCTCGTCTGGCTCCTGATTCGCTATTCCGAAGTTGCTTTGGCGCTTTTTTTCCTGGTAGGTCTGGTAAAAGGTGACCCGCGACTGGCTTCTCCTGTCGACCTTACCTTACTGGTCGGCGCCGTCGTTCAACTTGGGCTTTTTTACCGGCTCTTTATCAAACGCCAAGTCCTCCGCTTACCTCAGGAGTATCTCTTCTACGTGCCTATTCTCGCGATGATGATTCTGAGCTTGCTCTACGCGCCGGATCTGAGCGGAGGGCTCGACAAGTTGCTGCGATTCGTGTGCCTGACCAGCATCGGAATCATTGCACCGTTTACCCTGTTCGATAATTTCGACCGGATGAGGCGCTTCTTCGTGACCTTGGCGCTAGGCGGGCTGGGGGTCGCGATCAATTCTTTCGCGATGCTTGGGGGAGAGGATCGCATGGTTTCGCCCAGCGGCCTGAACACCGAGCTTGGAGCGGCATCCGCGGTGGCTCTGATCATTATTTGGGGCATGATCTTCCCGCGGCTCAGTCTGGGAAAGCGCATGTTGTTTTATCCAGTCTTGGGCGTTCTCGGGGTCGCATTGGTCGGCTCGGGCGGCCGATTCGCGAATGTTTCCGCAGTGCTTTGTATCCTTATCGGCGCCATCCTGTGCCGCAAGCTCTTGTTGGATGTGCTGATTGCGGGCGCGCTCGGGCTGCTGGCCCTGCCCTTCGTCCAAATTCCGGCGGCATCTTTCGAATATCTGGCGTCGCTGATTCACCCATCACAAGCCATGGGAACCAGAGACGATCTGATCCGTCTGGGAGCCCAGATGTTTTCTCAACATCCGCTTTTGGGCGTAGGCGTTTCAGGATTCCGTTATCTTTCTCCCAATCCGCTCACCTACAACTATCCCCACAATCTGTTCCTGGAAATCGGGTCGGAGATGGGCATTCTGCCGGCCTTTGCGTTCCTGGGATTAGCGCTCTGCGCTTTTCTGGAAATTATCCGGCAGCTGCGCGATCCGCTCTCGCGGCAAAACTCACTGGTGCCTACGGTATTTCTTCTTCTGATCTATGTGTTCCTTGACGCCATGGTGTCGGGCGACATCAACGATTTGCGCTTCATGTGGTTCGTGTTTGGGTTGCCATTTGTAATGAGGGGCCTCGCATCAACGTCGGGCACGTTGGCGCGAGCGCTGCGAAAAGTGCCGCGGGTCTTGGATATGAGCATTGCCGGCGCCGCACCGCTAAGCAGCAATTCGCAGGGAATGCCGTCTTCTGCCGGCTTGTGAGCCGTTTCAAAGGAACTTCTGGTTATGTCGCAATCCTGTACCGAACCGGGAATGGCGGGACCGCCAGCGCAAGAGCAGATTCCCTTGGCAAGCGCGCCTGAACTGCGATTCCGCGGCCTGAAAGTTTGCCATGTGTCTCCGATGGAGCGCGCCCGTGACGAGCGCGCCTTTTCCCGCGAATCGTTGCCCGGGCTTCCCTATGGGCTTCAGCCCAGCATTCTTGGACCGCATTCTATGAAAGAGCCCATCGAGGATGTGCGGTTCATTCCGATTCCGAAGAGTCGCAGCCGAGCTTTCAGAATCCTGCTGGCCGTCCGCATCGTGCATTGGGCTTTGCAGCAGAACGCGGACATTTACCACGTGCACAGTCCCGAGATGATTCCTGCAGGGCTGGTGCTGCGGCTGCTGTATCGCAAAAAAGTCGTTTACGACACCCGCGAAGATTTTCCTTCGATGATGCTGACGAAAACCTACCTGCCCAAGCGGCTGCGTTCGCCGATGAGCAAAATGGTGGCGAGGTTCGAACGATTGGCGGCGCAATTGGTCGATGGCGTGATTACCGCCGATCCCGGAACCCTACGGCCATTGGCACGCGCCGGGAAAAGCAGGAAGCTGGTTTTCTACAATTTTCCCAACCTGCAATACTTTCCCGCGACCGCTCCCGCCGCAAAACAGTTCGATCTTGTTTACCGCGGCGGCTTGTCGGAAAGGGCGGGGACGTTCGTACTGCTCCAGGCCCTGCAGATGCTGTGCAACAGCGGAATCAAAGTACGGTTGTTGCTTTTTGGCTATACCGACAATCCGCAAACCGAGCAATCGATCAAAGATACTCTGGTTCGCTACGGAATCCAGGAGCTGGTCACTCTTCGCGGTGTGATACCGCACGACGAAATGGCTTCGACGATGAGCTTGGCGCGGATAGCGGTTTGCCCATTACAGAAAATTCCCAAATTCATGAACAACATACCGGTGAAGGTGTTCGAAGCATGGGCGTGCGGGCTGCCGGTGATCGCCACAGATCTTCCACCGATCCGGCCGTTCTTTGCGCGTGGTGGGTTAGGGCGTTTGGTGAAACCCGGAGATCCGCAGGATCTGGCAAACGCCATTCACTTGCTGCTGGCATCGCCGTCGCTGATCGAGGAATACGGTCGCCGCGCGCGGCAGCTGGTGGTAGAGCGATATAACGCGGGGATGGAGGTTCGAAAATTGTTGCGGCTATACGGGAGAGTACTTGCATGTTAGCCGGCCGCCTGCACAACCAACCAGTGGAGAACGGCCCGGCGGCGAAGAGACTCATAGTGAATGCCGACGATCTCGGGCTGAGCCACGGTATCACCGACGGAATATTGTCGAGCCATCGCGACGGTATCGTCACGAGTGCGTCGCTGATGGTCAACCAACCGGCGACCGCTTACGCGGTGGCGTGCCTGCACGACGCGCCGAATCTGGATGTGGGCATCCACCTGAATCTCTGCCAGGGCAAGCCGGTGCTACCAGCACGTTCCATTCCTTCCCTGGTCGCGAAGAACGGGGAGTTCTTGCCGCCGGCCGAAATATCGCGGCGACTGGTGCGTTGGCAAGCGTCTCCAAAAGAAATCGAAGCGGAATTTTGTGCGCAAATCGATCGAATGCTGGCGTACGGACTGACGCCATCGCACGCCGATTCGCACCACCGGCTGCACATTTATCCGGCCGCAGCAACGGTCTTCCGGAGCGCCATTCGGTCTCGGGGGATCTTCCGTGCCCGGGGCGCAACGAAACAAACGTGGCCGCAGAGCAATCTGGGCGCGGCCCACGCGGGCTCGTTCTACCGCCGGGTGGCCGTCGACACCTATAACCACGCGCTGCAACGATGGTTATTCCGTGGGTTGAAAATGCCGGATGCCGGCGTCTCCTTACATCCACGGTTTAGGGGCAAACCGCAGCAATGCGGCGAGGCATGGCAATTCGCCATCCAGAATATGCCTGCGGGCACCTACGAAATCTGGTGCCACCCAGGCTTCCGCCAAAAAAGTTTCTCGGAAGGAGACCGGCTCAGTGAGCAACGCGAATTAGAAGCAGCGATGCTCACCGATCGCCGCCTTTTCGAGACCATCCAGTCTTCAGGGGTCCAACTGATCAATTTTCGAGATCTCTGAAAAACGGGTGTGAGCACCACTTGTCGGTGAAAGTCCTGCCGAGCGCCGTCCGCCCTCGAAGCAGCGGTCCCCAGCCGTCGGCACAAGAAGCAATGCAAGCCTGAACTACCTGATCGAAAATCCGGACGCGAGGGGAGAACAAAAAGCCATGAAAATCTTTATCGCAGGGGTTGATGGTTATCTCGGTTGGTCGCTAGCGCAACATCTGACGAAACGGGGACACACCGTGGCGGGTGCGGACATTCTGTTTCGCCGGGACTGGGTGGAGGAGATGGGCTCCTGCAGCGCCACGCCCATCTGCAGTATCGACGAGCGGCTGGAAGCGTTTCGCCAGCGCTATGGAAAAGAGTTGCGATTCTGGCCGGGCGATCTTCGCGATTACGATTTCGTGGAAGGCATTTTCCGCGAATTCCAGCCGGACAGCATTGTGCATTTTGGCGAGTGCCCATCGGCGCCGTATTCGATGATGGATGTCCATCACTCCGTTTTCGTACAGACCAACAACATCACCACGACCTTCAACCTGCTCTACGCCATGCGCGACATTTGTCCACAGGCGCATCTCGTGAAACTGGGCACCATGGGCGAATACGGAACCCCCGACGTTGATATTCCGGAAGGCTTTTTCGAGATTGAATACCGCGGCAGACGCGCCAAGCTTCCCTTCCCGCGCCTGGCGGGCTCCTGGTATCACTGGTCGAAGGTGCACGGCTCCAACAACATCATGTTCGCCTGCAAGATCTGGGGATTGCGCGCCAGCGACATCATGCAAGGTGTGGTTTTCGGCACGCGCATCGACGGCATGGAGAAAGACCGGCGACTGCTAACCCGCGTGGATTTCGACCAGGCCTTTGGCACCGCCATCAACCGCTTCTGTTGCCAAGCCGTCATCGGTCACCCGCTCACCCCCTACGGAAAGGGCTTGCAGCGCCGGGGGTTCCTGCCTTTGCGCGATTCCATGCAATGCCTGACACTGGCGCTCGAAAACCCGGCGCGGCCAGGCGAATACCGCGTGTTTAATCAATTTCAGGAAGTCTTTGACATCACCGAACTGGCCCTGAAGGTTCAGCATGTGGCGCAACAGTTGGGCCTGAAGGTGGAAGTGCACCATCTGGAAAATCCGCGCTATGAAGCGGAAGACCATTACTACAAGGCCGATCACCAGCAGCTGTTCGATCTGGGCTACCGGCCCACGCACACAATTGAACAAGAAATCCAAATCATGTTGGAGGACTTGCTACCCCACCGCCAGCGCATCCTCGAGAAGGAACAGGCGCTGATTCCAGACATCCGCTGGGACGGCAAGAGGGGGAAGGCGAACTATTTGCGCGCAGAGTCTGCTGCGTGAGACGCACAACCATCGCAAAAACAGCGATTCGATTCCGGGGAAAGACAGGGAGAACGAAATGCTAGAGGCGACGTTTCGAGCAAATGTAGACCGGCTTTACAGTATCTACCATTCCATGCCGTATCCGTTCCAGAACTTTCTGACCAGCGCGCGGGGATTTCTGCTGGCCAAGAACCGATATTCGGAGGGCGCGAGTAAATACCTGGCCGAGTTGCGTTCGCACGAGAAGTGGAGCACCGACGAGATCACCGAATTCCAACGGCGTTCGCTTCAGGGCATTGTGAAACATGCGCGCGCCACGGTGTCTTACTACGCGGACTATCCCGAGGCTGAGATCACCCGGCCGGAGGACCTACGCAGATTGCCGGTGCTCCCCCGGGAGATCGTTCGTGGCAATCCGCGGTTGTTTGTCTCGCGAAGCGCCGTGAGTGGCAACCGCATTCGCGTGGGAACTACGGGCACCACCGGAGCGAGTCTCCATGTGAGTTATACGGAAGAGGAAGCTCGGCGAAATTGGGCATTCCACATGAGGCGCTGGGCCTGGGCAGGGATCGAGCCCCGGTCGCCCAGAGTGACCTTCTTCGGCAGCCGCGTGATTCCTCCCGAACGGAGAATGCCTCCGTTCTGGACACACAACCTCGCAGAACGGCAGACGCTCGCGAGTATTTTTCATCTTTCGGAAACGAACGCTCCTCATTACATTCAGTTCTTGCGATCCCAGAGCGGCAAAGTACTCGAAGGCTTCCCTTCTGTATTGGCGATCCTGGCCGATTTTATTTTGAAAATGGGCCAGGCGATTCCGATGCGCGTCGTCTTTACCGACGGCGAACCGCTGTATCCGCAATTGCGCGACACGATCGAGTGCGCATTTGCAACGAGAATCTTCGATCTTTACGGAAACACGGAGCTCTGTGGACTGATCCACGAGTGTGAAGAAGGGCGTTTGCACGTGCAACCGGACTACGCATACCTGGAGATCCTCGGTGAACGAGACGAACCTGTGGCGCCAGGCGAAGAAGGCTTTCTGGTGTGGACGGGCTTCCTCAATAAAACCATGCCACTCATCCGCTACCGCATTGGCGACCGTGGCTGCTGGGACCCGGCGGGACCTTGTTCCTGCGGCCGGGCGTTCCCCGGCGTGATTCCAACGATTACCAGGGATAGCGACCTGCTGCGTTGCCCGGACGGCCGAATCTTTTCACCGCGCGCGTTAAATCAAGCGTTGAAGGGCGCAAAGACGCTGCGCTTCTGCCAGATCATCGAGGAGAAACCCGGCCAGATACTCATTCGTGGCGTGGCCAGCGATCCTTTGGCGTCCGACGACGTAATGACCATTCGAAAGAACCTGCAGCAGATTCTCGGCAAAGGCACTTCGGTCTCCGCGATGCTTGCAGATACACCGATCGTGCGGGCCGGAGGAAAAATCCCGTTAATCATCCAGTCGCAACGCAACGAGGCGACGGCCGAGGCGCGCCAAGCCGTGTCCTCCTAACAGCGGAAAAAATCGCCCGCTTAAACCCGCAGACACTCGAAGGACCTTTCATGCTCTTCGTTTTCTGGATTTGTGCATTCCTGGTTTTGTACGTCTATGCGGGCTACCCGTTGCTTCTTGCCTCGGGCTTGCTTGGGAAGCGCAGGGTCGCGCGTATCGCCTGCATTGAGCCGCCGGTCAGTGTCGTGATTCCCGCGCACAACGAAGAAAAAGTGATCCGGAAGAAACTGCTCAATCTGCTCTCGCAGAATTACCCACTGGAGAAGATGCAGATCCTGGTAGGGAACGATGGATCGAGCGATGGAACGGCCGCGGCGGTTTCCGAATTTCTCGATTTCGGAGTCGAGCTGGTAACTGGAAACAGTCCGCGGGGGAAGAGTTCGATTCAGAACGCAGTCGTGCAGCGCGCCCATGGGGAAATCCTGGTGTTCACGGATGCGGATTGCCTGCTTCCGAGAAACGCCATGCGCAGCATCGTGCAGTACTTTACAGACCCCGAAGTGGGGCTGGTCACGGGCTGCGCCAGTTTTGTGAACCAAGGAGAAACTTCCACCATCGAAGGCGAGGGCCTTTACTGGAAATACGAGCGTTGGCTAAGAAAGCAGGAAAGCGACCGAGGGCTGCTGGCCATGGCCAGCGGTTCTCTTTTTGCGATGAGGAGCATGCTGTGGAGAAGGCTGGACCCCGACGTCGGCGACGACTTTGCTCTGCCTCTACAGGTCGCCAAAGCGGGCTTCCGGAATGTGATGGAAACGCGCTTCAGCGCGGCGACGGTTCTGACGCAGAATCAGCCGCAATCGATGTTCCAGATGAAAACCCGGATCATCAGCAAGGACTTGCGGGGTTTGCTGAGGCATTCGGCGTGTTTGAATCCGCGCCGCGTTGGACGAGTGGCCGTCGGCTTGTGGTCTCACAAAATGCTGCGGTGGGCCATTCCTTATTTTCTCGTTGCTTTGTTGGTGAGCAATGCGTTTCTTGCCGGGCAGCCATTTTATGCCATCGCTCTTCTGGCCCAGCTGTCCTTTTACGTTTTGGCCGCGCTCGGTCTGCTTCTTAGCAAGAAGCGCATGAGGATCCCGCTCACGGCAGCCAGTTCTTTTTGTGTGGTGAACCTCGCGGCTCTTTTCGGAACTCTGCACTGCTTTGCGGTTCCGTCCGACGGCCACTGGAAGCCGGTGCGATAGCGCCCTTTGTAGACACTCCATGAACATGGTTCAGATGCCTTTGCATTTTCACGGCTGGTTCAACGGGGCCGCGTCCTTCCTTACGTGCGCTCTTTCCCTGCCTGTTGTGCTGCGCTTGGCACATCGCTGGAAATTGCATGATTTGCCAGGAGAGTTGAAAGCTCATTCCGTGCCAACGCCACGCCTTGGCGGAATTGGCATCGGATGCGCTTTGATCCTCGGGATGTCCATCGGTGGGACGGGGCTGTTTTCTCAGGCCCTCGACGTTTTTCTGGCCCTACTGTTGGTCTGGGTCACGGGCTTGCTCGATGATCTGCGCGGGCTTTCTCCTTCCACAAGGTTATTAGCGCAGATTGCCGCAGGGCTGCTGGTGGCGCAGACACCCTGGCGCCTGGTGGTATCCGGCAACGCAGCGTTGAACATTTGCGCCACCTGCTTCTTTGTGGTGCTGTTCGTCAACGCATTCAACTTCTTCGATGGCGCGGACGGATTGGCGGCGGGCGTCGTGGCGGTGGCCGGATTGGGCTACGCCCTGTTGTATTCGATCCGCGCGCCGTCCGTCGGGGCCGCGGTTTCCTGGAGCTTACTAGGCGCGTGCTTAGGGTTTCTCCTGTTCAATTTTCCCCCGGCAAAAATATTCATGGGCGATTCAGGAAGCACGGTATTGGGCTTCCTCCTGGCGTTTTTGGGCCTGGATTTCTACCGAGTGCACCACGCGATCGGCACCCGGTTGCTGCTTCCCTTGATTTTCGCGGGCTTGCCCCTCTTGGACCTGTTCCTGGCCGTTTTCCGCCGGATTCGCAAGCGACAGTCTCCGTTCCTGGGAGATCGCCAACACATTTACGACCTGCTCCAGGAGCAAGGTTGGTCGGCGCGACCAATCGCATTTGGGTCCTACCTGGCGACCGCCGGGCTGGTGCTTCTCGGCTGGCTCTGCAATTATCTCAGCCCCGCACTCGCCCTGCTGGCCATTGCTCTTGCATTTGGTTCCCTGTTTATCACTGCGGTGCGTCTGGGGTCACTCCGTTGATCCTCAGCCACTCGGAAACGGAGTCATACGACATGGTTGTTTGGGAAAAGAAGGAGAGTAGCCCAGTCACGCATGTTGCCATCGCCGGCGATTTTTTGCCCGCCTCCGGTTTGCAGCTTCCCCCAAGGCGAAGTTGGCGAGACATCGCTGCTGGCCTGACTCGCCCTTTCTCCAAAGCAGACGTCGCCATTTTGAATTTGGAATGTTGCATTGACGTGGGGGACAGCAAGCCGCGGACCAAGTTTGGCCTGGGCGATTCGTTTGCCGCGGAGCCGGATGTGCTCGACTTTCCGGTCAGCCTCGGCGCAAACCTGATCGGTATGGCCAACAACCACATTTACGACTACGGCGAAGAGGGTCTCGCCCGCACGCGCCAGGCGGTCCAGAAACGTGCGCTGGTGCCCGTTGGAATCGGTAAAACCCTTTCCGAACCCCCGGACGCGACCGTAGCGCAAACAGGTGCAGGCCCTCGAATCGGCGTCTGGGCCGCCGCCCGTCATTTGCCCGAATTGGCCACACGCAAGAAGCCAGGCATAGAACCCGCAACGCGCAAGCGCGGAGAAGAAGCGCTGCGAGAACTGAAGGCGAAGGATGCCTCGCTAACGATCGCGTATCTGCACGCGGGTTTGGAGCACACCAACCGCCCCGATCCCGACGATGTGGCGCTGCTGCGCGAGCTGGCTAAGATCGGTTTTGATATTGTGACCGCCTGCCACTCCCATCGCATCGCCGGCTACGAACGCGTGCGCCGCGCCGATGGAACATCCGCCTTTTGCTTCTATGGATTGGGAAGCATCTCGTCCGGGGTACTCTATTCGGAGCTAGAGCGCGAAGGATTGGTCGTCGTTGCCGGACTCGACGCATCGGGCGAAATCGTCCGGCTGACCGTGCACCCCGTTCACTTGGAAGCGACCGGATGGGGACGAACCCCGCGCTTTGCCGATGCCTACAACATCCTGAACCGCTTCGAACTGCTCTCCGAAGAGCTGACCCGCGGAACCTACAAGGAAAGATTCTATAACGACACCAAAATCCGTATGCTGCACCGGCAGCTCCGGGATCTCCAGGCAGCCGTGCAAAACGGCGGCGTGCGTGGACTGGCTTCGAAACTGCGCCGCGTCCGCATGCGGCATCTCAATCGCGCGCTGCATGGTATGGGCTGATGCGAACTGCGCTTCCAAACTAATCAGAAAGGAAGACGTCCGTGTGTGGAATTATCGGATCCGTAAGATACGGTTCTTGCCTGGATGAGACTGCGTCGCTGCGCATGCGCGACAGCCTGGTCCATCGGGGACCAGACGATGCGGGACTTTGGACGTCTCCAGCCGACGGAGTCACCTTAGGCAGCCGTCGCCTGGCCATTCTGGATCTTTCGCCGCGTGGCCACCAACCCATGCAGGACCCCAGCGGTAACTTGACCATCGTTCTCAATGGCGAGATCTACAACTGCGTGGAGCTCCGTTCGGAGCTGCAGCAGCATTATGCGTTCCGTTCGCAAACCGATACGGAAGTGCTTCTGGCCGCCTATCTCGTTTGGGGAACCGACTGCCTGCCACGCCTGAATGGCATGTTCGGTTTCGCCATCTGGGATAACCGCAAGCGTTGCCTGTTTGCGGCACGCGACCGTTTTGGAGAGAAGCCTTTTTATTATTTTCATCAGCCTTCTCTGTTGCTGTTCGCTTCAGAGATGAAAGCGATCCTCGCGTCCGGAATCGTGAAGGCGGAACCGCATCTTTCGGCGATTTACCGGTTCCTTGTTCACAGAGAAACGGATACATCGGATGGAACGTTTTTCAAGAACATCCGCGCGCTGCCGGCGGCACATGCCCTGCTCTACTCCCCCGGTGACGATGCCTTGAAGACCTGGGAATACTGGGATCTCGACCCTGCCGCGGAAATTCGCTGCACACAGAACGATGCCTACGCCGAACATCTGCGGGGCTTACTGCAGGAAAGTGTCAAAATTCGGCTGCGAGCGGATGTTCCAGTTGGCTCCTGCTTATCCGGAGGGCTGGACTCTTCGTCCCTCGTCAGCCTGATAGCGGAACAGCGCCGGGGCGACCGGCAAAGTACTTTCTCCGCGCGCTTCGAAGATCCACAGATTGATGAGGGGCGGTACATCCAACCTGTGGCAGAGAAATGCGCCGCTACGAATTACAGCACTTATCCCGACCCGCTCCGCATGCTGGAAGACATGCACCGGTTCGCCTGGCATCAGGAGCATCCGTTTGTAGGGCCCAGTATTTATGCGCAATGGTGCGTGATGCGCCTCGCATCGGAATGCGGAACCACGGTGTTGCTCGACGGCCAGGGCGCCGACGAGATTCTTGGAGGTTACCGCGTGAGCCAGGGGTTCCACTTACGCGACTTATTCGTTCAGATGCGCTGGATTACTCTCCTCAGCTCCGTCCGCGGCCAAGTGAAACACGGCGGACCCAAGAGCCTTCCCACGATGCTGGCGCCTCAGCTTGCCCCGTTTGTGGGATTACCTAAACCAGAAATTCAGGCTTTGCCGCCGGATTTCACTAAGCACGCTTTTGCGCCACCGGCGCAGAGTCCCGCCAAGTTTAAAAGCGCTCTTCACAATGAACTGTACAAGCAACTGCGCTGCTCCATGCTTCCGAAACTGCTGCGCTTTGCCGATCGCAGTTCCATGGCGTTTTCCCGGGAAGTGCGCCTGCCCTATCTGGACCATCGCGTCGTTGAATACTTGTTCGCGATTCCCGAGACGCAAAAGATCCACGGCGCAACCACGAAGTTCGTGCTGCGCAACGCCCTTCGGGGAAGGCTGCCGGACCAAGTGGCGAATCGTATGGACAAGAAAGGATTTGAGGCACCGGAATCGGCCTGGTTACGAGGTCCGCTGCGGCAGTGGGCCGAGGGCATTTTGCAATCCAGTTCGTTTCGTGAACGGGGCTGGGTAGACCAGCAAACGGCGTTGCGGGTCTGGCGGCGCTTTCTGGCCGAGCCGGGGCGCAATCTCAGCGTTCTTTTTCGATGGCTGTCCTTGGAGATGTGGGCCCAGACATTTCTCCGCGCGACTCCGGCGTTCACTCCGCCCGTCGACGCCAAAAGACTTGCGTCACCCGCCCCGGCGTATGAAACGAGGACGACCGCGACCGTCCGTCCCTCGTAAGCCTGACGCCACGCGCTCTACACTTCGCTAAATCCCCAAAGAAGATTGTGGTTGTTTCCAGGAGTGGCTGCCATGATCGCAAAAACAACAAACAGTATCGGAGTGACCCTTTCATGCCTGCTGAACGGTCTGCGGTCTATGCCGCGAAATACTTCAACCAATACCCCCTGCGAACTTTCTTTCGCCGGCTTTACAACCTGCATCACACCCGCAGGTTCGAATGGCTCCAGGGAAAAATCGCCTCGCTGGGCAAGCGCGAGCTGTCTATCCTGGAACTGGGATGCAACGATGCCCGCTCTCTCGACTATGTTCCCGTTCCCGTGAAACGCTACGTCGGCTTGGACGCCGGCTGGCGCAGCGGATGGAAAGACGGGAAGGCCTGCGGATTGGAAGCCGCGATTCTCCGTTATGGAGGCCGGCCAAACTATGAGTTCCGGCGCTCCCAGCGATGCGAGGATCTCGAACAGGTCTCGGGGAAATTCGATCTGGCCATTGTTCTGGAAACCTTCGAATATTTGGAGCCGACCGCCATGGTCGATTACGTGAACGCCCTTTCTCGAAAGCTGCATGACCACGGCTCCATCTTGTCCACCATGCCAAACGAGAAGGGCGTGCCGCTTTTGGTCAAGACCGTCGGTTCCAGGCTTTCCGGCGTGCCACGCAGCGGATACACGCCGCGGCAATTCTGGAATGCGCTGATCGGGCGAATGGACAAAGTGCCCCGCGGACTCCGCGGGCGCAGAGGATTTGATTATGCGGCGACCGCGGAACTGATCGGCCGCTATTTTTCGCGTACCGAACTGGATTCCGTGGAGCCGGCGCGAGCCCCCTTGTGGCTCAGCCTCAACGTAGGATTGGCAGCCCATAAAGGCGAGGCAGCAGCACCTACCGCACCAGAACTGCCTTCCACAAGCAAGCCAGGTGGCGGATGAGCAAGTGGCGAATGGTTTTGCTGGCTTGCTGCTGCACTGCCGCGCTGACGGGCTTTGCGTGCCTCGCGACCGCTCAGGAAACGCAGCGCCAGAAGCCGGAACAAAGCCAGCAGCAGAACCAATACCGTGATCAGTCCCAGGATCTGCAAGAAGACCAACAGCAAAAGCCCACGCAATCCTACAGCGGCAAGGTCTCCGAAAAGTTTGGCAAGTATTATTTGGAAGACAAGCGCACCCGCACTTCTTATTTGCTGCAAGGCAGCTGGGACCTGAAACGATTCATCGACAAGAAAGTGCGCGTCACTGGCTCGCTGGACACCGACAAGGACATTCTGCATGTGGTTGCCATCACTGTAGCGCCCTGAAGGCCTATTTGTTCTCACAGGTCTGAGATCTTCCACCCTGGAGAAAAAGAACATGAAAATCGCTGGTTATGTTTTCGCCTGCCTGTTGCTTTGTCCATCCGCCTATTCCACTACTTACTATGTCGATTCCACCAAGGGAAACGACGCGAACCCTGGAACATCGATGGACTCCGCGTGGCGCTCCCTGGCGAAAGTGAATTCGTATAAGTTTGCTCCTGGAGACTCGCTGCTGCTCCGCCGCGGAAGCGTCTGGCGCGAGCAGTTGAATTTCCCCTCGTCGGGTTCGTCCAGCGCCCTGATCACCATCGACGCGTATGGAGAGGGAGAACTGCCTCTCATCAGCGGAGCCGACCTTTTGCCGGCGGGTTGCTGGAAAGAGGGAGGGACCGGGGATCATGTGTGGCAATGCGCCGTGTCGACACAGCCGAATGTCGTGCTCTTCGATGGCGCGAAAGGACACAAGAAATCCTCGCCTGACGAACTTAGCGCACCGCTGGACTGGTTCTGGGGTTCAAATGTCCTTTCCATCTATTCCGCTGAAAATCCCGCCGTATCTTACGGGCATCCGGGTATCGAGGTGGGAGCCCGGCCCAGCGCCATTAACTTGACGGGGATTTCGTTTGTTTCGTTGAAGAACGTCACGGTCAGCGGAGCAAATGCGATTCCTTATGGCGAGGGTGCGGGAATCTGGGCCATTACCGTGCATCTGGAAGGACCAACGCCCGGCAATCTGACGATTTCGAAGGTCACCGTGATGAACGGCGCAGGAGACGGCATTCACATTGAAAATGCCGACCACTGTGCGGTGGACTCCGCGCAGGTTCACGACAATGAAGGGGCCGGCATCGAGCTCTATCACAGCAACGGCAAGTTCCCCATCACCTCCGGTAGTATCACCAACAACCAGGTGCATGACAACGGCTTCAACGGCATCTTTGTGGTGGGTTGCCCGAGGCAGGAACGCTGCCGTTCGCTCGTTTATCCCGAAGGTCTGGTAGTCACGGGAGTAAAGATAACGGGCAACACGGTGCACGATAACGGCGCGGGCATCTATCTCCACGAAACCAACAATTCCCTGGTTTCCAGCAACACCGCTTACGCCAACACCAATGTCTCACGAAGAGGAGAGGGCTATTGCGTGGGGCTCTCTGGGTCTAGTTCGAACATCGTGGAAAAGAACAATTGTTACCGCGCCCGCCTTTCCGGTATCGAGCTCTCCATAGACACCGGCAGGCCTCCGTTCGGGTCCAGTGACAATATCATCCGCTACAACCTTGTTCACGATGACGGCACCCACGGCATCTTCACCAACTATGTGCCCAGCCAGAAGAACAAGATTTTGTACAACGTCATCTACAATCATCCCCAGGGCAGCTGCATCATGGCCAATTACACCGGCCACGAAATCTACAACAACACCTGCTATAACAGCAAAATCGGGATTCACTTGTACGTCAGCGCCACTACCCAAAAAACCGGCGATATTTCCGCGCGCAATAATCTGATTCTTCGCAGTTCCCAATACCAGGTTCTTATTGAAGGCGGAGTCGATGGCCCCTTTGATTTTTCGAATAATCTTTACTTCCCCGACGGCCGCTCGGCTTTCAGCTGGAAAGGCACGACCATGGATTTTTCCGCATGGCGAAGCGCCAGCCATCTGGATGAGAACTCCCTGGTGGCCGACCCTAAGCTAGAGTCAGCCACGCCGGAGACTACCGGCGATTTCGCGTTGTCGCCGTCGTCGTTGGCGGTGGGTCATGGGGCCGATCTGGGCAGCCAGAACAGTCTGGCGTTATCCCCAGCCCTCTCTTGGCCGGCACAAATGAAATTTCTGGAGCAGGAAGCCGGCCGCTGGGACATTGGCGCGTTTCGCCATGTGCCATAGACTGACGAGGCGTTACTGCCCGCACGCAACAAGTGGCGAAAGAAAAACTGCCTTCGCGTCGTCAGCTGTGCAGTGGACTCCGCATATGGAAACTGTACAGATCGTGCTCGACAAGAAACTATTGCGCGCAACCGATCAGGCTGCACGCCGCACCAAACGGAACCGCTCGGCCCTGGTCCCTGAAAAGTCATTCCTTAAATAGTAGCGGCGCACCGCTGATCCGCTTCGCTTTGAAGTCAACCGTGACCTCGACCCGATCGGCGATTCTTATGAACGGAATACCACTATCCATGCCAAATTCTTTGCGATCGAAGGCCATCGTTCCTTTGATCTCACCAACGCCCTTTCCTTCAGGATCATCGACGAAAGTGAGGGTCTCGGGCTTTGAAACACCACGAATGGTGAATATGCCAGCAACGCTATAAGTATTCAGACCTGTCTTGGTAATCTTCGTAGAACGGAATGTTATATAGGGATCATGCTTGGCGTTGAAGAAGTCTTCACCCTTCAACTTGTCATCTTTGAAGCTGCTACCGGTGTTTACGCTATCGGCCTCGATCCTAACGTCAAGGACGCCCGTCGAAACGTCTGGCGACTTGAAGGAAAGATTGGCGTTCCATCTATCGAAGGTTCCTTCGATCGAGACGGATGCCTTGACACCGAAGGTGATCTTGCTAACTACCGGCGTTATTTTGTAAACGGGGGCCGCAGTCGAAGACTGGGCATGAACGGCCAAAAGGGGGACCGTTATTGCAAATAGACTTAACAAGAAAAGTCGCGCCAATTGTCTGCACTCGATGATCATAGATTCTCCGGTTGTCATGAAGGGATCATCAAGGTTTATCGCCAACCGAGGAACTGTCGAAGATGACAGTGTTGGTCGGTGCAAGTCTGATAAGCGGCGATTCGCGGACAAGTCTGTGGACTCTCAGGACCGGCAGGTTGATTTCAGTCTGTGAAGCGAAAGAAGCTATACATGACGTGTATCTCCCATCGGAAATCCAAGACCGTATTAGAGTTGGGCTGAGACTACTCGGGCCCACCGTGTCGACGTTTTTACCGGCCTGCCGTGTCTTTTCTTAGGGGCGCTAACTTAGCATCTGGGGCTCGTGTATCCGCGTCATCGTCATGCCAATTAATTCTGGCGGCGTCGGAACGGTCGAGCAACATTGATCCGCCACCCTTGGAGAAATAATTCCAAACCCAATCTACGAAAGTCTCCACTTTGACTCGTAAACCGCTCAGGAGAGCCATATGGACGCCCAGCCACATACTGTAGGCTGGCACGCCTTCGAGTTCGTGCCGATGCTCGCCGACCTCAGCAATCGCGGCATTCCGACCAATCATCGCCATGATCCCTTTATCATGGTAGTGAAACGGGGCCCGAGGTGTTCCTCCGATATCGGCCAAGATATTCTTCCCTACCCAACGCCCAGTTTGCTGCGCAACTGATCCAAGCTGGGGCAAGGCTTTCCCGTCTTCTCCCACAACATTCGCAAAGTCGCCAACTGCATAGACACCCGGAAAGCCCTTGACGCTGAGATCGTTCTCGACGTCGATTCGTCCGCCGCGACCCCGCGGCAACCCCAAATTACTGGCGATCGTTGCGGCCTTGAGTCCTGCTCCCCAGATCACGCACCGGCTCTTGAGGGTGTTACCGTCGGATAGTAGGACGTGACCCGAATGTACTTCCTTGACGTCAGTGTTGAGTTTCAGAATCACACCGCCGCGCTGCAGGACCTTACTTGCGTAGTCATGCGCTTTAGCCGAGAACGGCGCGAGGAGTGTGGGACCATGTTCCACTAGGTAGATATGCGTCGCGTTGATGAGCCTTTCATATTTTGTCGGTGCGACAGAATGAATCATGTCGGCCAAAGCACCGGCTACCTCGGTGCCCGTCGCCCCACCGCCCACGACCACGACGTTCAACCCGCCCTGCTCAAGGAGGTCGGGCTCGCGATCACAGTCTTCAAACAGCGCCAGGAGCCTCGAGCGCAGGCGCTCCGCATCCACCAAAGAATAGAGAGGAAAACTATTGGTCTCGGCCCCAGGAATATCCAGAAAGTTCGCCTGAGCTCCTGCAGCGAGCACCAGGAAATCGCCTTGATAGACCTGGCCTTCCTTGGTACTTACGCTGCGGGCTTTAGGGTCGATGGCGTTGACTTCCGCTAGCTTGATATCGACGTTTGG
Organism: Candidatus Sulfotelmatobacter sp.; assembly: GCA_035524015.1. Lineage (GTDB taxonomy): Bacteria > Acidobacteriota > Terriglobia > Acidiferrales > UBA7541 > Acidiferrum. The sequence continues at coordinate 18,706 of DATKPS010000204.1, forward strand.
GGACTCACGGAAAATCGTGCTTAAAGAGAAAGCAACGTCTTCCGCCGCTAATTGCGAGGCAGCAACTTGATAGAATAGCGGCTGAAACTGATGGTAGTTATGCTGGTCCACGAGAGTAACACGCACTTCGTGATTGCGCGCTAATTGCTGCGCGCACGCGACTCCTCCGAATCCACCGCCGACGATCACTACATGTCTTATTTCCATGAGAAACCTCCTAGCAGGAGTTCCGGCACGGACAACGTGGGCCAGTGACTCTAACTGCTCTCACCGTGTGTGTACAGGGACTCGATGCCCGAGAACGGTGTAGGTAACCCCCCAAGAAGACACTTTTGCATATCGTCGAGCCGGCAGGCACGGCAGAAGTCGCTGGGCTTCGCCCCCGGATGCGTGGACGTCGCGGCCCGAAAGCGCTAGCGCGATATTGCTCCTATTGCGCGTGTCAGCTCGCCTTTTGCCAGCGACAATCCAAGGTTTGCTTCGAGCAGAGGAGCCTTCGCTGTGCTCATTACTGTGGCTGCCATCCACCACCCAAGGACTGATAAAGCTGCACATAGCTTGCGAGCTCCGCGTACCAGGCAGACATCAAGGTTAGTTCGGAAACGAAGTAGTCCTGCTCGGTGATTAAAACCTCCAGAAAGGACGTGACCCCGCCCTGGAAGCGCACATTGGCCAGATTCGCGGCTGCTTTGTAGGTCTCGGTTTGCTCCTCTAGCTTCATCCGGTACCGTCGTCCCTGAACATAACCTGCGAGACTGTTCGAAACGTCCCCGAAGGCGTGTTGCACGGTCTGTTTGTAGCTGAGTTCCGCTTCGTCGCGTTCGGCCCAGGCCAAACGATAGTTGCTCTTGATCCGGCCGCCTTCGAAGATGGGCTGAGCAATCTGGCCGCCGACAGCCCACAAACCAGCTGGCCCTTCAAGGAATCCGGTGATCGCGGAACTCGCACCCAGTTGTCCCGTTAACGAAATCTGTGGGAAGAAGGCAGCCTTCGCGACGCCAACATTGGCGTTCGCGGCAACCAGGTTCTCCTCGGCCTGCCGCACATCTGGGCGGCGCTCCAGTAACGTAGAAGGCAACCCCGCCGGGACGTCAGGCATATGAGGCTGTTCGGTTAAGCTGAGCCCGCGTGCCACCGCTCCAGGGTTCCTGCCCAAAAGGATGCTGATGTTGTTTTCGGTCTGCTCGTCCAATTGCTGCAGGTTGATGACCTGCGCCTCGGCCTGCTGTACCAAGACTTGCGCTTGGTAAACATCCATTTCGGACACATCTCCGCCTTTAAATTTTATGGTGTTGAGTTGCAGGATTTGTTTATCCGCTTCTACGGTATCCTTTGAATACTGCAGCTGAAAATCGTATTCCCGCAGGAGGAAGTAGTCCGTGGCCACCGCCGAGATCAGGGTTATCTGCACGACGAATTTCCCATATTCAGTGGCCAGTAAATTTGCACGCGCCGCCTCCGTAGCACGACGGTATTGCCCCCAGAAGTCCACGACGTAGTTGACCGATAAAGCTGCAAAATCGAAGGTTGTAGCTTCTGAACCGGTCGCTTTGATCCCTGGGATGGAGAGCGGGCTTCGCGTATTCGCCAGGCCGTAGGTTGCTCCAACACTGGGGAACTGGTTGGATCGAACGACACCCAGATTGGCGTTGGCCTCGAGCACGCGGGTCGCAGCTATGCGCAGGTCGTAGTTATTTGTCAACGCTTCCTTGATCAGATCCTGCAGCGCCTGGTCCGCGAATACGCTTTCCCATTGCATTTCTTGAAACGTCTGCCCCTGTTGGCTGGCACTAGTGGTTGCGCCGCGATATTCGGTCGGCACGGTGACAGCGGGCCGCTTGTAGTTTGGGCCGACTTTGCAACCTGCGATCGAAAGCAACAGCAGAACCACCATATGAATCTTCAATCTAGTCCCCATGTTCTGCTCCTTCCGCAGGTGCAGGTGGGCTTAAGGGGACTCGAACCTCCTTCTTGCCGCCGATCCAAATCCCAAATCGCTCCACAACATCGAAGCTGACTGGAATGAAGAAAATGGCCAAGACCGAGGCAGCCAGCATGCCCCCGATCACTACCGTGCCAAGCACCTGGCGCGAAATAGCGCCGGCCCCCGCCGCCACCCAAAGAGGTACGCAACCGAGAATAAAGGCGAAAGCAGTCATCAGGATGGGCCGCAACCTCAGTCGCGCGCCAGCTAGCGCGGCGTCAATCAACGATTTCCCGCCGTCGTATTCCATCTTGGCAAATTCGACAATCAAAATTGCGTTTTTTGCCGAGAGGCCAATCAGCATGACCAGACCGATCTGTGCGTAAACATCGTTCTCGAGATGCCGAGAGTAGAGTGCAACAAAAGCTCCAAAGACGGCGATGGGTACTCCAAGCAGGACGGAGAACGGCAAGGTCCAGCTTTCGTACTGCGCGGCCATAATGAGGAAAACGACAAAGAACGCCAGCGCGAAAATTGTCGTCGGCTTCACCCCCTGCGCGGCCTTGACTTCCTGATAGGACATGCCCATCCAGTCATACCCCATCTGGGGAGGCATGGTTTTGTGAAAAACGTCTTCGAGTGCGGCAATCACCTGACCGGAACTGTATCCGGGTGCAGCTGACGCATTAATCTGCACACAATTGAAAAGATTGTAACGCATCACGAATTCTGTGCCGCTGCGCGGGTAGACGGTCGTCAACGTGCTCAGCGGAACCATTTCGCCGGCCGCATTCCGCACATGAAACCTACCCAAGTTGTTAGCGCTGGTACGAAATTGACCGTCAGCCTGCACGTAGACCTGCCACTGCAAGCCAAAACGGTTGAAGTAGTTCACCAGAGTACCGCCCATGAACGCTTGCACCGTTTCGTACAGAGTATTCAAGGGGATCTGCTGGGTCATGGCTTTGGCATTGTCCACCTTCACACCCACTTGAGGGACATTGAACAGGGCCGTGGTCATGACGCCGGCCAACTCCGGTCGCTTGCGTGCCTCGGTCAGATACATTTGCGCATTCTTCGCCAAGAATTCCGTGCCGCTGCCAGACCGATCTTCGAGGATAAACGTCGCGCCCCCGGAGGTCCCAACTCCAGGAATCGCTGGTGGCGGGAATGAGAAGGCCACCCCGGCTGGGATTTTCGAGAGGACCTGTAGGAGGTGTGTCTTAATTCCGATGTAGCTGGTTTCTGGTGTCTTGCGTTCTTCCCAGGGTTTCAGCGCTACGAAGTAGAAACTCGAGTACGTGGTGTTGACACCGCTCAAGAGACTGTAGCCCATGATGGAGGTCACGTTCTCTACGCCGGGAGTCTCGAGAATGGCCTTTTCAACCTCCCGCGAAGCGTCGGAGGATTGCTGTAAGGAAAAAGCATCCGGCAATTGCAACCCTGCATACACATAGCCCTGATCTTCGTCGGGCAGGAAGCTTTGGGCGATCCGCTTACCGAAGAAACCTGCACCAACCGTCAGCAACGCCAGCAGCAGGAAGGCGAATGCCGCTTTGTGAATGAGGTGCTTACACAAATTTACGTAGCCCTCGGTAGCGCGGCCGAACACCCGATTGAACCATCGGAAGAAAGCGGCCAGTGGCCCGCGCGATTCTTTCTTTGGCCGCAGAAGCATGGCAGAGAGGGCCGGGCTCAAGGTGAGTGCATTGAAGGCGGAGAACAGTACGGAGATGGCAATGGTGACCGCAAATTGTCGGTACAGCTGACCGGTGATGCCGGGAATAAAAGCCGTGGGAAGAAACACCGCAGCGAGAATCAGGGCGATGGCGATGACGGGAGCGGACACTTCTTCCATAGCACGGACCGTTGCGTCATGGGGCGTCATACCGTGCTCGATATGATGTTCCACAGCTTCCACGACGACGATAGCGTCATCCACCACAAGCCCTATCGCAAGCACAAGCCCGAACAGCGATAGGGTGTTGATCGAAAAACCGAGCAACGGAAAAACGACAAACGTTCCTATCAGCGAGACGGGGACGGCAAGCAGCGGGATCAGAGTCGCTCTCCATCCTTGGAGAAAAATGAACACCACAATGATGACAAGGGCTAACGCCTCTAACAGGGTTTTAAAGATTTCGTGGATACCCGCGCTAACCGCAAGCGTGGTGTCTAGCGAGACCGCGTAGTCCAGTCCTGGAGGGAAACGAAGTTTCGCCTCCCTCATCATCTGCAGGATGTTGTTTCGCGTCTGCAGTGCATTGCTGCCCGGGGTCAGATAAAGGGCGATTGCGGCCGAAGGTTGGGCAGGTTGGTAGGGCTTCCCAGGCTCGGGCGCTGTCCCGAGGCGGGCGCTATACGAGTAGTATTGACCTCCCATGTCCACGCGCGCCACATCTTTCAGACGCAGGACGGAACCGTCGGGCTGCGCACGCACTACAATCTGATCGAATTCCTCAGCCGAGAGCAGTCGTCCGGGAGCCCGGACGTTGTAGGTGAACTGTTGGCCGGCCGGTACAGGCTCGCCGCCAACCTGTCCGGCGGGATTGACCTTGTTTTGTGCTTTGATGGCATTCGTGATATCGGAGACCGTGACACCCAGGTTCGCTAGCTTATCGGGATTCACCCAAACGCGCATCGCGTACGGTCCGGCGCCGAAAATCTGAACCTGGGAAACGCCCTGGACACGAGTCAGTGCGTACTGCAAATTGATGATGGCGTAGTTGGACAAAAAGATTTGGTCGTAAGCGCCGCTCGGCGAGTATAGATTGAGCAGCATAAACGGTGCAGTTGTACCGGGCTGAACGATCACGCCTTGCGCAACGACCTCGCTAGGCAACTGCGAGTTCGCTTGCCCACTGCGCATCTGCGCCAGGATTTGGTCGGTATTTACATCGGTTCCCAATGCAAAATCGATATACAGCGACATGCCTCCGCCGGAACTGGCGCTCAGGGAGTACATATAGTTCATGCCACTCACGCCTGACATTTGCTGCTCAATCGGGGTCGCCACCGATTCGGCAATGGTGTTGGCGTCAGCCCCAGGGTAGGTGGCCTTGACCTGTATCATGGGATCGGCGATGTTGGGGAACTGCGCTGTTGGTAGGCTGAGGAGCGATACAACCCCAACTAGCACCATCAGAATGGCGATGACGATCGCCACGATGGGCCGATTAATGAAAAACTTCGACATGGTCAGTTGCTCGCTCGCTCCCCAGATGGCGCCACATATGGCTTCGCCGAGACTGGAACCCCTTCCTTCGCGAGCTCTGGATTCTGGGCAGCGGCCTGTGCAACTTTGAGGTAACCCTCGACCACGACTCTCTCCCCTGGTTTCACCCCTTCTTTAATCACCCAGTCTGTTCCGACCCGTTCCCCTACCTTCGCTGGACGGAAACGTGCCCTATTGTCAGGCGTAAGAACGACGAGCTGGTAATCCGTCTGCACTTGAATGACGGCTTGTTGCGGCACTAGCAGCGCGTTCCTGCTGATGCCCGTTCGGATACGAACCCGGCCGAAGCCTCCGGGCCGCAGGATTGCGTCCTTGTTCGGGAAGGCAGCGGCCAACTGAATCGTTCCCGTGGCGGTGGTTACCTGCCGGTTTACGAAAATGATTTTGCCTTGCAAAGGATATGCCTGGTCATTCGCCTGAATGAACTCCACTGGAAGCCGCACGTTGAGATCGCCGGTGCGCAGAGCTCGGTTGATCTCGGGAGCGTTAGCAAGGTAGGCGCTCTCGCTGATGTAGAAGTATGCCCAGATGGGATCAAACTGCGACACAGTCGTCATTTTCGTACTGGTGCCCACCAGGTCGCCTAGCTGCGAATTGGCGACACCTGCAATGCCATCCACTGGCGAATAGACCTTGGTCCATCCAAGATTGAGCTCCGCTTGTTGTTCCGCGGCCTGCATCGCCAACACTTGCGCTTTGGCGGCAGCCTGGCTTGACAGGTCATTGTCTAGCTGTTTCTGAGGAATCGCGTTTTTTGCAGCGAGCGGGGTATCGCGGATGACATCGTTATTCGTTCTTTCAAGATTGGCCTGTGCGCGCGCAACATCAGCTTTTGCCTGATCCAGCGAGGCGAGAAATGGTCGGGGATCAATCTCGAAGAGCAATTCATTCTTTTTGACCAAGGTGCCATTCTGGTAATGCTGTTTGATGAGATATCCTTGCACCTTGGGGGTAATGTCCGCGTTGACTGGACCGCTCAACGTCGCTATCGCCTCGTTGAACACTGGCACATCTTTAGCGGTTACTTCTGTGACCAACACTTCGGGGGGACCCAGTTGAGGTTTCTGTTCCCGCTTCTGACAGCTCGTTATGTTAAAGAGCACAGCAACAAGGAAGAGGGAGGCGAAGGACCACAGCAAATGCTTCGAAAGCAGTCTTTGCTTATGCATTTCGAGTAGGCTTTTCGAGAGTCGTTGATTGTCGCGATTCATGCCTACCCCCCCTTTGTCGTGAATATTAGAGTTGGCGCTTCAGATTGCACCTGTCACTTTGGACAGGGCATGATCCCCAGAAATTCGGGTAACACCAGTAAGGATCTACAATCATGCCTTGCGGCGAACCGCCTCTGTTGCGCAAGGGCGCCCCCGCTTGGGGCCAACAACAGCGGACCTTTAAGAGTTTCCACAAAACGTACTTGAATATTTCTTCCAATGGTCCGGATGGAGGTTGAGTATCCAAAGGCAACTAATCCGGAAATTGGAAATAGTTGCGGTTTGTGAGCGATCCGATGGCAAATGCTGACTGTCAATAGCGACAGTTATCTCTAGTCGACCTGTCGCTACCATGCTCCTTATTGCCGCGAATGCGATTCCCCGTACCAGTCGCATATTCGAGGAGCAAAAACCGTACTACCTCAACTTCGAGCAGGAGCCGGAAGTCGGCCTGCAAAGCGGACTTGGATCCACGTGACGTAGATTTCAGACCGCCCTGAAACTATACGCGCATCGGACGACTCTCACGCTGGGGTTCCAAATGAGAGACAGAGACATGTTATCTACAGCATCTTTCGCTCCACAGAATGAAGATCATCCCACCAACTCGAAACTACGCGAAGCATGGCTACTGCGAGGCGCGAAGCGCGGCGAGGCAGGAGCTTTTGAGAAGCTCTGCCAGGCTCTGAGGCCCCGATTATTTAGGATCGCGCTACGCATCACGCGGAATCCCGCTGACGCTGAGGACGCGGTGCAAGATGCGCTGATGAGCGCTTATCTACACATCGAAGAGTTCCGGGGCAATTCTACAGTTTCCACGTGGCTGACGCGCGTTACGATGAACTCGGCGTTCCTGATATGCCGCAAGAATCGCAATATTCGCCAAGTGTCCACTACGTACGATGTCAACCGACCCGGTGAAGCAGGATTGTATCTCCAAATCCCAGACCGTTCCCCCGATCCCGAGCAGACTTTTGTGCAGCGCGAGCGCACCAGAATTCTACGAGGAGCGATTCGCAAACTTCACCCGCGCATGCGGGCTGTAGTTGAAGTTGCGCAATTCTATGATCTTCCGATCAATCAAACAGCGAAGGTACTGGACATCTCAGTTGCCGCAGCGAAGAGTCGTTACTTGCATGCGCGACTGCAGTTACGCAAATCATTAGCACTTCGCACGATTGCGCGGAAGGACCAATGCTACGTCCGGGCAGGATCCAAATAAACCTATCACTGGCGACAGGTTGCATCATGAACACCGTCAAGCTAGGTAAACGCGCATCCTCATTCGCTCGCGTTCCGAACATGCCGCTCGATGGAGGCCTGGATCTGTTGCCGCACCATGCTTAGGTGCCACTTTAAGTTGTAGCGAAGCGGCAGGAAGGAACCCGGCAAGGAAAGGCGATTGGTTCGTTCTTCGAGTTCGTCCAGTCGTTGAATCAAAGCCTTGTCGTCTTTTTGGGAACCGGCTAACGCCATCTCTTCTTCGATTCGCATCAATTCGGAATACAACACGGAGACCCGGCGTTCCTGCAGCCATTGGTACACCGGCGGCCACGCTTGCGATAGTGGATACAACATTCCGACAACAGGAATAAGTAGCACAAGGAGCTCCTCTGCCAGAACCGCCAACCAAAAAGGCAAATGACGCTGCAGGTACGGTGGTCCCGTCTTGTAGAACTGCTTTGCATACGTGCTCAGCGGCAGGTCAATTGCTTCGGCAGCCGGAAACTGGCCCGAAAGGTGGAACAAGCCCGGCTTGGAATGAACACGCGATGCCGCCTCCAGCAACCGATACTGAATAGCGGGATGAAGATCGCTGCGCACAACCAAGTTGGCCTTGGTCGCCAACAGTGTTACGTCGTTGGGAGGCCGGTTTTCTTTCATGTTCGCCACGCCCGCCGGCAAAGCCAACTTACTTAGAAATGGGTACAAAGCAACAAACGCCTCCGCTCGGGAGATGCTCATCGGGTTGACGTCTTTGGCGGTAAGCAGCTCATGCACCACTTTGGCTTCCCAGGCGTCCAGCAGAATGGCAACGTCAATCTCCCCGCTGAGCAATTTCGCGGCGGACTCTTTCGCAGATAGCGACAACAATGGGGTGGATTTCTGGTCGAGGATGCCTACACTCGCCAGGAATTCGTCGGACAGCGCATGTGTGCCACTTCCTTCGGGACCAATGGAGACTCGCAGACCCGCGAGATCCTCGTATGTTCTAATAATTCGGCCTCTCGTGAAACCCCAGAGCGGTTCGTAGTACAGTGCCCCCAGAGAAACCAGGCCGGGCGATTTCTGCTCGTCCGTGACTCCGCTTGGGATGATGGCAATGCTTACCCTCGATTTCGGGTCTTGCAAGCGAGCCAGGCTGTCCACAGCGCCAGCCGTGGGCAGTAGCTCTAGCTCGATTCCGTCTCGCGCGAGCAATTCCTTGTAGCGCTTGGCCACTTCGGCGCCGTAGGTACCTTCGGGGTCGACGGCCATGGTCACCGAACGGGGAGGTGTTGGTCGAAGCAGCGCGAAGGCCAGCCAGGTCACTGCAGCAGTCACAGCCAGGATGGCTATCGAGGCCAGTTTTGCGTAACGGCGAGTCGTATGTGCGTTCTTCGGAGTTGCCATTACTGTGCTATTCGGCAACGACGCAGCCCGCACTACAGGTTCATTCGAATCTCTGACAGAACCTTTGCCACGGAACAGCGCGCGCTACTTTTCCCCACCCAGATTGCGAGATGCCGGCACTTCAATGCAATCGCAAGCGCGTGGGAACTGTCTGTTTCGACAGGCGGCCAGTCCGAAGTCCTGCGATACGGGTAGATGTAGGATTATGTAAGTCTAATAATTACATCGCAACCGGGTCGAGTCCAACCATGAGCTCGGATCGAGGCACCGTCTCTCCCTGGCCCTTAACCGCTTCGCTATTACAGCGACCCTCCAACCTGTAGGTATCAAACGCCGGGAATCCCCAGAAATAGCGCGCGTGAGCGGCTTTTTGGGCGGATGCGCCCGATGATCGAACATATGAGTGCTCCTCTTGCGGTACCTTGCGAGTGACCGCGTTTGAGTGAACCACTCCCAAAGCGCAAACGTAGGCGCACGAATGCGACTGCGTTCGCCACTGTTGGCGTTAGCAGATGTTCGATTTGGTCGCGTCCAAGTGCCCTAAATTGGTGCAGTATCGCGTCCAACTGCGTCCAAACTCGGGCTCTAGTGGGGCGTTTTTCGGTGGGCTTCAGCCAGTAAGGGTATCGAAATCAACTGGGTTTATGGAGCGGGCGATGGGAATCGAACCCACGTCCGAAGCTTGGGAAGCTTCTATACTGCCATTGTACGACGCCCGCTCGCGTTGCGATTGCTCATTATACATGACCAAGCGGCTGGCGCATGCCGGGCATATTTTCGAGACGAAGGCGCACAGGCTTCAGATTCTGACGAAATTCGCGCTTGATGCCGATCAGCTGCTTCGATCGGCCTCAGCGCTCCGATTGGTCTTGTTCTTCCCCACAATCATCTTCGGACCGTAGCGGCGCACAAATTCTGCTTCGATCATGTTGGGAATCCTTCCGGGAAAATCTCGGGCGCCGCCTGCAGCGACACGCTTCAAGCGCTCGGATCATCGAACAAGGTATCGCGACACGTCCGCGCAGCGAATTTCCAAGCCGAGGCCGTCGCGTGTCAAAGCAGGATTTCAAATGGTTTTGAACTCCCGAAACGCATGGATCAGTTCAGGACCAAACATCTTGCCGAGGAAGTCGGCGCGCGGCACCGAGAGCGGCTTCGCGGACATCCCAGAGGTTCTGTTGCTCTCGTATACGTCCATCGAAATGGCTGTACGGGCTCTGCGAATGTTGCAAGTGGTGCGACAATTCGAACGGTGACAGATAGATGGTGATGAAACGAACGTCCCATGCGAAGTCCGTGCAGAGCGCGGCGATGCCGGCCGCGATCGGCGATTACGCGCTCATCGGCGATT
>DATKPS010000205.1:0-6463 GCA_035524015.1 Candidatus Sulfotelmatobacter sp.
GACCGTACTCCCCAGGCGCAGGACTTAACGCGTTAGCTACGGGACGCACCCCCAACGGGATGCACCCCAAGTCCTGATTGTTTAGGGCTAGGACTACCAGGGTATCTAATCCTGTTTGCTCCCCTAGCTTTCGTTCCTCAGCGTCAGTAGTGGTCCAGCGCGCCGCTTTCGCCACGGGTGTTCCTGCAGATATCTACGCATTTCACCGCTACACCTGCAATTCCACGCGCCTCTCCCACACTCAAGCACAGCAGTTTCGGAAGCAGCCTCTGAGTTGAGCCCAGAGATTTCACTCCCGACTTGCCACACCGCCTACGAACCCTTTACACCCAGTAATTCCGAGCAACGCTGGCCCCCTACGTCTTACCGCGGCTGCTGGCACGTAGTTAGCCGGGGCTTCTTATACCCGTACCGTCAGTCCCCTTGCGGGGCATTCGTCCGGGTCGAAAGGGGTTTACACTCCGAGAAGCTTCATCCCCCACGCGGCGTCGCTGCATCAGGCTTTCGCCCATTGTGCAAGATTCCCCACTGCTGCCTCCCGTAGGAGTCTGGACCGTGTCTCAGTTCCAGTGTGGCTGGCCATCCTCTCAGACCAGCTACCGATCATTGCCTTGGTGAGCCGTTACCTCACCAACTAGCTAATCGGGCGCGGGCTCCTCCTCCGACGCATCACTGCTTTGAATCCTCAAACTATCGTCCAAGGAATGTTATGCGGTATTAGCCCCGCTTTCGCGGGGTTATTCCCCATCGGAGGGCAGATTGCCCACGTGTTACGCACCCGTGCGCCGTGCGCCCATCCCCTGTATTGCTACAGGAAACTGCGCACGCGACTTGCATGTGTTAAGCACGCCGCCAGCGTTCGTTCTGAGCCAGGATCAAACTCTCGTTTGAAGCCTGTCGCTTAGCGTTTACCCCCGGTAAGGGGTTGCCCTCCGAAGAGGGGTCTGCCGTCCCCTTGCGGAGACAACAAAAAACCCGGGTTGCCCCGGGCCAGCCTGCTAAGCAAAATTGTTATGTCGCTCAAATTACTCAAAGTCTCATCTGCGCTCGAAGCTCAGATGAGGTCGAACAGATTCTGGCACATCGTATCGATTGTCAAAGAGCGTTTGTTCCGCCTCCCTGTCACGCAGAGTGGCCTGCAACGAACCCTCTAAGATTACCAGACTCACCCTATTTGTCAACACTCGTTTACCTGCTATTTTTGTTTTCCACAATTTTCCTCAGCTCCCTGCTAACTCTCTCCTTCCCTGTTGCTTCCGAGCACCTCGGAAGCGCCGACTTCGCCAAGCGCTCCGCTCCCTGCACACACCCAACGTCCGCGAGACCACTTTTCAGCAAATACCCCCCAACGCCTTTCGAGTGACCAGTGATCAGCGAACCGTGACCAGGAACCAAGACTCAGACCTGTTCGGATCGCGTCGCGCTGTTTCCTGCCTCCCGACTGTTCTATCCTCACTCCTAGGGACCCATCGACCATGCCGCTACGCTTCGCCACTGAGTCCGACCTTCCCGCCTTCATGGAACTCGTCAACAACGCCTTCCAAGTGGAGCGGTTTTTCCTCGTTGGCGACCGCCTCGACCCCGAACGCACCCGTCAGCAATTCGAAAAGGGCCGCTTCCTGCTTCTGGAAGACGCGGGTCTCGCGGGCTGCGTTTACGTCGAGTTGCGCGGCGACCGCGCCTATCTCGGGCTACTTTCCGTCGATCCTGCGCGCCAGCACCGCGGCCTCGCCCGGCATCTAGTGTCCGCAGCGGAGCAGTTCGCCCGCGAGAACGGTGCGCGGTTCATGGATTTGACGGTGGTCAACCTGCGCACGGAACTCCCGCCGCTTTACGAGAAACTCGGCTACACAAGCGTGGGCACCCAACCGATCCATCAGGAGCTAGCCAGCCGCGTCAGCCAGCCTTGCCATCTCATTCGCATGTCCAAGCCGCTGTGACCGGTAACAGTGACAGCCTTGAGTTCCTGATCGCCGATTGCTGATTACCGATTCCTGCTCTACCCTTCAACCAGGTAAACTGTCGGCTGTCAGCTGGCGGCTAACTTTCATGGCATTGTCAGAAAACATCGCGCTTCTGCGGCGCATCTACGAACGCTTTAACGCGCGTGAGATGGACGCGGTGCTCGCGGCGCTCCACGAAGATGTGCTGTGGGCCAACGGCATGGAAGGCGGCCATGTGCACGGCCGAGAAGAAGTGCGCAGCTATTGGACGCGCCAGTGGGCCATGCTCGATCCGCGCGTCGAGCCGGTGGCCTTCGCCGAAGGGCCGCAATCGGAAGTGATCGTCGAAGTCCACCAAGTGGTGCGCGATCTTCAGGGCAAGCTGCTAGCCGACCAAATGGTCGGCCACATCTTCCACATCGAAAACAACCTCATTCGCCGCTTCGATATTCGTGGGGCGTAGAGAGTAGTTGCCGGCTGCGCTAACGAAGCGGATCGATCTAAGGTTCGGCCACTCCACAGGCCCGCAGTGCGGCTTTACAGTTTCGTTGGGATTGTTTAGGCTGGGAACCTATGTGGAATGTAGACGAACGCTTTGAAAAGGCAGCGATGGACCGGCTGGCTTCGCTGGGATTTTCTGTGGGCAGCACGCGCGGAGTGGTGCGCGTGGAGAAGTACGGTGCCGGCGCTGAATTTCGGCAGAATCCCGACGGGCGCTTTCAGATGACCAAGCTGCCCACGATCATGCTGAAGGGCCACTTCACTCGGTTATGGGATGCGGGCTACCAGAAATTCCTGCTGACCGACGATGGTGTGAAATTGCCGGCGCTTTCCGAGCAGCTGGCGAATCTGCGCAGGTTTAATGAAGAGTTGCGCACGGCGCTCGGGGTGCCCACGTTTTACAACGAAGCGTTGGGCTCGGTAAGCGCGTTGAGCGTTTATGACCGAGTGAAAGGGCGCCCCGGGGATGTGCCGGATAAAACCGTGGGTGCGCACGATCTTCCCTTCGAGCACTAGAAAAAACTACGAACAGAACCAATTCCTCACGCGCTAAGCCCACTCTTTGCTGCCTCGAATCCTGACGAAAAACAAAGTTGTGGCCCACGCCGCGGCGTAACGCCGCTGCTACGGACGAAGACACTGCGTAACCCTGTAGCACAGGCTTCAGCCTGTAGGTTTACTTCTGGGCTGGCGCTTTGGCTTTGGCGCGGGCTTCTTCGAGTTGGCGGCGAAATTGGCGTGGGTCGACGCGATGCTTGGCGGCTTTGCGGGGGCCGAGGAAAATCACCGGGATATCCCAGCTGTAGCGCTCGGCCAGTTCCGGGTCTTTGTCGATGTTCACTTCGCGGACGGTTGCGCCAAACTCCTTCAGCAGTGGCTGCATCACCGCTTTTGCCTCTTCGCACAAGTGGCATCCCGGGCGCGAATAAATGGTAACGTCCAGAGGCTGCGCCGAAGCCAGGCGGATGTCTTCGGAATGGTCGGTCATGGTTTGGGATTGGAATACTTTTGAAATGGGCCGGCGTGTGGGTAGAAAGTGTGTCCCCGGTAAAGCTCGGCGATCTGCCGCAGGTGCCCCAGGTCATGGTTGGCCAATTCGTGGAGCATGTGCGACAGCGAAACGGCGCCCAACTCCGCGTGTTGCCCGGTGCGCGCCGCCGCCGTGCCGGGCACCGAATGCAGATAAACCGCGAAAGCGCGGCGCAGGGCCGCAAATTCCTCTAAATATTGCCGCGTCGCTTTCTTCGGCTCCCCGCCCGCGGGGGGCAGGTATTTGGGAAGTACGGGGGAATCTTCCAGAATGATGCGCCGCGCGCGCTGTTCATAGAGGCGTTCGATCATGACCATATGCCCCAATACTTCGGTGATCGACCAGCGATCGAGGGCTGGCTTCCACTGCAGCATTTCTTCCGGAAGGTCGCGCAACAAAATTTCCAGCAGCCCCGGGGTCTTCTCCAGCATCGAAATAGGCGCCTGGATGGGAGCCGGAGAAAGGGGTTGCATCGAGAACCTCCCGAAGGCACGCTCATTGTAAGTCATGTGGCTTTAGACGCAATAAAATTAGCAGAGGTTTTGAGATTTGGGGGAAGTCATGGCCAGAGTGGTGGCGCTCATGGACGATTTGTTTTTTCAGATGAAAGTGGCGGAAACCGCGAAGCATCTTGGCATTGAGTTCAAAGTGGCAGCGAATGGCGAGGTTCTGGCCACCATGCTGGAGCCACCGACGCGCCTGGTGATCGTGGACCTGAACGCCAAGAGCAATCCTGTGGCAACCATTGCGCAGCTTCGCGCCACCCAAAAAGAGTTACCCATTATTTCCTTTTTATCGCACGTGCAGGTGGACCTGGCGGCACAGGCCAAAGCGGCGGGCTCCACGCAAGTCTTGCCGCGTTCCGCGTTCACACAAAATCTCCCCAGCATTCTGGGCATCGCGAAGGACTGAAAGCTCATGTGGAATTCTCGGAAGTGGCTTGGCGCTGTAGGCGCGCTGTTGTTGTTTGCGCTGATTCTTCCCAAGTCTTTGACGCAAGCGGCGGCTCAAGACACGGCTTCGGCGGATCCCGCTGCGGTGCTGCGCGACATTTTGATGGCGTCCTGCTCGCAAGACGGAAAGCGCTTCAGCTCCTTCCTGACCTCCCGGAACGTTGCGGCCTTCACGGCCATGGCCGGGTCCGCACAAGAGAAACTGCTGGAGCGCTTCGTGCTCGTCGAGCAAGCGGGGAAGCCTCGCGCGGAAACCGATGCCTCGGGCGACCTGACGGTATTCTGCGTCACTCCCGCGCTGACGACACAAATGCAAATTGGCAAGCCGGACATTCGCGATAATCTTGCGTACATACCGCTATCCGTCAAAGATGCCACGGACACCACCGACAAGAATGCGCGTCGCGTGATCATGGGGCTGGTTCGCGAAAACAGTCAGTGGAAGCTGCTGTCGCTCGGGGTTCTGCTGCTCGATCTGCCCACGCTCGCGGAGGAATGGGATCGCGAGCAAATGCAGAACAACGAAAAGGCGGCGATCGCTTCCCTGCGGGAGCTGGCGGCGGCTATCGAGAAATATCGCGTAACGTACACGCGGCTGCCACAGACCCTCGCGGAACTGGGACCGCCCGCCGCGGGAGCTGGCAGCGCACCCAAGAACGATCACGCGGAACTGGTGGGTGCTGCTCTCGCCGCTGGCCGCAAAGACGGCTACTCGTTTCGCTATGTCATCGTGGGCGCCAGCGACGTCGGGGCTCCCGCGGTCTACGAACTAGCCGCAGTTCCCATCGAATATGGCCGCACGGGTACACTGTCGTTTTTGCGCGACAGCACCGGAGCGTTGCACGGCGGCGATCATCACGGGGCACTGGCGACCATGGCGGATGCCAAGCTTGAACAATAAATCAACTTGCCTCAGGGCCGAATTTGAGACTTGGGCGACTTACGTTAACATCTCTGCAAGACCCTATGCGCTTTGTCTCTCCGCGATGGTTGCTGCTTCCTGCTCTCGCCATACTGCTGGCCTTTAGCGCTCCGGCCGCGCGCGCGCAGCAAGTGGATTCCATCTATGGCCCCTTGCCGGTCTTTGAATTTCATAGCGGATTTTGGGTGAATCTTCACCACTTCCTGTACCACGAGGCGCGCGCGCGGCTGGCCGCAAAAGATGCCGCCACCACCAAGACTTCCGGCCCGGTTTTGAAGCAAACCCCGACGGTGTCCCTCTCGCCAGCCGAACAAAAGCTTTGGAACGACGCCATCGCGTACTACATAGCCAACTATGCGGAAAAAGACTTGCTCATTAATATTGATCTGATTCTGCTGAAGAACCAGATCGAAGACTTTGAAGATTGTGACGAGCTAACCGGGCGCAAACATCCCAGTTGCGATGCGGGCCTGCCGGGAAAGGTCGGGCTGATCCTCGATTCCGTGGCGCCAATTTACCGCGCGCATTGGTGGCGCGACCACGATCGCGCCAACCGCCGCTGGGTGTTCCGCGCGGCCCCGCTGGTGCGCGAACAAGGCGTTGGGTTGTCCGAGCGGCTCGCGGACATTTACCAAACGCAATGGCCCAAGGAAAAGATTCGCGTGGACGTTTGTGCGTTTGCGAATTCGGCGGGAGCGTACACCACGCTGGACCCCCTGCGCGTCACCATCGCCAGCATGGACCCCCGCAACCAAGGGCCGGAAGCTTTGGAAGTGCTGTTTCACGAAGCCTCGCACGGCATCGCTGCGCCCGTGGAAGCGGCCATCAGCCGGGAATGCAAGCAGCGCGAAAAACCTATACCCCGGGACCTGTGGCACGCGCTGATCATCTACACCACCGGCGAAGTGCTGCGCCCGGTCTTCAATGAGGCTCCGAATCAACCCGGAGCCGGAGATACTCCGCCGCCGAAGCTCAGCGAAGTTCCCAATGCTCTTGCGGATATTCTTTCGCAACGTGGCTGGGATCAATATCACCTGCTGCTCGAGTTGTACTGGCAACCGTATCTCGATGGCAAAGTCAGCTTCGACGACGCCATCGCGCATCTGGTGTCCGC
>DATKPS010000206.1:0-26900 GCA_035524015.1 Candidatus Sulfotelmatobacter sp.
CCGTCGGGAGTACGTAGGACGAGAACCAAGCTGTCAGTGACCGGCACGCCTTCGCTGGGCAAGTCGAATTCAAATTCCCATTCATAGCGCTCCGGAAGTTGTGTCGCAATTTCGTGGGCATCCGGAGTCAGAACCCGCGCAACGATGTGCCAGTGGGAGATCCCGTTCGCGGGACGCATGGTCATACCGTGTTTCCAATACAAACTGAGATGAAGAGACCCGACGATAGACTTGGTGAGGTAGGTGCGCGTGCCTGCGGTCTGGAATTGAAGATCGCACGGGAAATCGTACATAACGAAGCTCAGGTGAAGCTGAGCGGGAAATTCGGTGATGATGTCGTGGCCGCGGTGGACATAACTGCCGGTGTCGGTATCGACGCGCTTGAGGTTATCAAAATAGTCGGGGGCGGTGGCGCGGCCGTTGATGCGGAAGCAAGGACCAGAAGGGATGGCGCCGTCGGTCATCATTTGCAGGCCGCCATCGTAGTTCCACACATTGCGTTCGTGGTCGGGTTGTGCCCCGAGGAGAGACGCAACCGGGGAAAGCAGTAAGGACACTGCGAGCAGAAGGGCAGCTGGAAGCTGGCGGCGAGACATAGGACTTTCCCAGCAAAAGTCTACTACTCGGGAACAGAGGCGGGGAAGAAAAGAGTGGCTGGCGAGGTAGGGTTTCTGCTGTACCAAAGTTGGTGGTCGGGAATTGAAGATCGTGCGGTCATGGGGCGCAGGAATCCTGGGTGGTGGAGCGGGCTGCGGTGTGATGGTGGCATCCCTTGGCAATTGCGGCTCGGGGTAAGTGGCATGCCGCTGAGCGTAGGTCGGCAGGCTTGAAATTGCGAACCGGCGGTAGCTAAGCTCCCGCACTCCAAGGTCCGCCCTACGGGTGAGTCATGTTTTCGGGCTTCACGATTTGGTCGAATTCTTCGGGGGTCAGGTGGCCGAGTTGCATGGCGGCTTCGCGGAGGCTGATGTGCTGCTGGTGCGCGGTTTTGGCGACTTTCGCGGCGTTGTCGTAGCCGATTTTAGGGGCGAGGGCGGTGACGAGCATGAGGGAATGGTGAACGTAGTAGTCCATTCGCTTGAGATCGATTTCGATGCCAGAGATGCAGTGATCGACGAAGCTGTTCATCACGTCGGAGAGTAACTCGACGGAATGGAGATAGTTGAAAATCATGACGGGTTTGTAGACATTGAGTTCGAAGTTACCTTGCGAGCCGGCAAAGCCGACAGCGGCATCGTTGCCCATCACCTGCACGGCAACCATGGTGACCGCCTCGCACTGAGTGGGATTTACCTTGCCGGGCATGATGGAGGAGCCAGGCTCGTTTTCGGGAAGAATGAGTTCGCCGAGGCCGCAACGAGGGCCAGAGGCGAGCCAGCGAATATCGTTGGCAATTTTCATGAGCGAGGCGGCGAGTGTCTTGAGTGCTCCGGAGGCGAAGACGATTTCATCGTGCGCGGAGAGGCTGGCGAATTTGTTCGGATGGGAGCGGAAGGGCAAGCCGCTGAGTTCGGCAATCTTCTTGGCGGCGCGGTCGGCAAATTCGGGGTGCGCGTTCAGACCGGTGCCGACGGCGGTGCCACCGATGGCGAGATCGAAAAGCCCGTCGAGAGCGACGGCGATGCGCTGACCATCGCGATCGAGGAGGCTGACCCAACCGGAAAATTCCTGGCCTACGGTGAGTGGAGTGGCGTCTTGAAGATGGGTGCGGCCGATTTTGACGATGCTGGCGAATTGCTTGCCTTTGGCGTCGAGCGCGTCACGCAGCCGTTTAAGAGCGGGGAGCAGCCGACGAGAAGTTTCCGCGGCCGCGGCGATGTGCATGGCGGCGGGGAAAGTATCGTTCGATGATTGGGACATATTAACGTCGTCGTTGGGGTGAACGGGCTTTTTCGTGCCCATTTCGCCGCCGGCGATCTGGATAGCGCGATTGGAAATGACTTCGTTGACGTTCATGTTGGTCTGCGTGCCGCTACCCGTTTGCCAGATGCGCAGGGGGAAGTGCTCGTTGAGTTTGCCGGAGATAACTTCGTCCGCAGCCTGGGTGATGAGATTGGCTTTTTCTTCGGAGAGCTTGCCGAGATCGCGATTGACGAGGGCGGCTGCTTTTTTGAGGACGCCGAAAGCGCGGATGAGTTCCGGGGGCATGGTGTCTTTGCCGATGGCAAAGTGGATGAGGGAGCGGGCGGTTTGCGCGCCGTAATAGCGGTCCATGGGGACTTCGATTTTGCCCATGCTGTCGGATTCAGTGCGGGACGGAACAGACTTGGTAAACTGCGTGGCTTCAGACATTGCGGGTCTCCTGAGGAGCGATAGAAATAGTTTAGCAAAGGAAGAAGGACGCTGAAGGAGGTAAAGCGAACTACTTCAGAGTCGGTTCTAGTGGTGCGACGGAAGAACCGGCAGCCCAGGTGATGAGGCCCGGCATGTGGGGGGTGACGGCGTCGGGATGATGCGGCAGGATGCGCACAGCATAGCCGAAAAAACCGCTCTTCGCGGTGTGCAAGGAAGCGTGAAAGCGATAACAGCCATTGCCTTCGTTTGCACTGGCGGTCATTAGCGTAATGTTTGGAGACTTGATTTCGTCATGAGCATCGACGCGACCGGACAGAACCTGAACGGATACATCCTCCGGTGTGAGGGAATCGAGGAACACCGAGGCGGAAACGGGTATTTCCTGGCCAATGCTGGTTTCGCCGAGATCGTTAGAGACGGATCTAATTTGGAGTTTGGGCCACGCCGCTTCGACGCGAGCGCGCCAGGCGGCAAGGTTGCGAGCGAGAGCGCCATTGTCGGCACGTAAACGCAGATGACGCCGGTGGGCGGCCAAGTAATATTCGTTGGTGTACTGGATGACCATGCGATGCATGTTGAACTCCGGGCAAAGGCGCACGATGGAAGCTTTCATGCGGTCGACCCACTTGCGCGGGAGATTGTCGGAGCGGCGCTCGTAAAAAGTGGAAACAATTTCTTTTTCCAGCAACTCATAAAGGGCTTCGGCTTCGACTTGGTCCTGATAGCCGGGATCCTGATAGGACTCGCCCTTGCCGATGGACCAACCGACTTCCGTTCCGGAATCGAGGCCGATCTGCCAAGCCTCGTCCCACCAACCATCGAGGGTGCTGAGGTTGAGCACGCCGTTGGCCTGGGCCTTCATGCCGCTGGTGCCGCTGGCTTCTTGCGGGCGAAGAGGGGTGTTGAGCCACACATCGCAGCCTTGGACCATGTAGCGGGCGGTGGCGACGTCGTAGTCTTCCAGGAAAACGACGCGGTGGCGGAATTCCGGACGGGCGGCCAAATCGATGATGGATTTAATTAGTTCCTTTCCATACTGATCGCGAGGATGGGCCTTGCCGGCGTAAATGATCTGCACAGGATGATGGGGATTATTGAGGATGCGAGCGAGACGCTCCGGATCACGCAGGAGCAGGGTGGCGCGCTTATAAGTGGCGAAACGGCGAGCGAAACCGATGGTGAGTGCGTCGGGTGAGAGTACTTCTTCTGCCTCATCAATGGCGGATTGCGAAGCACCGCGGTTTTTGAGCTGCTCCTTGAGGCGGCGCCGGGCGAAGGCCACGAGGCGTTCGCGGCGACGTTCATGGGTACGCCAAAGCTCGCCATGGGGGATGGATTGGGTGCGCTCCCAGAGTTTGGGATCGGCGGGCTCTTCGCGCCATTTAGGACTGAGGTAGCGGTCGTAGAGCTGGTTCATTTCGAACGAGACCCAGCTGCGGAAATGGACGCCGTTGGTGACGTGTCCCACGGGAACTTCCGCCTCGGGAAGCCCGGGCCAAATGGAGTTCCACATGTGGCGGCTGACGGAGCCGTGGAGTTTGCTGACGGCGTTACTGAACGCGGCCATTCTGAGGGCGAGAACAGTCATGCAGAAATCCTGATTGTCGTTGGAGGGATCCTGACGGCCGAGCGCCAGGAACTCCTGCCGACTGATGCCGAGGCGCCGGTAGGAGGGGCCGAAGAAGTAATCCATAAGAGACGCAGGGAAGTAATCATGGCCCGCCGGGACTGGCGTGTGGGTGGTGAAAATCATGCTGGAGGAGGCGAGAACACAAGCTTCTCTGAAGGAAAGATGCTGGTTTTCCATCAGGGAACGAATACGTTCGAGGGCGAGGAAAGCGGAATGGCCTTCGTTCATATGATAGACGGTGGGGTGCAAGCCGAGAGCTTCCAGAGCACGCACTCCGCCAACGCCAAGAAGAATTTCCTGTTTGAGCCGCATGTCAAGATCGCCGCCGTAGAGTTGCGCGGTGATCGCACGGTGTTCTGGCCGGTTGCAGGGTACGTTGGTGTCGAGAAGATAGAGTTGAAGGCGGCCGACGGCAGCGCGCCAGACGTTGGCGGTGACGGGACCGTCGGGAAGCTGGATGCGCACCTGAACGTTCGGGACGATTTCAATGGGAAGAGTGTGGAAGTCGTTGTCAGCCACTGCTTCCTGCTGCCATCCGGCAGCGTTGAGGTACTGCCGAAAATAGCCTTCCTGATAGAGCAGGCCGACGCCCACGAGAGGGAGACCCAAATCGCTGGAAGCCTTGAGATGGTCGCCCGCGAGGACGCCGAGTCCACCGGCGAAAATCGCAAGACACTCGGTGATGCCGAATTCGAGGGAGAAGTACGCGACCAGCAGGTCATTTTCTGCCGCGTGCTCGCGCTGGTACCAAGAGCCTTTAGCTGATAGATAGCTTTCGAGACGCTGCGAGACGCCGTGGAGATGGGCAAGAAGCGACTCGTCGCTGGCGGCTGCTTCCAGAACAGATTGCTCCACGCTACCCAAAACAGCGATGGGATTGTGCCCGGCCGTTTCCCAAAGATCCCGTTCCAAGCGGCGGAACAGGTCGATGGCGGCGTGATCCCAACTCCAACGGAGATTGTAGGCGATGGGCAAAAGCGGTTTGAGCGCTTCCGGCAAGGAAGGGCGGACTTTGAAGGTGGCAATAGGTTTCATGGCGTCCTCGGATTGATCGATAGCGCGAGAAGGGGAGCGATCGGGAGGAAGGGAAAAGAAGCCCGACGATATCGCTGTAGGGCGGCCAGACGGAGAGGCCGCTTCAGTTTGAGAATGAAGAAGATAGGCGAGATTGTCAACGGAAGGAATGTGAAAGTTGCGAGAAAGAAGGGAGGTGACTCAGGTCACAGACGGGGCGTGGTGGTTAGTTGACAATGAGTTGCAAGTAAGTAGTTGCAATTCTGTTGCAAATAGGACGTGCCTTGTGGCCTCACGATTTGGAGTCTGGTGGATAGGGATTCTCTTCTCAGTGATTCTTCTCACATTGCTGGGGGCGAGGAGCGCCGCGGCGGAAAACGGAACTTTGAACGGCGTGGTGAGCGATCCGACGGGATCGGCCATAGTGGGAGCGAAGGTGACGCTTCGGGCCATGGGTTCGAATGAGGTATCAGCCGAAGCAATGACACAGGAAGATGGAAAATACGTGGTGGCGGTAGCGGCAGGGCGCTATGACCTGGAGGTATCCGCGGCGTCGTTTCGTCCGTTTCAACGTGCGGGAGTGGAAATCTCGGCAGGGGCAGAAGCGCGGATCGACGCACAGCTCAGCCTGGAATCACACGCGGAGACGGTGACGGTAGTGGAGGAGAGCCTGGTGCCGGATGTGGCGTCAACGATGCTGGGCGAAGAGTTGAAAGAAAAGAAGATTGAGTCTGTGCCGTTGAACGGTAGAAATTTTACGGACTTAATGGGGCTGCAGACGGGAATTTTGCCGGCGAGCAGCGCGCAGCCCAATGCGGTGGTGATGTCGGGTGTGACGAGCACCCCGCCTTCCGGGGATTTGCAGGCGGGGAACCTGTCGGTAAGCGGGCAGCGGGAAACGTCGAACGGATTCGCGGTGAACAACAGTGATGTGGAAGAAGACGTGAATATGGGCACGGCGATTGTGCCGAACCTGGATTCGATTCAGGAGATGCAGGTGCTGACGGGCAATTTCGAAGCGCAGTACGGCAACTATAGTGGCGGACAAGTGCTGTTGACGACGAAATCCGGGACAGATGCGTTTCATGGAAGCGCGTTTGAGTTTTTGCGCAATACCGATCTGGATGCGAAAAGCTATTTTTCGCCGACGCGCGCGGACTTCGATCAAAACCAGTTCGGCGGGACATTCGGCGGACCGGTGAATAAGCACAGTTTGTATTTCTTTGGCGATTACCAAGGCACGCGGATGACGCAAGGGGTAGATACAGGAAGAATTTCCGTGCCGTCGGGGGAGGAACGCAGCGGGGATTTTATGGATCGGGCCAGCGCCCTGACGGGAGAGGTCAGCGGGCCGTATCTGGCAGAGCTGTTGTCGCAGAAGCTCGGGTATGCCGTGAGCGCGGGAGAACCGTATTACGTGGCCGGCTGCAGCGGCGCGTCGCGATGCGTTTTTCCGAATGCAGTGATTCCGGAGAGCGCGTGGTCGGCACCAGCATTGTCGCTGTTGCAATACATTCCGCAAGCCAATCAGGGCGCAAGTATTTTTTCGACATCGGGGGAAAATCAGGGATTGCGCGATGATAAAGGTGCGATGCGTTTGGATGACACGACGCGTTGGGGAAGCTTTTCGGCGTACTACTTCGTGGACGACTACCAGCTGGATAATCCGTACCCCACGGCGCAAGGAGGAGCAAACGTGCCGGGGTTCAACGCTATCTCGGAAGGGCGAGCGCAGTTGCTTAGTTTGGGCTTTACGAAGGTAATCAGCGGCAATGCGATCAATGAGGCGCACTTCAGTTATATGCGGAATTCGAATGATATCGGCGCGCCGGTGGGCGGTGTGGGGCCGTCGCTAGCCTCGCAGGGATTTTTGACCGGAGAAGGCACGGTCGGGATCGTCCCGCTGAATCCTTCGATTGAGGGGATTGAGAATGTTTCGCTGAATAGCCTGACTTTCGGCGTGGATGTCACGGGATTGACGCAGGCGAGCAATACCTATCAGTGGTCGGATGTGTTCTCACGGGTTGTGGGCCAGCATACGCTCAAGTTTGGAGGCTCGCTCCATCTGGACCAAATCAACACCGACCCGGACACGGCCTCAAATGGATCGTTTGCGTTTCGGGGTACGGAGACGGGACTGGACTTCGCAGATTTTCTGCTGGGGATTGCGAGCAGCTATTCGCAGGCGGACTCGAAGAGTTTTTATCCGCGGAATGAGTATGTTGGCCTGTTCGCGCAGGATACCTGGCGGATTAAGCCAAATTTGACGTGGAATTATGGACTGCGTTGGGATGTGCTGCCGGGCTGGCGAGAAAAATACAACCAGTTTCCAGGGCTGGTGCTGGGTGAGCAGTCGGAGGTTTTTCCGGGAGCACCGAAAGGGTTGGTGTTTCCGGGCGATCCGGGAGTGCCGTCGACGCTGGCGCCCACGAAGTACACGAATTTTGCGCCGCGCCTGGGATTGGCGTACGCGCCGGAATTCCATGATGGATGGCTGCACAAGTTGCTCGGAGATGGACAGCAGACGCGGCTGGTGGCCGGCTTCGGAACGTTTTATACGGCGTTCGAAGGATTGTCGGCGGGGATTATGAGCGCGAATCCGCCGTACGGTTACGACTATACGAGTCTGGCTCCGGTGCTGTTTGCCACGCCGTTTGTTTCTGCGGCGAGCGGGCGGCAATTTGTGCAGCCGTTTCCCTCGCCGATTCCGGCGTACGGAGCATCGCCTAATCACCCCAACACGAGCGTGGACTGGTCGAAATATTTGCCGATCACGGGGGTTCCGGCGTTCGATCGGGCGAATCTTCCGCCATACGCGGAGACCTACACACTGTCGGTGGAGCGGCAGTTGGGGAGAGATACTTTATTGACGGTGAGCTATGTGGGTTCGCAAGCGCATCATCTGCTAGTGATCGAGCCGGCGAATCCCGGTAATGCCGCGGCATGCCTGAGCGTCAGCGAAGCATCGCAGGTTGCGCCGGGGAGCGCCACGTGCGGACCGTTCAGCGAAGGGGGATTGTTTACGACGGCGAGCGGCCAGACGACGCAAGTTCGCGGGCCGTTCAGCGCGCAGTTTGACGCCATTACGTACCAGAAGACGATCGGCAGTTCGAACTACAACTCGCTACAGATTAATCTGCGCCATCACAGCAAGAATCTGGAGGTGCTGGCGGGGTACACCTACAGCAAATCGCTGGACGATTCCTCGAGCCTGGCGGAGGAAGTGAATCCGATCGATCCGGGGTTGAGCAGGGCGCTATCGGCGTTCGATCTGCGACACAATTTTGTGGTTTCGTACAACTACAGCTTGCCGGGCCAAGTGTTGGGACACCGGAACCACTGGACCGAAGGATGGTCGATCTCAGGGGTGACCCGGCTGGCCACGGGTTTGCCGGTGACGTTCTACAACAATAACGACACGTCGCTCATTGGCAGCATCCCGAATGGAATTAATAACAATGGATTGGATACGCCAGAACGCGTGGCGGGGAATTTGCAGATCAACAACAACCCACGGAACGGTCGGCCGGCGTTTGATACCGCATTGTTCTCGCTACCAGCGTTGGGCGATTTTGGCATGGCCGGGCGGAGATTCTTTTCCGGGCCGGGAATGGTGAACTTTGATCTTGCGGTGCAAAAGAATCTGCCGTTGACGGAATCGAAATCGTTGCAGTTTCGGGTGGAGACTTTCAATACCCTCAATCACGCGCAGTTCTTTGGCGCTGCGGCGGTGGATGGAAATATCAGCGACGCCACTTTTGGGCAAATCGTGAACAGCATGCCGCCGCGGTTGATGCAGCTGGCGATGCGATTGGTGTTCTAGCGCAGGCCGGGCAGACTGACCGAAAGAGCAGTCGAGCCTGCTGACCAGTCGACCGGGGTGCGGCGGGAGCGCTGAAATCGGCAGGTTATTACTAAGTACAGCACACCTTCGCTCGTGGATATTGCTCCCCACAAAAACGAGCGGCAAGCTAAGACTGCAGGTTTTAGTACTTCTATACCCGGGTGGACGTTCTCCGCTTGAATCGATCAATCCGAAGGGACGCGCAACGTTTTTGCCGCGGAGTGGAGAGGGTTGGGTGAAAGAAGGAGCGACCTGCGAGGGGCGTTGGGTATGCACAGGACGGCGCCACCGGAGCGTTGGACGGAGAAGAGGACGAACATGATCCCCAGCAAAAATTCGAAATTGGCTCTCCTGGTCGGGATGGCATTCGTGATGGCCGCGTGTAGCGGTCTGAAGAGCACCACAACAGGGGGCACGGGAACCGGCACGGGTACCGGGTCCTACACGATCGGTGGCAGCATCCAGGGGTTGACGGGAACGGGATTGGTGCTAGTCGACACGATCGATGGGAAGACTCCGGACTCGCTGACAGTAGCGGCGAATTCCACGACATTCACCTTCAAGACATCGGTGGCGAGTGGCGCAACGTACGCGGTGACGGTCCAAACGCAACCGACGAACCCGGGGCAAACCTGCGCGGTCACAGCCGGGTCGGGGACAGTGGCGTCGGCGAATGTGACCACGGTGGCGATTGCGTGCACGACCAACGCGGTGACCGCGACAATTGGCGGAACCTTGAGTGGGTTGGCTTCGGGCGGAAGCGTAATTTTGCAGGACAACGGCGGAGACGCGTTGACCCTAACGGCGAACGGAGCGTTCACCTTCAAGACTCCGGTGACGGGTCCCACGGACGCTTACGCGGTGACGGTGAGCACCCAGCCAACGAGCCCATTGCAGATTTGCACTGTAGCGAACGGGAGCGGAACCGCGTCTGCCAATGTGACCAACGTGGCAGTGACCTGCGTGTTGGCGTACACGATCGGCGGAAACCTTACCGGTCTAGTGGGAAGCGGACTGATTTTGCAGGACGCAGTTACGATGGGAACGACGCAGCTGTTCACGGAACAACTTACTATCGGCAGCGGAAGTAGCGGGAGCGGTGGAAACAGCGCGTTCACCTTCACGAAGGATGTGCCAACGGGCGCGACGTATACGGTCTCGATCGCACAGCAGCCCACGGGCCCGGTGCAGACCTGCATAGTGACGCCGAGCACCGCAACCGGCACGGCTACAGCGAATGTGATTTCGGTGGTGGTGACCTGCCCGGCAGTGACGTACAGCGTGGGCGGCACGGTTGTGGGGTTGGCAGGTATTTCGCCCAACAACGGCCCGATAACGGACGGAAGCTTCGTGATTGAGGACTTCAAGGGCAACACGCTAACAATCACCGAGAATGGGCCGTTCACCTTTGCGACATCCTACGCTCTCAACGATCAATACCAGGTCTCGATATTGCATTCTTCGGACAACCAGATCCAAGCGTGCACGCGTTGGAATCCCTCCGGAATTGTGACCGCAAATGTCACCAACATCGTGATTGATTGCTCCTACAATGACTGGACGTGGATCGACGGAACGAACACCGCAGGAACGACGGCGACGCCCGAGTACGGATCATTTCCCTCCAGCGCGCCAACTGAGATTCCAAATCCGTTTACAAACACGCCGGGTGCGCGATTTGGCGCCGCCGGATGGACCGATAAGTACGGAAACCTGTTTATGTTCGGCGGGGATGGCTGGGAGTTGGCGGGGAACCCCGCTCCCGACACGCTGGATGCGGACATGGACGACCTGTGGGTGTGCACTTTTCAGTGGAGCGGTGGGAACACCGACTACTGCGAATGGCAGTTGGTGGGTGGTTATGATCCGACGAAGGTGACTGTTGGCGGTACCGCCACCACAGTCGGCGCACAAATTATCCTGAATGCGCAGTACGAGGCCCAAGGCGGATCATTTCCAGGCACACCGCTCGCACCCGAAGCCCGCGAGGGAGCAGCGACTTGGACCGACAAGAATGGGAATTTCTGGCTGTTTGGTGGACAAACTCCCGGTGCAAAGTTCGTCAGTGAACTGTGGGAGTACAACACCACCAATTTGAATCCCACAACCTACACCGCGACAGAGGGAGTGTGGACTGAGGTAGGAGGACTCGGTGTAGACCAGCCGGGCGTGTACACGGGAGCTGGGGCCTTCCCTGGATCCCGGGTGAACGCGGCAAGCTGGACGGACCAAAATGGAAACTTCTGGCTGTTCGGCGGATATGGCTACGATGGCAGCGGAAACGTCGGATACCTGAACGATCTCTGGGAATATACCGGTGGCAGCTGGACTTGGGTATCGGGAGGCGCCACGAATCTAGCGAACCAGAACGGCGCCTATGCGACCTCCGGCGCACAAATGCCGGGCGGACGCCATGAAGCGGCGACCTGGGTGGACGGAAGTGGAAACCTCTGGTTGTTTGGTGGAGAAGGTGAAGATTCGGTCGGGACGGCCAACGGGATCCTGAACGACCTCTGGATGTACAGCATTACGGGCAACCAGTGGACATTCGTTATGGGGTCAACCACAGCGAATCAGACCGGCATTTATGAATCAGCGCCCGTCGTGGGACCAGTGAGTACCACCGGTGCAGCGAGCACGTGCGGGCTAGCTTCCGGCCTTCTCAATCCCACTCCGCCTCCGCAATACCTATGTACGCCCGTATCGACAACCGGTGCTCTGCCAGGATCGCGGTATGCCGCAGCAGCTTGGACCGACGCCGGTGGAAACCTGTGGCTCTTTGGTGGTTGGGGCTTGGATTCCTCTGCTACCAACGGCAACGGCGCTCTTAATGACACGTGGGTCTACACGCCCAACGCCACGCCGACGCAGCCGGGCACCTGGGCCTGGGTCAAGGGCTCGAATACGGGCAGCACCGACGGGTTTTACGGGAGTTTGATTCGCCCTTATGCTACCTACTATCTCTTCACACCTGGCGGGCGCAGCAACGCGACGCACTGGGTTGACAAATACGGCCAGCTTTGGCTTTTCGGTGGCGAGGGCCAGGATTCCACTGGCAAAAACGGGACCGATGACTTCCTGAACGACATGTGGCGCTATCTGCCATACCAGAACTAACGACCAACCATTACCGATGGCTGCCTTTCGTTCGTTTGCAGCTAGGGTAGACCTTGAGCGGAGCAGCCGGGGAGCAAGTGGTAGTGGCCCCGGCTGTTTCTTTTGGGCTGGTTGTTGTTTGCGCGCAATCGGTTTTGCCGCGCTTCTGAGGTTACTCGAAGGCTAAGGTATAATTAAGGTCGGGGGAAACAGGGGCGCATGGCTGCCGTGAAGCAGAAGGGGAAAGCGTCTGCGGAGACGTGGCGACGCCGGAAACTGCGTTTTTACCGGACGCGTTTCCGGGAGCTACGAAGCATCGCGAAGGGGCTGCTTTCTACGAAGCATCCCTTCCTGGCGCACATCATCCCGATGCGCCGGTGTAACCTGGATTGCACCTACTGCAATGAATTTGACGACACGTCGAAGCCGGTGCCGCTGGAGGAGATGAAGAAGCGACTGGACATTCTGGCGGATATGGGGACGTCGGTGATCACCATCAGCGGAGGCGAACCGCTGATGCATCCAGAGTTGGACGAGGTCATCCGGCACATCCGGAAGCGCGGGATGGTTGCTGGATTGATCACCAACGGATTCTTCCTGAATAAAGAGCGCATTGAGCGGCTGAACGAAGCAGGGTTGGAACACCTGCAAATCAGTATTGATAATGCGGTGCCCGACGAGGTTTCGAAGAAGAGCCTGAAAACCCTGGATGGCCGGCTGGAGATGCTGTCGGAGTGGGCGGTGTTTCAGGTAAACATCAACTCGGTGCTGGGCAGCGGCGTGAAGAATTCCGAGGACGCGTTGAAAATAGCACATCGCGCACTGGAGTTGGGATTTACCAGCACGGTGGGAATTATCCACGACCACGATGGCCAGTTGAAGCCGCTGGCGCAGCGGGATCAGGAGATTTTCGAAGAGATTATGACCCTCGGGAAGCGGTCGTTTTCCCGGTTCAACCAGTTCCAGCACAATGTGGCCAAAGGGCGCGAACACGACTGGAAGTGCCGGGCGGGTTCGCGGTACCTGTACATTTGCGAGGATGGACTGGTGCACTGGTGCTCGCAGCAACGCGGGTATCCGGGAGTGCCACTGGCGAAATACACGGCGGAAATGCGCCACCGGGAGTTCTATACGCACAAAGGGTGCGCGCCAAGGTGCACAGTAAGTTGCGTGCAGCAGGTGGGGATACTGGACAACTGGCGCGCGGAACAGACTTTGGAGCCGATGGTCCCGGCGGGGAGCGGTAACCTGGTGCAGATCAGCAAATAAGGTCGAGCAAGATAACGAGTCAAATAGGGAATAGAGAAGCGCGGGAATGCCGCGCTTTTTCTTTTGCTGGCATTGCAGGTAGCGAACAGCGATGCCGGTAGCACGTTGACGGGGCGCGACGCGTCTCCAAGAATAGAGGTATGTCCAGCCCAGCCATTGAGATAGAGAAGCTTTCCAAGGAATATCCGTACGGATTTTTGCACCTGAAGAAGAAGCGTTCGCTGGAAGACCTGAGTATGCAGGTACAGCGCGGCGAGGTGTTTGGGTTTCTGGGTCCAAATGGCGCGGGCAAATCGACGACCATCAAATTGTTGATGCGCCTGATCTTCCCAACGTCAGGAACGGCGCGGATCCTGGGTAAACCGATCGAAGACGTATCCATGCATCAGAACATCGGATACTTGCCGGAACAGCCCTATTTTTACGACTATCTGACGGCAGCAGAGTTACTGGATTATTTCGCGCGCATTCACGGGTTGAAGGCGCCGGAACGGCGGGAGCGCGTGGAGCGAATGCTGAAGAAAGTGGGATTGGACACCGCCAAGAAAATTCAGTTGCGGAAATATTCCAAGGGAATGTTGCAAAGAGCGGGGTTGGCGCAGGCGATCCTGCACGATCCGGAAGTGGTGGTGTTGGATGAGCCAATGTCGGGCCTGGATCCGCTCGGTCGGCGAGAAGTGCGCGACATTATCCTGGAATTGAAGAAGGGCGGCCGCACCGTTCTTTTTTCCACGCATATCTTGTCTGACGCAGAAATGCTTTGCGATCGCGTGGGTGTGATCGTTGGCGGAAAACTACGCGGCGTGGGAACCCCCGGAGAAATGGTGGGGATCCAGGTGCAAGGGATGGAAATTTTGTTTGAATGGCACGGGGCGCAACCGTTTCCGCTGGTTGAGAAGGCGACCAAGACCGGAGAGCGTTACCGTGTGCAATTACCGGAGGTGGAGGTGTATCCGGCGCTGGATGAGTTGAAAGCGGCCGGGGCTCGCATTCTGTCCGTGGTACAGGTGAAGCCAACCTTGGAAGACTTTTTCATGAATCTGGTGGATGCGGACCGCGCCCAAGCCAACGCCGTTGAGGTGAGTGCGCCATGAGGAACGTTTGGGTCGTGGCCACCAACACGTTCCGGGAAGCGGTGCGGGATCGCGTGCTGTACAACCTGGTGTTCTTTGCCTTGTTGATGATGGGCGCGGCAATTTTAGTGGGGCAGATTTCGATTGGCATTCAGCAAAGCGTCATCGTTAGCCTGGGATTGACGGCAATTTCGGTGATCGGCATTTTTATCGCGGTGTTCATCGGGGTGGGCTTGGTGTCGAAGGAGATGGACAAGCGGACGTTGTACGCGGTGCTGGCCAAACCGGTGCAACGCTGGCAGTTCCTGTTGGGGAAATATGGCGGGCTGGTGATGACCCTGGCCGTGAACACAGCAGCAATGGCGGTGGGATTGTATGTGGCACTGTGGGCGGTGAAGCATCCCCTGGAGAAGAGCGATTGGTATGTTTTGGTGGCGGTGTACCTGATTTGGCTGAAGCTGGCGCTGATCGTGGCTTTGGCGATGTTGTTTTCCTGCTTTACGACGCCCTTTCTGGCGATTCTGTTTACCGTGGGAATCTATATCGCCGGCCTGTACGCGGAGGACCTCCGGACGATGCAAGCGATGGACCTGACGCCGACGACGATGAAGTTTTTGCGAGGAATTTCGTACACCTTGCCGAATTTCGAGAATTTCAACGTAATGGGAGCGGTCGCGCACGCCAGAGGAGTACCTGCGGCGCTGGTGTGGCAAGACACGGGCTACGCGCTGCTGTACGCGGCCATTGTTTTGTTGGGGTCCGCAGTGATCTTTGCGCGGCGGAACCTGAAATGAAATCCGAACGTGCAGCGGGATGGTTGCTGGGGGCTCTGCTGGTTGTGGGATTCGTCGGCGTATGGCAGCTGCAGAAGCGTATCGACCGCCAAAAAAGCGCCGTGCTGGTAGAAGAGGATCAGTTGGCGTTCCGCTCGCCCAATTTGGTGAAAAAATTGAGCCTCGAGTACGCGCCGCTGATGGGAGCCATCTACTGGACGCGCGTGGTGCAATATTTCGGGGAGAAACACCGTCTTCATCAAGCGAACCTGGATCTGCTTTGGCCGCTACTGGATATCACCACCACGGTGGACCCGCACCTTATGCCGGCCTATCGTTTTGGATCGATTTTCCTGGGCGAGAGTCCCCCGCGGGGCGCGGGCCGGCCGGATCTAGCCGTTCAATTATTGGAGCGGGGGATTGCGGCGAATCCGGAGGAGTGGCGCCTGTACCAAGACTTGGGAAATGTGTACTACTTTGACGAAAAAGATTACGCAAAAGCCTCGGCAGCGTTCGCCGAGGGCAGTAAGAACCCCCACGCGCAGATTTGGATGAAGGTGATGGCGGCAAAAATCGCGGCGGAAGGAGAATCACCCGAAACTTCCTATTTCCTTTGGCTTCAGGTCTACCAGACGACGAGCGATCCAATGGTGAAGAAGAACGCCGAAGAACATTTGCAGCTACTGCAGGTGGAGTTGGATCTGAAAGTGATCAATCGATTGGCTGATGAATACGAGAAACGTACCGGGCACCGCGCCACGCGGATGGGCGAGTTGGTCGAAGCGGGACTACTGAAGGGAATACCACGGGACCCTGCTGGTTATGCGTACGTGTTGGGAGAGGGTGGCAAAGCCGAGCTGAACCTGGACAGCCCAATGCTGGAAAAGCAATTAATGGCGCAGTAGGTTGACAGCTATTCGGCAACGCACAGCAGGGTCATGTGCGGATCGATGAGGAGTTTGTGCGGGTCAGTTTTCGAAGTGAACGAAAAAGGAGTTTCCTCACCCGCGGCGAGGACCGTGCCCAGAAGGACGTTGTGACCGCTGGCGGAGGAGATGTAAAGCGGGACTGGAGCGATAAACGAACGCGGAACGTCCGATTGATAGAGTTTTCCACGCACCTGATAGCCCTTGTCGGTGCGGCGTGAGGTAAATTCCACGCGGTAATGCGGGATTCCGGTGCCGCGAACGTACTGTTCAAAAAACCATTCCATGGAGCGGCCGCCTTCAAGGTCCATCTTAGTCGTCATCACCGCTTCGACGGCTTTTTGCAATTCCTCGGTGGAAAGAGCCTTCTGCGAGTATTGGCTCACCAGATTGTGCAACAAAGCAACGAAACGCGCATCCGGTTCGTGGGAATTAGGATCACGCAGCATCTCGCGGAGCATATGAAAGATCCAGGCGCTTTTCAGGTACACCACAGTTTCGTAACCATCGGGCGATTTGGAGGAAGAAAGGCGCGTGCCCATGGTGACCGGGCCAATATCACCCGGGGCTAGATCGGAGTCTGGGGGCTTGGTGACCAGAGTTTTGCGGTAGCGCGTGAGCCAGGTGTACAGAGTGCGGTCAGGAAGCTTTTGAGAGTCGGCAAAGAGGAGAGAAAGGTAAACGGCAAGGCCTTCATCGATCCACTGGTCGCGGTAGCTGGACCAGCCCACCAGATTGCCCCACCACTGATGAACGACTTCATGAACGGGCATAATATCCGTATAAGCTTCCTGGGTAGTGGAACTTAAGCCGACGCGTTCCTGGGCCTCGTGAGGCAGAAAAGCGAACGTGGAAAGATACAGCAGGCCCGGCCAACCTTGGCCGAAGGAGCCGGGAATTTGAGAAACAGCGAGGCGAGGAAAGGGGAATGGACCGTTGTACTTCTCAAAGAAAGTGATAGAAGAGTTGATCTCGCGCGCCAAGAAATTTAACGCTTCCGCAGGACTGGGAGGTTGCGGTGGAGGTAGCTCTGCCGCAGGGTTTCTCACCAGCGGGGAGGGATAGGGAAGGTCCGGAGGCTCAACGGCGGGGCGCTGTAAACGGGCCACGATGGCTTGTTCCAGGAGTTTGTTGGCATAGACTTCCACGACATGATTGCCGGAAGAAATGGAAGTGAAGGCATATTCACCAAGATTGAAGCCAGCTTCCGGGACGGGCAGGCTGGATTTCCAGTGGGCCACCAGGTAATCGCCGTCCTCGTGTTCGTCGGACTTTTCGCCGGTGGCCACCAGGCGGAGGTGCTTGGGCCAATGGAAGGTCAGGTCATAGGGAGCGAACTCCGCGGTGCCGCCAGAATGCGGATACCAACTCGCCCGAGCGCCGACAAAAAGAACCGAATTGCCGTAATTTTCGATGACATTGCCGTGATAACGGAAGCGAAGTGTGAACGTCTCTCCTGCGTTTATTGTTCGCGGAAGGAAAATGCAAAGAGTGTCGTCACCACGTGAACGCAGCTGCTCTTCGGTCAGACCCTCGTTTTGAAAAAACAGGAGATTTTCGCCGGAGAGCGAAATCGATTCCACTTTCAAGGTGCGCGCAAGCTCGACAAAGAGGACGCGGTCGCCGCCGGAAATAGCTCGGAAGTCGACGGAGGAGTCGCCTTCCAGAGAGTCGTTGGTCTTGATGGTGGTATCGACGAGATAGTGGGTAGCGCGAAAACGAACGGGGGGAGGGGTAGAGCCGGCAAGGGCGTAGGAGGTCCAGACGTCGTAATAGGCGACTTTGTTGACGGAGCGCGGTTGACCGAGCATGAAGTTCTCATAGCGCATATCGTCGAGCAGAATGTCAAAGGGGCCAGTGAGGATGCCGTCGATGCCGGCATGGAAAAAGTGACGGGGAGGCGAGGTGTATTTCTCGAGGAGAATGCGGAGGGAGTGGGTGGGATTCAAACGCTCGACTTGAGGAAGCCAGAGGGAGGTGAAGGCGGAGTCCGAAGCAGGTTGCACAGACGAGCGAGCGAGCTGGGATTGCAGGTCTTGCGCGGTGTCGTTGGTGAAACGCGCGTAGATCGAAACAAACTCCTGGTCTAAAACTGGCGTGCCGAGAAAGCGCGCCATTTGTTGCTTTTCCGCCCGGTCGCGGGGCAAAGCCAAAGTGTGGCCGATGCCGGAGAAGACAAACCCGGTAATTTGGCCATCGAATGGTTGAAAGAAGGCGAATTTCCCCTGTTCGAATGTGATGGCCAGATCGCCCTCGTGCAGTTCAATGCGGTCCGCAGCAGAAACGGTGTAGACGTGTTCGGAATCCAAGTGAAGGGCGTTCAGAGCGGCAAGAGTTTCGCGAGGGGAGTCGGTGGCAAAGAGCGCAGGCGCACACAGAAATGAAAGAAGGAGTAGGGCGGAGCGGACGCGCATGCATTCAGTGTAGACACTTTCGGCATGCGGGGACAAGGCAAGCGGAGAAACGCGCGAAAACACAGCTTAAAATTGAAGAATGGCCGGGCGAGCAACATTTCGGGCGATAGCGATTTTGGTGCCGCTGCTAGCGTGTGCGAGTAGAGCCCGCGCAGACAAGATTGTGTTGAAAAACGGCCGGCAGATTGTGGCCTACAACGTGGTGGAGGACGGAGACAAGGTACGCTACCAAACCCCAGCGGGTGAACTTTCCATCCCGAAGAGCATTGTGGATCACATCGAAAAGGGGCTCATGCCCGTCACGGAATCCCCGGCGACCGCGGCTGCCAACCTGAATCTTTCTCCGCCTCCGATGGAAGCCACTGCCGACGCGGCAGCCATTGACCAGGCGGCGGTCCACGATGGCGCCATCGACCGCGAGTACATTGCGAGAACTGAGAACGAAGCCCGTGGTGGCAACGCAAAAGCGAACGAGAAAGCGGCCTTGGCCCATCATGCGGCGGCACAGTTTGAATTAGCGCACGGCGACCTGGAGCACGCTCTGGGCGACGAACGCACGGCCATCAACTATTTGCCGGAACAGCCGGTGTTGCTGATGAACGTGGCTTATTTGTATTTAAAGAAGAGCGAATTCAAGGAGTCCGTCGATTACCTGGAGCGGGCCAAGCGAGCTGCCACGGATAATCCGGATATCTACAAGTTGGAAGGCTGGGCTTATTACGGGATGAATAAGCCTGATCAGGCCGTGGCCGAGTGGAAGAAATCGCTGGCGCTCAGGCCAGACAGCGAAACGCAAGCCGCTCTAGACAAGGCGCTGAAGGACAAAGAAGAAGAACAAAACTACAAGGAAAACGAGAGCGCGCATTTTGAACTAAAGTACAACGGAGCAGCGCAGCCCGCGTTGGCCCGCGAGGTGCTCCACGTTCTAGAGACGCATTACACCACGATTGAATCGGAATTGAACTACACCCCTCCCGAACCTATCGGGGTGGTGCTTTATACGCAGCAGGCCTTTGCGGACATCACGCGCGCCCCGGGATGGGTGGGAGCGTTGAATGATGGAAGGATTCGCGTGCCGGTGCAAGGCCTGACGAGCGTCGACTCGGAGCTGTCGCGGGTCTTGAAGCACGAATTGACGCACAGTTTCATTCAGCAGAAAACGCGCGGACGGGCGCCCACCTGGATTCAGGAAGGCGTAGCGCAATGGATGGAAGGGAAACGCAGCGACGAGAATGCAGCGGTGCTGGTGCAGGTTTACGACGCGGGCCAAGCCGCGCCACTCGACCGGCTCGAAGGGTCTTGGATGGGACTGTCGGGAGATGTGGCTCAATACGCGTACGCTTGGGCGCTGGCGAATACCGAGTACATTGTCGAATCCGGCGGAATGGGGGATGTGGACCGCATTTTGGACCACATTGCCGCGGGCGGATCGACGGAAGATGCATTGCGAGAAGTGCTACACGACGATTACGGCGATTTGATGCATTCGACTGCCGAATATTTGAAAAGCAACTACAACCGGTAGACGCAACCAGACTTTCCTAGGAAGTTGCCAACATGGCGGCCAGCAGCGCAGAGCGCTGGGGCATCGTTTTGTAGAAAACGAACTCCTGAGCGGAGTGGGCGCCGTCTCCAACGGCGCCGAAGCCGTCCAAAGTGGGGATTCCTAGAGCCGCGGTGAAGTTACCGTCGGAACCTCCGCCAGCCGCAGCCTCATTGAGGGAAAAGCCCATTTGCTTGGCGAGAGATTTGGCGCGAAGGAAAAGCGCGACGCTATGCTTGCGCTCGAGCGGAGGACGATCGAAGCCACCGCGGACCTCAAGTTTCGCGCCTTTGTGGATGGGTTTCAGGGAACGAAAGCGCTTCTCGAGGGAATTGATGTCCGATTGGCGCCAAGCACGAAGATCGAAATTCACCTTGGCGCGATCGGGAATCACATTAGTGCGCGTGCCGCCGTCAATCAGGTCCGCATTTACGGTGACACCACTACGGGGATCATTCCATTTCTCAATGCGAGCAATTTGGGCGGCGAGTTCATGGATGGCATTGATGCCACGATCGGGATCGAGGCCGGCATGCGCAGCGCGGCCGTGGACCATCAATTTTGCCTCGCCGACGCCTTTGCGGGAGGTTTTGACCATGCCGCGCGGACCCAAACAGGGCTCGAGAACGAAGACGGCGTCGCTACGACGCGCTTCGTCTTCTATGAGCTTGCGTGACGATTCGCTGCCGATTTCCTCGTCGGAGGTCCACAGAAAGACGAGGCGCTTCGAAACGCCGGTTTTCAGTTCCTGCAAAGCTTCCAGGGCAAACAGGGCCTGCACAATCCCGGCCTTCATGTCGAAGGTCCCCGGTCCATAGGCTTTGTTGCCCGCCATGCGGAAGGGCATTTTGGAGAGCGTGCCTGTGGGGTAGACGGTATCGTAGTGGCCGAGCACTAGAAGCTGGGAAGCCGGGGACGAGGAGGGATTCCAAACCGCGCGCACGTGATCACCGCGGTGTCGTTGCGGGATCAACTGAATGCGGGCGCCACGAAGTTGCCACTCGTCGGCAAGGGAATTTGCGCAACGGTCGGCGTGATTTTTTTCGAGGCTGGGAGACTCGATGAGAGTGAGCTGTCGCAGAGTGTCAAGCATCCGCGGGAGCCGCTTGCGAAGGTGCGCAAGGAGGGTTTTGGGAAGCGCCTGGTGGTTATTCATGATACGCGATGTTAACAACGCCATTCCCCACGTACAACCGCAGTGTGAGCGCACGGAGCGTGACAACTTGTGCTGTGCAGTACCGGCAAATTGCTTATAATAGTAAGTTTGCGGTATGTGGAGGCCTGCCGCCGAAGGATGGTTGGCGCGCTACAGGAGCGGGAATGGAATTGGATATCAACGAGATTCAGAAGTTTTTGCCGCACCGGTACCCGTTTCTGTTGATCGACCGCGTGTTGGAAATGGAGCGCTACAAACGCATCGTGGTCATCAAGAACGTGTCGATCAACGAGTCGTTTTTTCAGGGGCATTTCCCGGGGAAGCCGGTAATGCCGGGCGTGTTGATTTTGGAATCGATGGCCCAGGCGGGAGGATTGCTCTTACTACAGGAGATTCCAGACCGGGATCATAAATTGCTATATCTGGCGTCGATGAATAACGTGAAATTCCGTAGGCCCGTGCTGCCAGGCGACCAACTGCGTGTGGAAGTGAACATCCTGGCATGGAAGGGCGACCTATGTAAGATCGAGGCCAAGGCCTTTGTGGAAGGGAATCTGGCGACCGAGGCGACCTTGATGTGCGTCATGGTCGACCGCGAAGCGGCGAACGACACGGGAAAATGAAGGTAGAAATACATCCCCAGGCGATTGTCTCGCCAAAAGCCAAAATAGCGAGTGGAGTGAAGGTTGGTCCTTTTGCGATAGTAGGCGACGAGGTGGAACTCGGGCCAGAATGCATCGTACACGGGCACGCGGTGATCGAGGGGCCGTCGAGGTTCGGTGCGCGGAATGTGTTTCACCCGTTTTGTGTGATTGGCGGCGATCCACAGGACTACACCTTTCGCGGTGACCACGTCGAACTGGTGGCGGGCGACGGGAATATTTTTCGTGAGCATGTGACCATTAGCCGCGGGACCAAGAAGGGCGGGGGCATCACGAGGTTAGGGAACGACAATTTCTTTTTGTCTTACTCGCACGTGGGGCATGACTGCCAGGTTGGAAATGGAACGCTGTTTGTGAATGGCGCGACGTTGGCCGGGCATGTCACGGTGCAAGACTTTGTGACTCTGGGTGCGTTTTCTCCAGTACACCAGTTCTGCCGGCTGGGCAGGTACGCGTATATCGGGGCCTGCACGGTGATTACCCAGGACGTGCTGCCGTTTTCGCTGATCGTGACCGAACGCGAGACCAAGTGTTTTGGCGCAAATACCATCGGGTTAGAGCGCAAGGGGTTTTCGGCGGAACGCATTCAGACATTGCAGCGGGCGTTCAAGGTACTGGTCCGGTCCAAGAAAAACACCACGCAGGCTCTGGATGCGATGCGAAAAAGCTGGACAGACTCGGCGGATGTCCAAGAAGTGATTGCGTTCGTGGAAAAGGCCGAGCGCGGGATCGTGAAGTGAGACGAGCCGTATATTCATGCCGCAAGCGTTGAACAACACTACAGGATGGGGACTAATTGCCGGTAATGGGCGATTCCCGTTTTTGGTGCTGGAGGGCGCGCGTAGCCAGGGTATTGAGATGGCGGTCATCGCGCTGAAAGAGGAAGCTTCCCCGGAATTGCAGAGGGTCGCGAAACGCCTGCATTGGGTGAGCCTCGGTGAACTGAGCAAAGCCATCTCACTGATGCAGCAAGAAGGCGTAACGCAAGCGGTGCTGGCTGGACAGGTGAAGCACAACAAGATTTTCAGCGCCATCCGGCCGGATTGGAAGCTGGCGAAGTTGTTGTTTTCGCTGCCGAAGAAAAATACCGACTCGTTGATTGGGGCGGTAGCCAAGGTATTCGAAGAAGAAGGGATTCACCTGGTGGACTCCACGTTGTTTCTGAGACCGTTATTGCCGGAAGCGGGGGTGCTGACCCGGCGTACACCAAACGAGCAGGAAGCGGCGGATATGGAATACGGGCTGGAGGTTGCGCGGCACCTGGCGGCCCGGGACATCGGGCAGACCGTGGTGATTGCCGACCGCGCTTGTGTTGCCGTGGAAGCCATGGAAGGCACGGACGAAACGATTTTGCGGGCCGCGCGATTTGCGGAAGGCAAACCGCTGGTGGTGGTAAAGGTGAGTAAGCCGAAGCAGGACATGCGCTTCGACGTACCCGTGGTGGGATTGCCCACCGTCGAAGCTATGAAAAAGGCGGGGGCGACGGCGTTAGCTATCGATGCATCGCGCACATTACTATTCGATCGCGAAAAACTGTTAGAAGTGGCAAATGCCCAGGGGATCGCAATCCAGGCCTTCCCGCCGACGGAAAACGCGGAACTGATCCGTGATTCCCAGGGAATGCATAAGGATCGAGGATGAGTGCGGGTGTGGGAACGCAAAAGACGCGCGTGGCGGTGATCGGGTGTGGGGAGTTTGGCCGGAATCACGTGCGGGCGTATCGTGAAATCGAGGGTGTGGAACTGGCGGGAGTGTTCGACCAGGATTCGGACCGGACCGTACAAATCGCGCAAGAATTTCAGACTCGGGCGTTCTCTTCTGTAGAGGAGTTGCGCGGGTTAGTGGATGCCGCCAGCGTGGCTGTGCCTACGGTAGCGCACAAAGAGGTCGGGTGCAGGTTGATGGAGATGGGCATCGACGTATTGGTCGAGAAGCCAATGGCGTGTACGGCGAGCGAGGCGGACGAATTGATCGCCGCGGCGAATCGGAATGGGCGGGTCCTGCAGGTTGGCCACGTGGAACGGTTCAATCCGGCGGTGCGCGCGGTGGAACCTATCGTCAAGCGGCCATTGTTCTTTGAGGTGCATCGCTTGGGAGTATTCACACCGCGGAGCCTGGATGTGGACGTAATCTATGACCTGATGATCCACGACCTGGACATTCTGCTGGCGCTGGTCAAGGAGCCGGTAGCGGAAGTAAAAGCGGTGGGCATCCCGGTGTTAACGGACAAGGTGGACATCGCGCACGCGCGGTTGGAGTTTGCGGGTGGCGCGGTGGCGAACGTGACGGCGAGCCGAGTATCTACCGAACGCGTACGGAAGATGAGATTTTTTCAGCAGCGAGAATATATTTCGCTGGATTACGCAAGGAGAGATGCGCTGCGCGTGGGAGTGAAGCGGCCAGGGCCGCAGCCGGAATTTGCGTTTGAGAAGCTACCGGCGCCGGAAGTCGAGCCCCTGCGAGCGGAGTTGGAAACGTTTATGGAGTCAGTGAGGACCCGCGTTGCCCCGAAAACCGATGGACATGCGGGGAAAGCCGCGCTGCAATTGGCGACGCGCGTAATGGAAAGCATCCGGGAGCACAGCGCGCGCGTCCAACCAGTATCGTCCCCGGTGTCAGTCGAAGGGAAGGAATGATTCCACGGACCCTAGTTCCCAAAGGGGCGCGCCCCCCTGCGGTTGTCGAACCAAGCACCCGGCGTCGCCCGACCGCGCTGGATGAGCGCACGCTGGTACCGGCAACGCTGCCGATCGTGTCGCTGAATGGGCACTCCACGATTCCGAGCAATTTGCCGTTGGAGGCGATCGCCACGCGTGTAGTAGTGCCGCGTGATCTGAATATTGCGGAAGTGCAGCGGCCGGATGATTCGCACTTGCCCGCGCAACCGACGGAACTGGATGAGCGCATTACCGTTCCGCAGGGAGCGCTGCCGCCCGAGGAATTGCCGGAAATGCCGCCGGTGTCGGAAGACCTGGTGCAGCCGGACATCTTCCAGACGGGCGAATTATCCTTCTTGCCGTCGGAGCAACAGGAAAAGCGGCCGCTGGGAGAAATCATCGTTGCCGGGGCTTCGTTGTTGCTGAACGTGCTTTTCATCATCGCGATGGTGCAGATCCTGGCTTACCGGTCGCGGTCGCACGAGGTGGACGAGATCGGGCGGCGGCAGATTTCGGTATTGTTGCCGCCGGGAGCGCTGGAATCGCTAAAACCGTCAGCGCCACCCGCGCCGAAACCTACTGTGAAAGTGGATCCGCGTGAAATTCGCAAAATCGCGCCCACAATTACGCCGCCACCGGTGCAGCCGCCTCCACCACAACCCGCGCCGCAACCACAACCGAAGAGAGAACTGCCCAGCGCACCTACGCCACAGCCAAGCATCGCTGCGCCACCTCCGAAACCTGCCGACGGAAATAAGGGCGACCTGCCAAAACCACAAATTAAGCTGGAAAACCCTAATATGCCCGTGCCGCAGCAAGGGTTGATCCTGCCGAAGTCCAGTTCACCGGGCGACACGATTCAGGACTTGGCGCGAGGTACGCGACCCAATTCGCCGCCGCCCATTGGCGGAAGCAGTGGTTTGCCGGGCTCGCACGGCGGTGGCGGCCAAGGCGGCCATGGGTCCGCGGGTGGAGCGATCCAAATGCTCACCGACGATGAGGGAATCGACTTCAACGATTATCTGCGACGGATCTACATCATCGTGAAGCAGAACTGGTTCTCGGTGATGCCAGCGTCGGTGCAATTGGGAGACAACGGCAAGGTTTCGTTGATTTTCAAAATCTACAAGAACGGAACCGTGCCCGACAGCGATCCACAAAGGGTGTTCGGGTCCGGGAAGGAACCCTTAGATCGCGCGGCGATTTCTTCCATTCGCGCTTCCAACCCGTTCCCTCCTCTTCCGGGGGGGTTCAAGGCTGATTACATTCAGCTGCGGTTCACGTATTGTTATAACGAAGCCACCTGCCCCTAAAATAAAAGCAATGAAACCAACCCGTGCCCAAGTGCTAGGCAGTTTGTTACTGGCGCTGATCGTGCTGGCTATCCTGCTGGTCCGCGTGTGGCCTATGCTATTCCGTAAATGAATACGTCCGGCGATCTTCCACTCCTGGCGATTGTAGGGCCGACGGCTTCCGGAAAATCCACGTTGGCGGTGTGGCTCGCCGAGCGGCTGAATGGCGAAGTGGTCGCATGCGACTCCACGCAGCTATATCGGGGCTTTGATATCGGCACAGCCAAACCCACGGAAGAAGAACGGCGAGGAATTCCCCATCATCTGCTGGACGTCCTAGATGGAACGGACGCGTCAACGGCGGGTGGTTACCGGGAACTAGCGATTGCGACATTGAACGATCTGCGCGCAAGAAAAAAGCTCCCGATACTGACCGTGGGTACCGGGCTGTATCTGCGGGCGGTCCTGGAAGGATTGGCGGAAGTGCCGCAGCGGTCCGAGGAATTGCGCGAGCGTTTGCGGGCGGACGCCGCGGAGCACGGACCGGGGTATTTGC
Source organism: Candidatus Sulfotelmatobacter sp. (assembly GCA_035524015.1). Taxonomy (GTDB): domain Bacteria; phylum Acidobacteriota; class Terriglobia; order Acidiferrales; family UBA7541; genus Acidiferrum. The sequence goes on from DATKPS010000206.1 coordinate 26,201, forward strand.
ACCGGATGCTGCAGCATCTGGATCGGGAAGCGGCAGAAAAAATCGTGGCGGCTGACGAACAGAAGCTAATTCGAGCCATCGAAGTCTGCCTGCTAACCCGCAAGCCGATTTCGGAGGTTCACCGGAACGGACGAACGCCGCTGCAGGGCTGGCGAGCGATAAAAATAGGATTGCTGCCGGCGCGGGAAGCGCTGTACGAGCGAGTGCACTCGAGGGCCGATAGCATGCTTATGCGAGGCTGGGTCGAGGAAGTGCGCGCGCTGATGGTTAACGGGGTTCCAGAAAACGCAAAAGCGTTCGAGTTCATCGGTTACCGCGAATTGCGAAAGGTACTCAATGGGGAATCGACCCTAGAAGCGGCGCGCGCGGCGATTCAACAGGCGACGCGGCGATACGCGAAGAGGCAAATGACGTGGTTCCGTCGGGAGCAAGGAGTGCACTGGCTGGAAGGATTTGGCGACGAGGAAAGAGCCCAACAAGAGGCTCTAGAAATCGTCCAAAGCAAGCTGGGTGCGGTGGTATCCCACCCAAGCGAATAGAAGTATAATCGGAATGATGACGAAGGTCCCTTCCATGGTGCGCGAATTACGCGCGAGTACGCCGGCTCTAACTCCTTCATGAAAACACAGAAAGATACTTCCGTTTCCGAACGCGTCCTGTTGGTGGGTGTAGGTTGGAAACGCGCGCCGCGATTTCCGGG